>NZ_CP162023.1:1859740-2169697 GCF_041320275.1 Mumia sp. Pv4-285 | reverse complement strand
CCCGTCGACGACGTCGGTCTCCCGCCCGACGTCGCCCGGGTCCTCGCTGGGGCAGCGGTCGACCGCACGGACACCGCGCTCGTCCTCGGCGACCGGGTCCTCGTGGTCAACCAGCGCCACGCGGCGAGCGGCGGTGAGGGCATCGGGACCGTCAGCACCCTGCGCGACCGTACCGACGTCGTCGCCCTGCAGAGCCAGCTCGGCACCGCGCTCTCGTTGACCGACACGCTGCGGGCCCAGACCCACGAGTTCTCCAACCAGCTCCACACGATCTCGGGTCTCGTCCAGCTCGGCGAGTACGCCGAGGTCGACCGGTTCATCGGCACGGTCTCCGAACGCCGCACGGAGGTGGCCGACACCGTGACCGCGCACGTCGACGACCCCGCCGTCGCCGCGCTCCTCATCGGCAAGACGAGCCGGGCCGCGGAGGTCGGCGTGACGCTCCGCATCGTGCCCGGGTCGGTGCTCCCCGTCCTGGAGCCCCGGTCGTCGGCCGACCTCGTCACGATCCTCGGCAACCTCGTCGACAACGCCACGGATGCGGCCCGCGGGACACCGGCGGCCACGGTCGCGGTCACGCTCACCACGACGGGTGACCGCCTGCACGTCGAGGTGCGGGACAACGGCCCCGGGGTCCCGGACGCCCTCCACGACGCGATCTTCGTGCGCGGCTTCTCGACGAAGCCGGCCGAGCTCGGCGGGCGAGGCATCGGTCTGCCGCTCGTGCGCCTGATCTGCTCCGAGCGGGGTGGCGAGGTGCGGGTGGAGGACCAGGACGGTGCCGTGTTCGTCGTCGACCTGCCGGTGCGGGAGGCTGTCGGCCATGGTGCTTGACGTGCTCGTGGTCGACGACGACTTCATGGTCGCGCGGATCCACGCCGCCTTCGTGGAGCGGACGGAGGGCTTCGCCGTCGCCGGCACCGCGCACTCCGCGAAGGACGCGCTCGAGGCGGTCGAGCGCCTCGACCCCGACGTGGTGCTCCTCGACGTCCACCTCCCCGACGGCGACGGGCTCAGCCTCCTGCGCGAGATCCGCGCCGGCGGCCACGACCCGGCCGTCCTCGTCATCACGGCGGAGCGCAGCGCGGAGGCGGTGAAGGCGGCGCTGCACGGCGGCGCCATGCACTACCTCGTGAAGCCCTTCGCGTACGAGGACCTGCGAGCGCGGCTCGAGCACGTCCGTCAGGCCGCCGAGGCGCTCGCCGAGGGTCCCCGTCCCCCGGACCAGGCAGAGATCGATCTCGCGTTCGGAACGGGAGCGTCGCCCGCCGCGCCGAGCCGCCCCCCGCTGCCGAAGGGGCTCAGCCGCGAGACGGCCGCGCTCGTCGCGAACGCGCTCAGCGAGCACGACGAGCTGTCCGCGACCGAGTGCGGCGCGGCCGTGGGGATCTCGCGCGTGAGCGCCCGGCGCTACCTCGAGCACTTCGTCGACGCGGGAACGGCCGAGGTGCGGCTCCGGTACGGCGACGCCGGCCGACCCGAGCGCCGCTACCGCGCCCGCTGACTCGCCGTACGGCTGCGTTGGCTCGCGGTCAGGTGAGGCGGGCGCGGAGCTCGGTGAGCTGCTCGGCGACGCGAGCCGGCGCCGTACCCCCTCGGGAGTCCCGCGACCCGATCGATCCCTCGACGCTCAGCACGTCGCGTACGGCCGGGGTGAGGTGAGGCGACACCTCGGCGAGCTCCGCGTCGGTGAGGTCCCACAGCTCCTTGTCCTGCGCCTCGGCGACCCGGACGCACGCCCCGGACAGCTCGTGCGCGACGCGGAACGGCACACCCTCGCGCACCAGCCACTCGGCGATGTCGGTCGCCAGCGCGAAACCCTGCGGCGCCAACGACTCGAGCCGCTCGGTGTGGAACGTGAGCGTGGCGACCATGCCCGTGAACGCCGGCAGCAGGACCTCGAGCGTGTCGACCGAGTCGAAGACCGGCTCCTTGTCCTCCTGCAGGTCGCGGTTGTACGCGAGCGGAAGGCCCTTGAGCGTCGCCATCAGCCCGGTCAGGTTGCCGATCACGCGCCCTGCCTTGCCGCGCGCCAGCTCGGCGATGTCGGGGTTCTTCTTCTGCGGCATGATGCTCGAGCCGGTGGAGTAGCCGTCGTGCAGCGTGACGAAACCGAACTCCTTCGTGTTCCAGACGATGATCTCCTCCGCGAGGCGCGAGACGTCGACGCCGATCATCGCCGTCACGAACGCGAACTCCGCCACGGAGTCGCGCGCTGCCGTCCCGTCGATGGAGTTCGGGGCCGAGCCTGTGAAACCCAGGTCGGCCGCGACCTGCTCCGGGTCGAGCCCGAGCGACGAGCCGGCGAGGGCACCGGACCCGTACGGCGAGCCGGCCGCGACGCGCGCGTCCCAGTCCGCGAGGCGGTCGAGGTCGCGCACCAGCGGCCACGCGTGCGCGAGCAGGTGGTGGCTCAGCAGGACGGGCTGGGCGTGCTGGAGGTGGGTCCGCCCCGGCATCGCCACGCCGAGGTGCTTCTCGGCCTGGTCCGCGAGCGCCGCGACGAGCTCGCGCACGAGCCGGCTGATCTCACGGCCGTGGTCGCGCAGGTACAGCAGGCCGAGCGTGGCGATCTGGTCGTTGCGCGACCGACCGGCGCGCAGCCGCCCACCGAGCTCGGCTCCGAGCCTGTCGACCAGTCCGCGCTCGAGCGCGGTGTGCACGTCCTCGTCCCCCGGGTCGGCCGTGAAGGCGCCGGAGGCCACGTCGTCCTCCAGCGCGTCGATGCCGGCGAGCAGCGCCGTGAGGTCGTCGTCGGTGAGCAGGCCCGCCCGCTGGAGGACCCGCGCGTGCGCACGCGACCCCGCCAGGTCGTACGGAGCCAACCGCCAGTCGAAGTGCGTGGAGCGCGAGAGCGCCTCCAGCTCCGGCGACGGTCCTGACGCGAAACGCCCGCCCCACAGCGCGGACCGCTCCCCTGGGACCTCCTCGGGCTGCCCGCCGGTCACGGTCACTCCCCCACCAGCGCCTGGTCGCGCTTGTTCGCCAACGTGCTCGACATGCCGAAGATCTCGATGAAGCCCTTCGCCATGCTCTGGTCGAACGTGTCGCCCTCGTCGTACGTCGCGAGGTTGAAGTCGTACAGGCTGGTGGCCGAGCGACGTCCGGTCACGGTGGCCTTGCCGGCGTGCAGCGTCATCCGGACCTCGCCGGTGACGGCCTCCTGCGACTTGTTCACGAACGCGTCCAGGGTCTGCTTGAGCGGCGAGAACCACAGGCCGTCGTAGGCCAGCTCGCCCCAGCGCTGGTCGACGCCGCGCTTGAAGCGGGCCAGCTCGCGCTCGACGGTGACGTTCTCGAGCTCCATGTGCGCGGCGATCAGCGCCATCGCACCGGGCGCCTCGTAGATCTCGCGGCTCTTGATGCCGACGAGGCGGTCCTCGACCATGTCGATGCGGCCGATGCCCTGGGCGCCGGCGCGCTCGTTGAGCTGCTGGATCGCCTGGAGCATCGTCACCGGCTTGCCGTCGATCGCGACGGGGGCGCCCGACTCGAACCCGATGACTACCTCGTCGGCGTCGCGCTGCTGCGCCGGGTCGGAGGTGTAGGAGTACAGGTCCTCGATCGGGCCGTTCCAGATGTCCTCGAGGAAACCCGTCTCGACGGCGCGGCCCCACACGTTCTGGTCGATCGAGTACGGCGACTTCTTGGTGACGTCGATCGGCAGGTCGTGCTCCTCGGCGTACGCGATCGCCTTCTCGCGGGTCCATGCGTAGTCCCGCACCGGCGCGATCACCGTGAGGTGCGGCGCGAGCGACTTCGTCCCGACCTCGAAGCGGACCTGATCGTTGCCCTTGCCGGTGCAGCCGTGGGACACGACGTTGGCGCCGTGGTACGTCGCCGCCTCGACGAGGTGCTTGACGATCAGCGGGCGCGAGAGCGCGGAGACCAGCGGGTAGCGGTCCTGGTAGAGCGCGTTCGCCCGGACCGCCGGCAGGCAGTAGTCCTCCGCGAACTCGTCCTTGGCGTCGACGACGATCGACTCGACCGCACCGCAGGCGAGCGCCCGCTCACGGACCACGTCCATGTCCTCGCCGCCCTGGCCGACGTCGACCGCGACCGCGATGACCTCGGCGCCGGTCTCCTGGCCGAGCCAGCCGATGGCCACCGAGGTGTCCAGGCCGCCCGAGTACGCGAGTACGACCCGATCACTCATGATGTCTCCTTGTTGTCCTTGCCCAGGCGCGTGCTCGGGCCTGGGATGGTGCTGTCGGTGTTCGTGACCACCGGGACGGGGCTCGCCATCGCACGGAACTCGTCCGCGACCGACGGCCCCCCGACGGGGTCCTTGCAGATGACGAGCACGGTGTCGTCGCCCGCGATGGTGCCGAGAAGGTTGCCCGGTGCTGCGTGGTCGATCGCCGCGGCGAAGAACTGTGCTGCACCGGGCGGTGTTCGCAGGACGACCAGGTTCGCGGACCCCTCGGCCGAGACCAGCAGCTCGTTGCACAGCCGTGCGAGCCTCGCCTGGGCCGAGACCGACTCGACCGCGGGGCGAGGAGTCCGGTCACCGCCCTCGGCGGGCACGGCGTAGACGAGGCCTCCGCTGGAGTGACGAACGCGTACGGCGTCGAGCTCGACCAGGTCGCGCGACAGCGTCGAGGGTGTGACGTTCAGGCCGTCGGCGGAGAGCAGGTCGGCGAGGTCGTTCTGCGACCGCACGACGTGGGTGCGCAGGAGGTCGACGATGCGCTGCTGACGGGCGGCCTTGGTGCCTGGGATGGTGCTCACGGCGTGCGTCCCGACCGCTCGAGCAGCCACACCAGGAGGGCCTTCTGGGCGTGGAGGCGGTTCTCGGCCTCGTCCCAGACGACGCTCAGCGGACCGTCCATGACGTCACCGGCGATCTCGAGCCCGCGGTACGCCGGCAGGCAGTGCAGGACGATCGCGTCGTCGGCGGCAGCGGCGAGCAGGGCGCTCGAGATGCCGTACGCCCCGAAGGTCGCGATGCGCTCCGCCTTCTCGTCCTCCTGGCCCATGGAGACCCAGGTGTCGGTGGCGAGCACGTCCGCACCTGCTGCCGCGTCGAGCGCCTCGGTCGTCACGGCCACCGACCCGCCGGTCTTCGCGGCGATCTTCTCGGCGTCGGCGACCACGTCGGCACGTGGTGCGTACGCCGCGGGCGCCCCGATCCGGACATGCATGCCGGCGGTCGCTCCCGCGAGGAGGTAGGAGTGCGCCATGTTGTTGGCGCCGTCACCGACGTAGGTCAGCGTGAGACCGGCCAGCGTGCCCTTGTGCTCGCGCACGGTCTGCAGGTCGGCGAGCAGCTGGCACGGGTGGAAGTCGTCGCTCAGCGCGTTGACGACCGGGACGCGGCTGACCGACGCCATCTCCTCGAGGCCGGACTGGGCGAAAGTCCGCCAGACGATCGCCGCGACCATCCGCTCGAGGACCCGCGTCGTGTCGGCGACCGACTCGCCGCGTCCCATCTGGCTGCTGCCGGCGTCGATCACGAGCGGGTTGCCGCCGAGGTCGGCGACGCCGACCGCGAAGGAGATCCGGGTGCGCGTGGACGCCTTGTCGAAGATGACGGCGACCGTCTGCGGGCCCGCGAGCGGACGAGCGGCGTACCGGTCGGCCTTGAGCCTGTCGGCGAGGTCCAGCACCTCGGCCTGCTCGGCCGGTGTCAGGTCGTCGTCACGGAGGAAGTGCCTCATGCGGGAGGCTCCTCGGTCGTGACGGGCGTCGACGCCAGGGCGTGGGTGTCGAGCACGGCGCGGATCACCGCGACTGCCTCGTCGGCCTGCTCGGCGGTCAGGACGAGCGGCGGGACCAGCCGGAGCCGGTCGGGCGCCGCGGCGTTGATGACGACGCCACGCGCGAGGACCTCGGCCTGCACCTGCGCGGCGACCGGCTGCCGAAGGCCGATGCCCACCAGCAGGCCCGCGCCGGAGGTGTCGGCGACCATCGGGTGGTCGCCCAGCCCGCCGCGCAACCGTTCCCCTGTGACGGTCGCGTGCTCGAGCAGGTCGTCGGACTCGATGGTGTCGAGAACGGCGTGGGCGGCAGCCGCGGCGACGGGGTTGCCGCCGAACGTCGTGCCGTGGTTGCCGGGCTGGAGCAGATCGGCGGCCGCTCCGACCGCGATGCAGGCGCCGATCGGGATCCCTCCGCCGAGGCCCTTGGCGACCGTCACCACGTCGGGCACGATCCCCTCGGCCGTGTGCGCGAACCAGGCACCGGTACGACCGATGCCGGTCTGGATCTCGTCGATCCACAGCAGCGTGCCGTGCGCTGCCGTGATCTCCCGGGCAGCCGCGAGGTATCCCGCTCCCGGATCGATCGCACCGGCCTCGCCCTGCAGCGGCTCCAGCACGACGGCCGCCACGGTCTCGTCCACCGCGTCGCGCAGCGCGTCGAGGTCGCCGTACGGGACGAACGTGACGTCTCCCGGGAGCGGCTCGAACGGAGCCCGGTAGGCCTCCTTGCTGGTGAGCGCGAGCGCTCCCATCGTGCGGCCGTGGAAGCTGCCGGTCGCCGACACGAGACGGGTCCGTCCGGTCCGGCGGGAGAGCTTGAAGGCCGCCTCGTTCGCCTCGGTCCCCGAGTTGGCGAAGAAGACCTTGCCGTCCGTGCCCAACAGCGCCAGCAGGCGCTCGGCGAGCGTGACCTGCGGCTCGGAGGCGAAGAAGTTGGAGATGTGGCCGAGCGTGCCGACCTGCTCGGAGACGGCCTTGACGACGGCCGGGTGCGCATGACCGAGCACGTTCACGGCGATGCCGGCCAGGAGGTCGAGGTAGCGGTTGCCGTCGGCGTCCCACACGTACGAGCCCTCGCCGCGCACGAGGACGCGCTGCGGCGGACCGAACGTGTTCATCATCGACTCGGAGTAGCGCTCCAGCCACTCCTGCTGCGTCGTCGGGTTGCTCACGCCTGCCTCCTCAGCGCCGTACGGATCAAGGTCTCGGCCTCGGGAAGGACCTGGGTCCCGACGCCCTCGTCGGTGAAGATCTCCAGCAGCACGGCGTGCGGCTCGCGCCCGTCGACGACCGTCGCGCGAGACACGCCCTCGCGGACCGCCTTGAGGCAGGCCCCCATCTTGGGGACCATGCCCGACGCGAGGCTCGGCATGAGCTGCTCGAGCGCGTCGACGCCGATCTCGCCGATGACGTCGTCGCTCTCCGGCCAGTCCCGGTAGAGGCCCTCCACGTCGGTGAGGACGAGGAGCTTCTCCGCTCCGAGCGCGACGGCGAGCGCCGCAGCGGCGGTGTCGGCGTTGACGTTGTGGACCTGCCCGGAGACGTCCGGCGCGACCGAGGACACCACGGGCACGCGACCGGCCTCGATGAGGTCGAGCACCGCCTCGGGGCGTACCTCGCTGACCTCGCCCACCAGGCCCAGGTCGACCTCCTCACCGTCGACGACGACTCCGGTCGGCACCGCCGTGAACAGGCCGCCGTCCTCGCCGGACAGTCCGACCGCGACCGGGCCGTGCGCGTTGAGGAGGCCGACGAGCTCGCGACCGACCTGGCCCACCAGCACCATGCGGACGACGTCCATCGCCTCCGGCGTGGTGACGCGAAGGCCTCCGCGGAACTCCGAGGCGATGCCGAGCCGGTCGAGCATCGACGAGATCTGGGGGCCGCCGCCGTGCACGACGACGGGCTTGAAGCCCGCGTACCGCAGGAACATGATGTCCTCGGCGAAGGCCCGCTTGAGCTCGTCGTCGACCATCGCGTTGCCGCCGTACTTCACGACGATGACCTTGCCGTGGTACTTCATCAGCCACGGGAGCGCGTCGGCGAGGATCGCGGCCTTCTCGGTCTTGCGCTTCCAGTGGGCGGGGATCCCCGCACCGGCGTCGACGCCCGTCATGACGAGTACGCCGAGTTCTCGTGGACGTACGCCTGCGTGAGGTCGTTCGTCCAGATCGTCGCCTTCTCCGGGCCCGCCTTCAGGTCGATCTGGACGGTGACCGCCCGCGGCTCGAGGTCGACCAGGTCCCGTGACTCACCGGGGCCGCTGTTGCGGCAGACCCAGACGCCGTTGATCGCGACGTCGAGGTCGGCGGGGTCGAACGCGGCCGCAGTGGTGCCCACCGAGGCGAGGATCCGGCCCCAGTTGGCGTCGCGCCCGAAGATCGCGGTCTTGAACAGGGCGCTGCGGGAGACCGCCCGTCCGACCTCGAGGGCGTCGGCCTCCGTCGCCGCGTTCACGACCTCGATCGCGATGTCGTGGTCGGCGCCTTCGGCGTCGGACAGCAGCTGCAGCGCGAGGTCGCGGCACAGGTCGGCGAGCTCGACGGCGAGGTCGTCGACGGACGGCTCGACGCCGGACGCGCCGCTCGCCATCAGGAGGACCGTGTCGTTGGTGGACTGGCAGCCGTCGGAGTCGAGCCGGTCGAAGCTGAGCGCCGTCGCGTGGCGGAGCACCTTGTCGCACTCCGCGGGAGTCAGCACCGCGTCGGTGGTGAGGACCACGAGCATCGTCGCCAACGACGGTGCGAGCATGCCCGCCCCCTTGGCCATCCCGCCGATCGTGTAGCCGGCGCCCTCGTGCACGACCTGCTTCGGCCGGGTGTCGGTGGTCATGATCGCCTGGGCGGCGTCCGGCCCGCCGTCGGCACCGAGGGAGCCCACCGCCGTACGGACCCCGGCCAGCAGCGCGTCCCGGTCGTTGAGGAGCCCGATCAGGCCCGTCGAGGCGACCTGGACGTCGACCGGCGCGATGCCGAGCAGCTCGGCGGCGACCTCGGCCGTACGGTGCGTGGTCGCGAAGCCTTCGGGGCCGGTGTAGCAGTTGGCGCCACCGGAGTTCAGGACGATCGCCCGAGCGCTCCCGGTGCGGATCGCCTGCTCGCTCCAGAGCACGGGGTTGGCCTTGCAGCGGTTGGAGGTGAAGACGGCGGCTGCGCTCGACGTCGGTCCGTCGTTGACGACGACCGCGACGTCGGGAGCGCCCGTCGACTTCAGGCCGGCGGCCACGCCGGCGGCACGGAAGCCCTGGGGTGCGGTGACGCTCACGGGGCCACCCCCACCAGCGGGAGGCCGAGTGTCTCGGGGAGCCCGAGCGCGAGGTTCATCGACTGGATCGCCGTGCCCGCGGTGCCCTTGGTGAGGTTGTCGATCGCACCGACGGCGACGACGCGCCCGACCCGGGTGTCGACGGCGACCTGGACGTGGACGCAGTTCGAGCCGAGCACCGCCTTGGTCTGCGGCCACTGGCCCTCGGGCAGCAGGTGGACGAACGGCTCGTCGGCGTAGGCCTTCTCGTACGCCGCGCGCACGGCGTCGACGTCCGCTCCCGCGGCGAGCGGGGCGCTGACGGTGGCGAGGATCCCCCGCGACATCGGCGCGAGGACGGGCGTGAACGACACCCGAGCCTTCTGGGCACCGGCGAGACGGAGGTTCTGCTCGATCTCGGGGGTGTGACGGTGGACGCCTCCCACGCCGTACACCGACGCCTGCCCCATCACCTCGGACCCGAGCAGGTGCGGCTTGAGCGACCTGCCGGCGCCTGAGGTGCCCGTGGCGGCGACCACGACGACGTCGGGCTCCACCAGCCCCTCGGCGACGGCCGGCAGGATGCTCAGCGTCGAAACCGTGGGGAAGCAGCCGGGCGCTGCGATCCGCCGGGCCCCCACCAGGCGGTCACGCTGGCCGGGGAGCTCCGGCAGTCCGTACGGCCAGGTGCCCGCGTGCTCGCCGCCGTAGAACGCGGTCCAGTCGGCGGGGTCGCTCAGCCTGAAGTCGGCGCCGCAGTCGACGACGAGGACGTCGTCGCCGAGGTCGGCTGCGACCGCGGCCGAGGCGCCGTGCGGAAGCCCGAGGAACACCACGTCGTGGCAGGCGAGGACCTCGCGCGTGGTGTCGGACAGGGTCCGGCCGGCGAGCGGCGTCAGATGGGGGTGGTGCGCACCGAGGGCGGAGCCTGCGTTCGAACCGGCCGTGAGGGCACCGATCTCCACCTCCGGGTGCGCGAGCAGCAGCCGGAGGACCTCGCCACCGGCGTAACCGCTCGCGCCTGCGACGGCGATCGTGAGGGAAGCCATGTGCACATACTTGCAGACCCCTGCAAGAACGTGCAATCCGGGGTGCCCACCACGAGTCCCCTCCGAAGTCAGGCGCGCTGCACGGCTCCCGTGGCCTCGGCGGCACGAGCGACCGCGGCCTCGCGTACGGCGGTGGCCTCCGCCTCGGTCAGCGTCCGGTCGTCAGCACGCATCCGCAGTGCGAACGCGAGCGACTTGTGGCCCGCAGGCACCTGCTCGCCGGTGTAGACGTCGAAGAGACGGACCGACTCGAGCAGCTCGCCACCGCCCTCGACCAGCGCGTTGAGGACGTCCTGGCTCGCCACGTCGTCGGCGACGACGAGCGACACGTCCTCCTTCGCGACCGGGTACGCCGAGAACGACGGACGCCTGCCCAGGTCCGGGGCCGCCGAGAGGATGGCGTCCAGGTCGATCTCTGCGGCGACGGTGCGCGCCGGCACGCCGTAGTCCCGGCACACGCGCGGGTGGAGCTCGCCGGCGAACCCGATGGTGCGTCCTGCGACGACCAGCTCTGCCGTACGGCCCGGGTGCCACGGTGCGGGGATGGAACCGGCCCGCACCTCGACCGGGACGTGCACGGAGTCAGCGACCCGACGGACCGCCTCGACGGCGTCGCCCCACTGGACGCGCCGACCCTTGCCCCACCAGCCGGCCGGCTCACGGTGACCCGTGGCAGCCAGCACCAGGTGCAGCGGCTGCTCAGGCAGGGCCTCGTCGAAGGCCGCGTACTCGTCGTCGCTCGGAGCCCGGTCGACCCCGTAGATCGGCGCCTCGGCCGACTCGTCCTTGGGCAGGAACACGCGACCGGTCTCGAAGATCGCGACGTCGTCGTGCCCACGACCCACGTTGAGCGACAGCGCCTTCAGGGCGCCCGTCATCAAGGTCGTCGTGAGACCCGGCTCCTCCGCGGAGAGCGGGTTCTCGAGGAGCACCTGGTCACGCCGCACGTCGTCCGCCGGGAGGTGCAGACGGTCGAAGTCGGCCGGTCCCGCGAACGGGAACGTCTTGACCTCCACGTAGCCGGCACCGGCCATCACCAGCCCGATGCGACGACGCAGACGCTGGGGCTTGGTCAGCCCACGACCGGCCGGCGCGTGCGGCAGCACGGACGGCACCTGGTCGTACCCGACGTGACGCAGCACCTCTTCGACCATGTCGTACGGGTCGGTAAGGTCAGGGCGCCAGGACGGCGGGACGACGGCGAGCGTGCCGCCGTCGTGCTCGACGGCGCACCCGTTGGCGACCAGTGCGGCCACGGCCGTCTCGGGCGTGACTGCCACACCTGAGATCCGGGCGGGCAGGTCGTCGGCGAGCGAGACCTGCGGCCGTGCGGGCGGACGCCCGACGAGCGTGACGCCCGGCTCGATGGTGCCCCCGCCGAGCTCGACGAGGAGGTCGGCGACGCGCTGTGCCGCGTACGGCGGCAGCTCGGGGTCGACACCGCGCTCGAAGCGACGGGACGCCTCCGTCGACAGCTTCTGCAGACGTGAGGTGTGGGCGATCGTCGTCGGGTCCCAGTAGGCCGCCTCGATGACGATGTCGGTAGTCGTCGCCGCCAGCTCGGTCGACGCCCCGCCCATCACGCCGGCGAGGCCGATCGGGCCGGAGTCGTCAGCGATCACGAGGTCGTCCGGGGTCACGTCACGCACGACGTCGTCGAGCGTGACGACCTTCTCCCCCGCCCGCGCACGTCGTACGACGATCGGGCCCCGCAGGGCCGCGCGGTCGTAGCCGTGGATCGGCTGACCGAGCTCAAGCATCACGTAGTTGGTCACGTCGACGCCGAGCGAGATCGAGCGCACGCCCATCAGCTCGAGGCGGCGCGACATCCACCGCGGCGTCGGGGCAGACGGGTCGAACCCGGTGACCGTGCGCGCCGCGAAGACGGGACACCCGATCGAGTCCTCGACGACGACCTCGTACGCCTCGGTCCCGTCGTCGCCGGTCAGCGGGATCGCCGCGGGGTCGCGGAAGGCGACGTCGTAACCGATGGCGGCGTCACGGGCGACACCTCGCATCGAGAGGGCGTACGCCCGGTCAGGGTTGACCTCGAGATCGAGGACGTCGTCGCGCAGGCCGAGCAGCGCGACCGCGTCGTCACCCACCTCGGCGGACCCCTCCGGAAGGACGATGATGCCGTCGGGGTCGCCGCTCGTGCCGAGCTCGGCCCCCGAGCAGATCATGCCGTCGGAGACGTGGCCGTACGTCTTGCGGGAGCTGATCGCGACGGGACCGGGGAGCACCGAGCCCGGCAGCGCGACGACGACCAGGTCGCCGGGCCCGAAGTTGTGGGCGCCGCAGACGATGCCGCGCGGCTCGTTGCCCTCGGCGTTGTGCTCGGGCCCGACGTCGACCGAGCACCAGTTGATCGTCTTGCCGTTCTTCTGCGGCTCGGGCTCGACCGACAGCACGCGGCCGACGACGATCGGGCCACGGAGTTCGGACCCGACGGCGTCGATCTCCTCGAGCTTGAGGTCGAGCATGGTCAGACGGTCGGCGAGTGCGCCCGTCGTGAGGTCGGAAGGCAGGTCGACGTAGTCGCGCAGCCACGAGACGGGGACGCGCATCAGATCTCAACTCCGAACGGCTCGGTGAAACGGATGTCTCCGTCGAAGAGGTCGCGCAGGTCGGCGATGTCGTACCGGCCGGTGATCGTCCGGTCGAGGCCGATGCCGAAGGCGAAGCCCGAGTAGCGCTCGGGGTCGACACCGTTCGCGACCAGGACGCGCGGGTTGACGACACCGCAGCCGCCCCACTCGACCCAGCCCTCGCCACGGCACGTCCGGCAGTCGGCGACCGACGCGGGATCGTTGTGGCACACGTAGCAGAGCAGGTCCATCTCGGCGCTGGGCTCGGTGAACGGGAAGTAGGACGGGCGGAACCGCGTGGTCATGCCCTCGCCGTAGATCGCCTGCGCGAAGTGGTCCAGGGTGCCCTTGAGGTGGGCCATCGAGAGGCCCTCGTCGATCGCCAGGCCCTCGACCTGGTGGAAGACCGGCGAGTGGGTGGCGTCGAGCTCGTCGGTCCGGAAGACCCGGCCGGGCGCGATCACGTAGATCGGCGGCTTGCGGGTGAGCATCGTGCGCGACTGCACCGGCGACGTGTGCGTGCGCAGGACCATCGCGGCCTTCTCGGGGCTGACCCAGAAGGTGTCCTGCATGGTGCGCGCCGGGTGGTCCGGACCCAGGTTCAGCGCGTCGAAGTTGAGCCACTCGGCCTCGACCTCAGGCCCCTCGGCGACCTCCCAGCCCATCGCGACGAAGATGTCGGCGACGCGCTCCTGGATGGTCGTGAGGGGGTGGCGGGCCCCGACCGGGGTGCGGTCGGTCGGCAGCGTCACGTCGACGGTCTCGTCGGCGAGCATCCGCGCCTCGGCCTCGACCTCGAGCACGGCGGTGCGATCGGCGATCGCCTCGGAGACGGCGCGGCGTGCCTGTCCGACCCGCATCCCTGCGTCCTTGCGGGCCTGCGGAGGAAGTGCGCCGATCTCGCGGTTGGCGAGCCCCAGCGGCGACCGGTCGCCGGCGTGGTCGATGCGTACCTGCTTCAGCGCCGCGAGCGAGTCGGCGGCCGCGACTGCGGCGAGCGCGGCGTCGCGCATGGACGCGACCTCTTCCGCGTGCAGCGGCGACACCTCGACAGGGTCGTAGTCGCTGTTGGGTCCGGACATGGTCACCCTTCTTCATCATGCACAGTCTTCGGCACCGGGCATCGACGTCGTGTGCTCGTCGCCGCGGATGTCGGCGGACCCGGGCGTCGTCCCGTCTGATCCAGTCTAGGGAGGTCGTCGAACGAGTTACGGGCGTGGGCTCTCGCGGAGGACCTCGGGGACGTTCTCGGGGAACCACACGCCGACGCAGGCTCCCCCGCGATCGCCGTCGCAGACCTCGATCTCGCCGCCGTGCGCGTCGACCACGCCCTTGACGATGTAGAGGCCGAGGCCGGTCCCTCCACGGTCGCCGGACCTCCAGAACCGCGTGAAGACCCGCGTGCGGATCTCCTCGGGGATGCCGGGGCCGAAGTCGAACACCTCCAGCGCCACCCCGTCGGGGAAGCGCGAGGGGCGTCGCACGACGACCTCCCGCACCCCGAGTCCGTGGCGCTGCGCGTTCTCGAGGAGGTTGGTGAGGACCTGGGAGTAGCGGTCGGGGTCCACCCACACGCGGGGAAGGTCTGGCTCCGCGGTCACCTCGAGCTTGAGGCCGCTGCCGGCGGCGACGTTGGCGAGGATGCGTCGCGTCGCCTCGACGAGGTCGACCGGCTCGGGTCGCAGCACGAGCCGGCCCGAGTCGATCCGCGCCGCGTCGAGCAGGTCGGTGATCAGCCGCGACAGCCGGTCGGCGTCGGAGTCGACCGTCTCCAGCATCAGCTGACGCTGCTGGTCGGAGAAGCGGTCCCAGTTGTTGAGCAGCGTGGCCGTGAAGCCCTTGACCCCGGTGAGCGGCGACCGGAGCTCGTGCGCGACCGTCGCGACGAGGTCCGAGCGGGCCCGGTCGCGCCGGGCGCGGGACTTCGCGGTGCGCATCGACACGACGAGCTGGCGTACGGGGCCTCGGCGCTCGTCGCGCACCAGGTTCGCCGTGACCAGCAGCTCGACGCCCTCGTGCGTGTGCCAGCTCGACTCCGACAGCCGGGTCCGTGTCGACAGGCCGGAGTAGGGGCGCATGCAGGCGAACCACGTGTTGCCGGCGAGGTCGTCGAGCGGGAGGGCGTCGGAGATGTGCATCCCCACGAGCTCGTCGGCGGCACGGTCCAGCATCCGCGCGGCCGCGGCGTTGACCCGGACCACGACGCCGTCGGCATCGGCGAGCACCACGCCGTCGGGCAGCAGGTCGACGTCGATCACGGCGGCCTCCGTCAGTCCCTCGCCGGGTGTGCTGTACGCGCGGAAGCGTACAGGCACACGGCCGCGGCGGTTGCGAGGTTCAGGCTCTCTGCCCGTCCGAAGATCGGCACGGAGACCACGGTGTCGGCCAGGGCACGGGTCGTCTCGGGGAGACCCCACGCCTCGTTGCCGAACAGCCACGCGGTCGGCCCGTCGAGGAGCCCGCCACGCTCGGCGGCGAACAGGTCGACGTCGGCGACGCCGTCGGCCGCCAGCACGCGGAGGCCGGCGGCGCGCACGGCCTCGATGGCCGCTGCCGTGTCGCGCTCCACGACGACGTCGAGGTGGAAAATGCTCCCGACGCTCGCACGGACGGCCTTCGGGTTGTAGGGGTCGACCGAGTCGCCCAGCAGCAGCACGGCATCTGCGCCGGCGGCGTCGGCGCAGCGGATGACGGCGCCGGCGTTGCCGGGGTCGCGCACCTCGGCGCAGACGGCGAGGAGGCGAGGGGCTCTGTCGAGGACGTCGGCCAGAGGCCGGTCGAGGTAGTCGCAGACGGCGACGACGCCCTGCGGCGTCACGGTCTCGCTGACCGCGGCCACGACCTCGTCGTCGACGACGTGCCACCGGTCGCCCGCGACCGCGGCGAGATCGGGGTAGCGCTGGGTGACGGCGGCGGTGGCGTACACGTCGTGCACCAGACCGGGCCGACGCGACGCGAGGTCGAGCGCCTCACGGACGGCCTGCGGGCCCTCCGCCAGGAAAGCGCGGTCCTTCTCCCGGAAACGCCGCGTGGCGAGCCGCCGAGCAGCCTTCACCCGCCCGGTACGGGGGGTGAGGACGTGCTCAGGACTCGCCACGTGCGTCGTGTGCGGAAGCAGCCGGGTCAGGCGGCGTCCGCGGCCTTCGGCTTGTTGACGTCGGCCGGGAGGCTCGCCTTCGCGGTCTCCACCAGCGCAGCGAAGGTGTTCGGGTCGTTGACGGCGAGATCGGCGAGGATCTTGCGGTCGACCTCGACACCGGCCAGGCGCAGGCCCTGGATGAAGCGGTTGTAGGTCATCCCGTGCGCGCGGACACCGGCGTTGATGCGGGTGATCCAGAGGCGACGGAAGTCGCCCTTCTTGGCGCGGCGGTCACGGTAGCTGTAGACCAGCGAGTGGGTGACCTGCTCCTTGGCCTTGCGGTAGAGGCGTGAGCGCTGTCCGCGGTAGCCGGATGCGCGCTCGAGCGTCTCGCGACGCTTCTTCGCTGCGTTGACGGAACGCTTGACGCGTGCCATGGGTTACTCCTCGTTCGGTATGTCTCGGGTACGGCCGACTGCTCGACGGCCCAGTGCTTGACGGCTCAGAGCTGGACGGCTCAGAGACCGAGCATCCGCTTGACGCGGGGGACGTCAGCCTTCGCGATCGGCTGGTCGCCGTTCTCGAGGCGGGTGCGCGCCGTGTTCGACTTCTGCATCATGTGGGTACGGCGACGGCCGTGCTTGTGCACGAGCTTGCCGGTGCCGGTCACCTTGACGCGCTTCTTCATGCCCGAGTTGCGCTTCATCTTCGGCATCTCATGCCTCCATGTCTGGGTCGATGTTCTCCGAGCGCTTGCGGGGCTTCTTGGCAGAAACCGGCTGCTCGCTCGCCTCGCGCTGCGCCTTGTCGTACGCAGCGTCGGCGTCACGCTCGGCAGCCCGCTCGGCCATTTGGCGATCCTTCGCCTCCTTGGCCTCCACACGGGCTTCGGACTTCTTCTTGTGGGGTGCGACCACCATCGTCATGTTGCGGCCGTCCTGGCGCGGCGAGGCCTCGATGAAGCCGAGCTCCTCGATGTCAGCGGCGAGGCGCTGGAGGAGCCGGAAACCGAGCTCGGGGCGGCTCTGCTCACGACCGCGGAACATGATCGTGATCTTGACCTTGTCGCCCTGCTTGAGGAACCGCTCGACGTGACCCTTCTTGGTGTCGTAGTCGTGCTGGTCGATCTTGGGGCGGAGCTTCATCTCTTTGATGATGGTGTGGGTCTGGTTGCGCCGGGACTCGCGTGCCTTCTGGGCGGCCTCGTACTTGAACTTGCCGTAGTCCATCAGGCGGCACACCGGCGGACGGGCCGTCGGGGCGACCTCGACGAGGTCGAGGTCGGACTCCTGGGCCAGGCGAAGCGCATCGTCGAGTCGGACGATGCCGACCTGCTCGCCGTTGGGACCGACGAGGCGTACCTCGTTGGCGCGAATGCGGTCGTTGACGCGCAGCTCTGTGGTGATGGGTCCTCCTGGGTTCGTACCGGTCAGTCGTCGTGCGACGACCACCAGAGACGAAAAATGGCCTTCGCTTCGAAGCGAAGGCCACTGGAACCGCGCACGAGGTGCACGCTGCTTCGTCGACCTCCCCGGGCGGGGCGCGTCTTCAAAGCAGGAACCCGACGACCGATGATCGCCCAGGTGGGAGTGGACTCCACTTCGACGGCCAACGGTAGCAGACGCCCCGGCAGGACCGAAATCCGGCGGCAACCCAGGCGATCCCGCGCGTTAACGGACGCGCGTGAGCATGAGTCCATGCTCTATCGCGTGCGTACGACCATCAAGGACAGGCCCGGCGTCCTCGCGTCCCTGGCGCGGTCGTGCGGCGACGCCGGCATCAACATCCTCAGCCTCCAGCTGTTCCCCACCCACGACGGGGTCACCGACGAGCTCGTCGTGAGCGTCGGCCCGACCTGGTCGGAGGTGCGGGTCCACAATCTCGTCGTGGCCGCCGGCGGTGAGCAGGTGAGCGTGACGCGGTGCACGGCGCGCTCGCTGCACGATGCTCCGACCAGCTACCTCCAGGCGGCCACCCGCGTCGCGACCGGTCGGACCCGGCTGGCCGACGAGCTCACGCGCCTGCTCGAGACCGATCCGCCCGACGTCGCCGACTACGCCGGGCACGACGTGATCGCGCTGGCGGGCGACCGCGCCATCGCACGAGCCGTGCCGTTCACGCCGGCCGAGCGTGCCCGGGCCGAGGCGCTCGGCGACCTCGTCGGCGTCGTCGCGGCGGCGGCGACCCGCAGGCGGACGCCGGTCACGGCCGTCGGGACGCCGAACCGGCCTGCGCGGACCGGATCCGGCTCGGACGCGGCACTGCCCGCGTACGAGGATCCGCACGTCCGCGTCGCGGTGCCGGAGGACACGCCCGCACTGGTGGAGCTCCACTCTCGGTGCAGCGAGGAGACGCTCTACCGGCGCTACCAGGCGCCGATGACCGGAGTGATCCACCGCCGGATGGCCCGGCGGCTGGCCACCCCGGTCGACGGCGCGGCCCTCGTCGCCGAGGTCGGTGCCGAGCTGGTCGCGCACGCGGTCGCCGCACCGCTCGACGAGGAGACGCCCCGCACCTGGGAGGTGGGCGTGATCGTCGAGGACGCCTGGCAGCGGCGCGGGATCGGCACCGCGCTCGTCCGGGGCGCTGCGCGGCTCGCACGCGAGGGCGGAGCGGACGAGATCGTCGTGGTCAGCCAGCCCGGCAACGACGCGATCCTCCGGACGATCGGCCGGGCGGGCTTCGTCGCGCGCATCGCACGCGCGGACAACACGGTGCGGATCACCGTCGACGTACGCCTTTGCTAGGCTGCCGCGGGTCCCGCCCCCCACGGGTCGCAGACCGAGGAGCAGCTGTGAGGATCCCCGTTCGTGCCCTGGCCGTGTGCTGTGCCGCGGTGCCCCTGCTCGCCGCGTGCGGAAGCGACCCGATCGACTCCGCCCGCCTCGAGCAGCGCATCAAGGTCGGCTACGAGCGTCAGGTCGACGGCACGCGGGTCGAGTCCGTCACGTGCCCGACCTCGATCGAGCGCGAGCCGGGCGTGACCGCCACGTGCCGGTTGACGCTCTCGACAGGCGTGTCGGGCACGATCGAGATCACGGTGCGCGACGACAAGAAGATCGAGTGGGAGGTCTCCGGCGGGGTCGGCTGAGGTTGCGCCGACCGACGTCACGGCCGCTTCGACCACGCCCACGAAGACCCGACCCCGACGAGGTCGTCGCCATCGGCCAGGTGCTGGAGGTCATCGGTCTCGACCACGGCGCGGACCGGGCCGACGAGGTCGACCAGCATCGCCGTCGCCCCCTCGGCGAGCGCCGCACGGGCGGCCTCGCGGGCCCAGACCGGCACCGGCCGCGCGTCGGCGCGCCATGCTCCGAGGGTGTCGAGCGAGCTGAAGGCCAGCAGGGCCTGGCGACCGTCGGCTCCGGTGAGCATCACAGTCGCCATGTCGGCCTCCTTGTCGCTGCCCGGCTCGGCGTTCTCGCCGAGCACGGCGACCACGGGGACGAGCACGCGTGCCGCGCTGAGAGCGGCCAGGACTGGGCCGAGGTCGCCGTCGCTGTCGTACGCCGTGAGCGCCGTCGCGAGGGTCGGGTCGGCTGATCCGTCGTCACCCGGGAACGCGGGCTCTGCCAGTGATGCCACGCCTCCACGCTAGCCGGTGGCTCGACCGCTCCCTGGTTCGAGGTCCGTGAGGCAGACTGGAGGCATGAACGACCTCGTCCTTCTGCCCTGGGCCGCCCTCCTGTCCGCGCTGGCGCTGTTCTTCGCGTGGCGCGCGAACCGCGCGGGTGACCGGGCGGCAGTCGTGCGCCGGCTCGGCTGGGCGCTCGTCCCGTGGGCGCTGTGGCTGATCGGCGCACTGCGTCTGGTGATCAGGATCGCCGACGCGGTGGCCGACTGGGCCGCCGGCTTCGTGTTCCGCCCGAGCGTGTGGCTCGGGCTGGTGGTCGCCGTGGTCGCCGTCGTGATGATCGTCGCCGGCACCCGGGCCAAGGGCCGGTCCAAGTCCCGCAGCGCGACGACCGACGTCTCCGGGGCGGGTGGGCAGGCCGTGACGAGCAAGCGCCGCACTCAGCGCAGCGCCGAGGCGCCGAAGAGGTCTGCGGCGAAGGGCGACGACGACATGGCGGAGATCGAGGACATCCTGCGCCGGCACGGCATCCAGTAGCGCGACCGGACTCCGCCCGGCTGCGCGATGCGGCTCAGGCGCCCGACTCGAGGATCCGCTCGCGCAGGTACCAGACGGCGTCGCGCACGCGGGGGCCGTCCGAGGCAGGGATGCCGACCATCATGATCCGACGGTCGTCACGGGTCTCCAGCGTGGGCCACGGCGCACCGTCGGTGTAGGCGACGTCCAGGACGTCCGTCCACGCCACGTGGTGGGTGCGGTAGCCGTTGCGCACGTGGATCCCGGCGTCGTCGGCGACGACCCGGCTACGGACGATGCCCCACAGCACCACGTCGACGAACACCAGGAACAGCACCAGGGTGCCGGTCTGGAGCACCGTGAACTGCGTGCGCACCTCCTCCGGGAGCGTCAGGGCGATCGCGAAGAACAGGACCCACAGGCAGGCGCCGGCCACGACGGACACCACCGCCGGGCCGACCGGCCGGAAGACGCGGCGACCGTCCGGCCGCGGATCGGCGCCGGAGCTCGAGCTCACAGCCGGCACGCCAGGATGTCGGTGACGAGCGTGCCGCGAGCGCCGAGCGACCACAGCTGGTCCATGACCTTCTGGGCGGCGTCGCGCGGCACCATCGACCGGACCGCGACCCACCCTTCGCGATGCAGCGGCGAGACCGTCGGCGACTCGATGCCCGGCGTGAGGGCGACCGCCGCCTCGACCTGCTCGACCCGGATGTCGTAGTCCATCATCACGTAGGTCCGCGCCACGAGGACGCTCTGGAGCCGTCGCTCGAAAACTGCGAAGCCGTCCGGCGCGGGACGGTCCTTCGGACGGATCACGACCGCCTCCGACGCGAGGATCGGCTCACCGACGATCTCGAGCCCGGCCTGGCGCAGCGTCGAGCCGGTCTCCACGACGTCGGCGATCAGGTCGGCGACACCCAGGCGTACGGAGGACTCCACGGCGCCGTCCAGACGGACGACCTTCGCGTCGATCCCCCGCTCGGCCAGCCAGGCTCGCACCACGCCGGGGTACGACGTCGCGATCGTGCGGCCCTCGAGCTCGGAGAGCTTCGCGAGCGACCCGACCGGCGCGGCGAAGTGGAAGCTGGAGGCGCCGAAGCCGAGCGAGAGGATCTCGTCGGCGGCGGCACCGGAGTCGAGCAGGAGGTCGCGGCCCGTGATCCCGAGGTCGAGGGTGCCGTCCCCGACGTAGATCGCGATGTCTCGCGGCCTCAGGTAGAAGAACTCGACGTCGTTGTCGGCGTCGAGCGTGACGAGGTCACGGCTGCTGCGACGCTGGCGGTAGCCCGCGTCGACGAGCATCTGTGCAGCGGACTCGGACAGCGAGCCCTTGTTGGGTACGGCGACTTTCAGCATGGCGGTCTTCCCGGTTCGGATCTGGTGCTCGCCGGGCAACCGTGCCCGGCGGACGTGCTGTGCGGCGGAGGCACGGGCAAGCAGGACAGGGCGGCTTGCCCGTCACAGATGCGCGTAGACGTCGTCCAGCGTGAGTCCCTTGGCCAGCATCATCACCTGCACGTGGTAGAGCAGCTGGCTGAGCTCCTCGGCCGCCCGCTCGGGCGACTCGTGCTCAGCCGCCATCCAGGACTCGGCAGCCTCCTCGACCAGCTTCTTGCCGATCGTGTGGACGCCGCCGTCGAGCTCTGCGACGGTGCGCGAGCCCTCGGGGCGGTGGGCCGCCTTGTCGCTGAGCTCGGAAAAGAGCGCGTCGAAGGTCTTCATCGAGGCCTAGCGTACCGATCGGAGTACGCGGGCCGTCGCCACGGCTGCCTGGGCGGCCTCGCGACCCTTGTCCTCCTTGCTGTCCTCCAGCCCCGCACGGTCGAGCGCCTGGCTCTCGTCGTCGCACGTGAGCAGGCCGAACCCGATCGGCACGCCGGTGTCGAGCGCGACCTGCGCGAGGCCGTCCGTGGCCGCCGCGCACACGTACTCGAAGTGCGGCGTGCCGCCGCGGATCACGACGCCGAGCGCGACGACCGCGTCGTACCCGGCACGCGCGTACGCCTGCACGACCGGCGGCAGCTCGAACGACCCCGGCACGCGTACGAGCGTCGGAGGCGGGCAGCCCATCTCACCGAGGGCGGTCGTCGCCCCGGCGACCAGCCCGTCCATGACGACGGTGTGCCACGACGAGGCGACGATCGCCACGCGCAGCCCGCTCCCGTCGGTGCTCGCCAGGTCGGGGGAACCGTGTCCGCTCATCGTGTGCTCTCCTTCGTGTCGACCGTCGTCTCCTCGATCTCGACCAGGTCGGGCAGGTGGTGTCCCATCCGCTCGGCCTTGGTCTGCAGGTACCGCAGGTTGTCGTCGGTGGGGCTGATCGCCAGGGGCACGCGCTCGGTGACGGTCAGGCCGTATCGCTCGAGCGCCTCCACCTTGTCCGGGTTGTTGGTGAGCAGCCGGACCGACGAGACGCCGAGGTCCCGCAGGATCTGCGCGCCGTCGGCGTAGTGGCGCGCGTCGATCGGCAGTCCGAGGGCGAGGTTGGCGTCGACGGTGTCCTGCCCGGTGTCCTGCAGCGCGTACGCCTGGAGCTTGGCGAGCAGCCCGATCCCCCGCCCCTCGTGGCCGCGGAGATAGACGATCACCCCCGACCCGTGCTCGATCACGGCGGCCATCGACGCCTGCAGCTGCGGGCCGCAGTCGCACCGCTGCGAGCCGAGGACGTCTCCGGTGAGGCACTCGGAGTGGACCCGCACCAGCACGTCCGCGCCGTCGCCGAGGTCGCCGTACACGAGACCCACCTGCTCGTTGCCATCGACGGAGTTGCGGTAGCCGTACGCGGTGAACGTGCCGAACTCCGTCGGCAGCCGCGTCTCGACCGCGCGCTCCATCTGAGACTCGTGGCGGCGCCGGTAGGTGATCAGATCCTCGATGGAGATCATCGCGAGGCCGTGCTCGTCGGCGAACTCGCGCAGCCGCGGTGCGCGCATGAGGCTGCCGTCGTCGTTGATCAGCTCGCCGATGACGCCGGCAGGGGTGAGCCCGGCGAGGCGCGCGAGGTCCACCGCCGCTTCCGTGTGCCCCGGCCGGGCCAGGACGCCGCCGGGCTTGGCGCGCAGCGGGAGGATGTGCCCGGGCTGGATCAGCTCGAACGGTTCCGTCGCGGAGTCCGCGAGCACGCGGACGGTGTGTGCCCGGTCGGCCGCCGAGATCCCCGTGGTGACGCCGTCACGGGCGTCGACGGAGATCGTGTACGCCGTCTTGAGGCGGTCACGGTTGTGCGGCGTCATCAAGGCGATGCCGAGACGGTCCAGGATCTCGCCGGTCACCGGGGCGCAGACGTACCCGCTGGAGTAGCGGACCATCAACCCCATCAGCGCCGGCGTCGCCTTGCTCGCCGCGAAGATCAGGTCGCCCTCGTTCTCGCGACCGGGGTCGTCGACGACCACGACGGCGCGACCCGCTGCCATGTCGGCGATCGCCCGCTCGACGGTGTCGAGCTGCACTGCGTCGAGGCCCTCGCGCTCCTCGTACGGGTCGATGCTCTGCTGTGCGCTCATGTGCCCACCACCTCCGTTGATCGGTCGTGCTTCGGCGCTTCGGCGCGCGCCACGCGCAGCCACACCACGAAGCCCCAGACGACGAAGCCTGCGTAGACCGCGTACAGCACCGCCGAGGGGTAGTAGTGGAAGTACAGGAGCTCGGGGACGCCGACCAGGTCGACGGCGAGCCAGACGAGCCAGAAGTCGACCCACCCGCGCGCCATGGCGAACGTGGCAAGGATCGAGCCGACGAAGATCCAGGCGTCGGCGACGTAGTACCAGTCGGGTGCCGGCCAGCCCGCGCCGATCTGCGTGAACAGCCACGCGCAGAAGACCACGCCGACAGCGGCTGCCAGCAGGTACGCGACGCGCTCGCGCGGCGTCGCCCAGCGGGGCACGACGGCCGGCGCGTCAGGGGCTCGCCGGGTGCTGCGCCAGCGCTGCCAGCCGTAGATGGACACCGCCACGAAGAACACCTGCCGCGCGGCCTGCCCGTACAACGGCGCACCGTGACCGCCGAGCGCGGTGCCGAGGAAGACCGTGAACAGCAAGACGTTGCCGACGATGCCGACCGGCCAGGCCCACACCCTGCGACGCATGCCGCCGATCGCGGAGGCGAGACCGAACGCGTTGCCGACGATCTCGCGCCACGCGATCGCGTGCCCGCCGATCGTCAGGTGCGCGTCGTAGAGGTCGGTGAGGAGGCTCATCGGCGCATCACACCTCTCCACCCGACGCGAGCATCCGCTGGACGTACTTCGCCAGCACGTCCACCTCCAGGTTCACCGGCGCGCCCGGCTGCTTGGTGCCCAGCGTGGTCGCGTCGAGCGTCGTCGGGATCAACGACACGGTGAACGAGTCGGGGCCGACGTCGACGACCGTCAGCGAGGTGCCGTCGACGGTGATCGATCCCTTGGGGACGAGGTAGCGGCCGAGATCGGCCGGGAAGGCGATCTCGACGACCTCCCAGTGCTCGCTCGGTGTCCTCGCACGCACTTCGCCGGTGCCGTCGACATGACCCTGCACGATGTGACCGCCGAACCGGCCGTCGGCGCGCATGGCCCGCTCCAGGTTCACCGGGTCGCCGACCGCCAGCGCACCCAGCGACGTCTTGTCGAGCGACTCCTTCATCACGTCGACGGTGAACGACTCCGTGTCGTGGTCGGTCACCGTGAGGCAGCACCCGTTCACGGCGATCGAGTCACCGTGGGCAGCGTCGGACACGACCAGCGGACCGCGGACCGTCAGACGGATCGCATCGTCCTGCTCCTCGATCCCGGCGACGCTGCCGAGCTCTTCGACGATTCCGGTGAACATCAGGATCGGTCCTCATCTGTGAGTGCCGCCGTACGCGGGCGGGCGGTGAGCCGCAGGTCGGGTCCGACCCGGGCGACGTCGGTCACGTCGAGACGGACCTGGTCGGCGATGGTGTCGATGCCGGTGCCGCTCAAAGCTGTCGCACCGGCGCCCAGCAGCGCAGGCGCCAGGTAGGCGACGACCTCGTCCACGGCGCCGGCCGCGATGAACGCTCCGGCGAGGCGTGGCCCGCCCTCGAGCCACACGTGACGGATCTCCTGCGCAGCCAGCGCCGCGAGCGCCGTGCCGACGTCGCGGGTCTCGAGGTGCAGGAACGGTGCCTCGTCGTCGCGGACCCGCGCCTCGGCCGGGACGACGCTCTCCCCCATCACGACCCGGGTCGGCTGGACGGCGTACGGAAGAGGTGCGTCCTCGTCGTCGCGCAGCGTCAGGCGCGGGTCGTCGACGCGCACCGTGCCCGTGCCGACAAGGATGGCGTCGCACGCGGCACGCAGGCGCTGGACGTCGAGACGGGCATCGGGTCCGGAGATCCATCTGCTCGTCCCGTCGGCGGCTGCGCTGCGCCCGTCGAGGGTCGCCGCGAACTTCCAGGTCACGAACGGCCGCCCGGTGCGTACGGCGTGGGTCCAGGCGACGTTGAGCCGCTCCGCCTCGGCGGCGAGCAGGCCGCCCTCGACCTCGACCCCGGCCCCGCGGAGGCGGTCGGCACCCCCCGCCGCGACGGGGTTCGGGTCTTCTGCGCCGTACACGACGCGCGTGACGCCGGCGGCGATCAAGGCCTCCGAGCACGGGCCCGTGCGTCCCGTGTGGTTGCAGGGCTCCAGCGTGACGACGGCGGTGGTGCCGCGCGCGCGATCGCCGGCCCGAGCGAGGGCGTCGGCCTCGGCGTGGGACGTACCGGCTCCGCGGTGAGCGCCCACCGCCACGACCTGCCCGTGGGCGTCGAGGAGGACGCAGCCGACACGGGGGTTCGGGAGCGCCTTCTCGACGGCTTCGCGGGCAGCCTCGAGTGCGCGGCGCATCGCCGCCTGCTCGTGGTGATCGGCCACCGGAGCGCCCTTCCGTCGTCGTGACGCGGGCTCCGGGGATGACGAGACTGACCGCCCCGCCCCGACAGGTCGACTGATCAACACCAACCGATCAACGACCTGGCAGCACGAGGTGTTTGCGCGTTCCTCCCATCCGGACTTTCACCGTCGGTCCTGGAGTTGCACCAGGTCAACCAGTCACCCGAAGGCTCGTGGCTCGCGGACTGTCACCGCCGGCTCGGAATTGCACCGACCCCGGAGCACGCAATGCTCTTGGACCCAGTGTACGAGGGGGCGGGACCACGCACGCACCGGTCCGGCCGTTGAGACTCAGGCGTGGCGGTGCGTCGCCTCGGCCGCGGCGTCGCGCAGCTGGTCGACCATCGTCGCGGGGTCGTCGGCCCCGAACACCGCGGAGCCGGCGACGAACGTGTCCGCGCCCGCCTCGGCGCAGCGCTCGATCGTGCTCGCGGAGACCCCACCGTCGACCTGGAGCCAGATGTCGCCGCCGTGCTTGTCGAGGAGCGCCCGCGTCCGGCGGATCTTCGGAAGCATGATGTCGAGGAACGCCTGTCCGCCGAAGCCGGGCTCGACCGTCATCAGCAGCACCATGTCGAGCTCTGGGAGCAGGTCTTCGTACGGCTCGATCGGTGTCGCGGGCTTGAGACCCATCGAGGCCCGCGCTCCCTGCGCGCGCAGCTCCCGAGCGAGGCGTACGGGGGCCGCCGCGGCCTCGACGTGGAAGGTCACGCTCTGCGCGCCCGCCTCGGCGTACGCGGGTGCCCAGCGGTCCGGGTCGGCGATCATCAGGTGCGCGTCGACCGGGACGGCGGTCACCTTGCTGATCGCCTCGAGCACCGGGAGGCCCAGCGTCAGGTTGGGGACGAAGTGGTTGTCCATGACGTCGACGTGGACCCAGTCCGCGTTGGCGATCCGGGTGACGTCGCGCTCGAGGTTGGCGAAGTCGGCGGAGAGGATGCTCGGCGAGATGCGCAGGCCCATGGGCGACAGGCTAGCCGGGACCGCCGATACGCTGCGCAGGTGACTACCGCGGGTGTCGTCGTCGTGACAGGGGCCTCGCGTGGCCTGGGTGCGTTCATCGCGCGACGGCTGGCGGCCGACGGCTGGTCGGTGGCGGTCAACTACCGTCGCGGCCGCGAGGCCGCGGACGGTGTCGTCGAGGACATCCGCGCCGCTGGAGGTGTGGCAGAGGCGTTCGCTGCCGACGTCGTCGACGAGGGCGAGGTTGCGCGCCTGTTCGGCGAGGTCGCCGACCGGCTCGGGCCCGTGACCGCCGTCGTCGCCAACGCGACCGGCCCGCAGCCGTCCGCCGGGGTGGAGGAGCTCACCTGGCGCTCCCACCTGGACCAGCTCGAGTTCTTCGTGAAGAGCCCGACGCTGCTCGTCCAGGCGGCGCTCCCGTCGATGCGGGAGGCAGGCGGAGGCCGGGTCGTGATGATCGGGTCCGACATGACGACGCGTGCGCTGCCGCGCGCCTCGGCGTACGTCGCGGCGAAGACCGCGCAGATCGGTCTGACGAAGGTCTGGGCCAAGGAGCTCGGCCCGGCAGGCATCACGGTGAACCTCGTGGAGCCCGGCTGGATCCCGGTCGAGCGCCACTCCGGCGCAGACACCACCGCGTACGCGGCCGAGGTGCCGATGGGCAGGATGGGCACACCCGACGACGTCGCCGCCATGGTGGCCCACCTCGTCTCCGACGCCGGCGGTTTCGTCACCGGGCAGCAGATCACCGTCAACGGCGGCCACGTCCTCTGACGTTCGCGAGCGAACACACCGAGAGTGGCTCGCGAAGCTAGTCGATGCGCCGCAGGACGGCGACGAACATCGCATCCGTCCCGTGCAGGTGTGGCCACAGCTGGACGTACGGGGCGCTGCGGTCGAGGTGCGGCACGTCCGGGAGCACGGTGGCAGCGTCGACGAGCTCGACGTCGTCGCGCGCGGCCAGGGTCGCCTCGACGATGCCACGCGTCTCGCGCAGGTGTGGCGAGCAGGTCGCGTACGTCACCAGGCCCCCGACGCGCGTCAGGTCGATCGCGTGGTCGAGCAGGTCACGCTGCAGCGCGGTCAGCGACTCGAGGTCCGACGGCTGTCGGCGCCACCGTGCCTCGGGACGCCGGCGTAGCGCTCCGAGGCCCGTGCACGGCGCATCGACGACGACCCGGTCGAACGGCGCAGCAGCCTCCAGCGTCCTGCCGTCGTCGACCGACACGTCCGTGTTGTCGAGCAGGCGCACGGCCGACCGGACGAGCTCCGCGCGGTGCGGCGTGATCTCGTTCGCGACCAGGCTGCCTCCGCGTCCGGCAGCGATCGCGCCGAGCAGCGCCGCCTTGCCGCCGGGCCCCGCACAGAGGTCGAGCCAGCGGTCGTCCGCGCCGTCGACCGGCGCAGACGCGCCGACGATCGCCACCAGCTGCGAGCCTTCGTCCTGGACGCCGATCCGGCCGTCGCGCACGCCGGGAATGCTGCCGGGGTCTCCGCCGGCGATCCGGAACGCGTACGGCGACCACTCCCCCGGCTCACCGTCGAGACCGGCGATGTCGTCCGGTTCCGCGAGGCCAGGGCGCACCACGAGCGTGACCTGCGGAGCCGCGTTGTCCGCCGCGAGCAGCGCCGGCAGCTCGTCGGCCGCCTCGCCCAGCGCGTCGCGGAACGCCTCGACCACCCAGCGCGGGTGCGCATGGACCACCGCGAGGTGGCCGACCGGGTCCTCGCCGTACGGCGGTGCGACCCGCTCCAGCCAGGTCTCCAGGTCGGCTGCCGCCACCCGCCGCAGGACCGCGTTCACGAAGGAGGCGGGCCGATGACCGATCACCGCGCGCGTGAGGTCCACGCTCGTCGAGACGGCGGCATGGCTGGGTACGCGCATCGCGAGCAGCTGGTGGGTGCCGAGCCGGAGCACGTCACGCACGGGTGCGTCGATCCCCTTCGGCGCAAGCGTGTCGAGCACGGCGTCGTACGTCCTCGAGCGGCGGATGGTGCCATGGGTCAGCTCGGTGGTGAACGCGGCGTCGCGGCCGGTGATGCCGTGATCGCGCAGCAGACCGGGAAGCAGGAGGTTGACGTACGCGTCCTGCTCCTCGACCGCGCGCAGCACCTCCCACGCCACCTTGCGGGTGGGATCGACGCGCTGACGCGTCTGGGGGCGGTCACGACGCTCAGCCAAGGCGGGCTCCCGGGTCAGGGCGTACGCCGCGCGCCCAGTCGGCGGCGGCCATCGGCTTCTTGCCGTGCGGCTGGACCTCTCCGAGGCGCACGTCGGTGGTCCCGGTCCCGACCCGCACCTCCGACTTCGAGACGCCGACCTCACCGGGCGACAGGTCGGCCTCGTCGAGCACGGTGACAGGGCCGACCTTCAGCCGCTCCCCCGCGTACGTCGTCCATGCTCCCGGAGCGGGCGTGCAGCCGCGGATCCGCCGGTCGACGCCGAGCGCGGGGACCGCCCAGTCGATCGCCGCGTCCTCGGTGGTCAGCTTCGGTGCGTACGAGAGGCCGTCCTCGGGCTGCGTGCGCGCCTCGATGTCGCCCGCCTCGAGATGGTCGATGACGTCCACGAGCAGGCCTGAGCCCACGTCCGCAAGGCGTGCGAGCAGCGTGCCTGCGGTGTCCTCGGGTCGGATGCGCTCCGTCAGGAGCCCGAACACCGGCCCCGCGTCGAGCTCAGGCACCAACGAGAACACCGACGCCCCCGTCACCTCGTCGCCCGCGATGAGTGCGTGCTGGACCGGGGCGGCACCGCGCCACGCCGGAAGCACCGAGAAGTGCAGGTTGACCCAGCCGAGCTTCGGGATCGTGAGCACGTCGGCGGGGATCAGCCCGCCGTAGGCGACGACGGGCGCGCAGTCGGGCGCGATCTCGCGCAGACGCGCCACGAAGTCGGGGTCGCTCGGACGCGGTGGCCGGAGCACCTCGATGCCGAGGTCCAGCGCCCGCTCGGCCACGGGCGACGGGCGGAGCGTACGACCGCGGCCGGCGCGCGCGTCGGGACGGGTGACGACCGCCACGACCTCGTGGGCGCTGGCGACGAGGGCATCCAGGGCAGGCAGCGCGACCGCGGGGGTCCCGGCGAAGACGAGTCTCACGCCCACAGCCTAGGGGGCGGCCCGCGGCGAAACCCGGTCGCTCCCGGACCGCTGCGGTGGTGGAGTAGCGGTATGGACGCGCCGATGCACCCGCTCATCCGTCCCCCGAAGGCCCGCCCGGGTGACCGCGTCGCCGTGCTCTCTCCGTCGTGGGCGGCGCCGGCGCACTTCCCCGCCGTGCACGAGCAGGCCGTGCGCCGGTTGCGTGAGCTCACCGGTCTGGAGCCGGTCGAGTACCCGACCACCCGCGCCGACTCCTCGCCCGAGGCGCGGGCGCACGACGTCAACGCCGCCTTTGCCGACCCCGAGATCCGCGCCGTCGTCGCCACGATCGGCGGTGACGACCAGATCACCGTCGTACGGCACCTGGATCCGGCACTCGTCCGGGCCGACCCGAAGCCGTTCCTGGGCTACAGCGACAACACGAACCTGCTCAACTGGCTGTGGGTGAACGGCGTGGCCGGCTTCTACGGCGGGTCGACGCAGGTCCACCTCGGTCCTGGTCCGGGCGTCGACGCGGTGCACGCCGCGTCGCTGCGGGCAGCCCTCTTCTCGGGCGGCACGCTCGAGCTGACCGACCCGGGCGAGTCCGAGGACCTCGGACGGCCGTGGACGGATCCGGCCTCGCTGACCTCGTACGGCGAACGCGAGGCCACCGAGCCGTGGACCTGGCACGGCCCCGAGCGGGTCGTCACCGGTCGCACGTGGGGAGGCTGCCTCGAGATCCTCGAGTGGATCCTCACGGCGGACCGCTTCCCGTTGCCGGCCACGGTGCTCGACGGCGGCGTCCTGCTCGTCGAGACGTCGGAGGAGCTCCCGACCGCTCAGGTCGTCGGCCGGATCCTCCGGTCGATCGGAGAGCGCGGGATCCTGTCGGCCGTGGACGCCGTCCTCGTCGGCAGGCCGCCGACCTCGGACCTCGAGCACCGCCCGCCTGCCGAGGAGCGTCGCCGCCTCCGCGACGCCCAGCGCGACGTGGCGGTCGCGACGGTCGCTGCGTACAACCCGGACGCTGTGGTCGTCGTCGGCATCCCGTTCGGCCACACCCGCCCGCAGTGGATCCTCCCGTACGGGGGCACGGTCACCGTCGACGGCGTACGACGGCGCGTCGTGGCCGACTACGGCTGAGCCCGCTGCAAGTGCGGCGCCGCCGGACGCTCAACCGAGGGACTGCGGGTCGATGGTGATCCGGTACGGCCTGAGCTTGCGGACGGAGCGCTCGGCCTGCGCGACCTGGAGGCGCCGCGCGAGGCCTGCGCCCTCCGCCCGCGGGACGGCCACGATGAGCCGGCCCCAGGGGTGCTCCTCCTCGGGGTCGGGCGCTCGCAGCTCGACCGGTCCGAGGACCTGGGCCGGCTGCGGCCACGGACCGTGGACCAGGTCGCGCAGCGCGGGCAGCTCGCCCTCGACCGCGGCGAGGCGTACGGCCGGAGGAAGCCGGGCCTCGAGGCGCGCGGCGAGCTCGCGCTCGGCGTGGCCGACCGGGTCGGCGCGGACGAGCGCCTGAAGCACCGGCAGCGACGGCTCTCCGACCGCCACGACCTGCCCGCCGGCGCTCGAGGGACGGACCAGGGCCGCGGCGTTCAGCCACCTGCGCAGCGACTCCTCGTGCGTGCGCAGGTCGGGTCGTGCCAGCGCGGCGCCGGTGTCGAGGAGGAGCGCTGCGGCGTACCCGCCGTCGGCGTGCGGCTCGGCCCCGGGAGTGGCCACCACGATCGCGGACTCCGCCGGGACCTCCGACAGGACCGCGTCTCCGACCGAGCTGCGCACCCGGACTCCGGGGAAGGCACGACCGAGCTCTTCGGCGGTGCGACGCTCCCCCGTCACCGGAGCCCGCAATCGGCGTCCGCCGCAAGCCGCGCACGACCAGTCGACGGCTGCGGTCCCGCACCAGCGGCACCGCGGCACGTCGCCGGCACCCGTCTGCGCGAGCGGACCGGTGCAGTGCGCGCACCGGGCCGGTGTGCGGCAGTCCTGGCACGCGAGCGCCGCACGGTACCCGGCACGAGGCACCTGGACGAGGACGGGCCCCGACGCCAGGCCCGAACGCACGGCGGCGAACGCAGCGCCGGGGACGCGGGCCGCCTGCAGGGCCCCGGCGCCCGCGTCGACGGAGATCCGCGGCCAGCTGGTCCGTCGCTGGGCCATCGGCGCAGTGAGCGAACGGCACCAGCCGGAGGCGACCAGCTGCTGCGCCTCGGCCGTCCGCGCGTAGCCGCCGACCAGCACGGCGCAACCCGAGTCCCAGGCTCGGGTCAGGAGGACCTCCCGGGCGTGCGGGTACGGGGCGCGGGGCTCGGCGAGCAGGTCGTCGCCGTCGTCCCAGACCGCGACGAGACCCAGGTCGTGGACCGGCGCGAACGCGGCCGCCCGGGTCCCGACGACCGCGCGCACCTGCCCCCGCGCGAGGGCCAGGAACGCGGCGTACCGCGCCGACGGGCCGAGGTCGGCGGTCAGCACCACGTGCCGCCCCGGGCCGAGGACCTCCCGGAACACCGCGTCGGCGCGCGCGACGTCGGCCACGTCGGGGACGCACACCACCACGCCGCGGCCGGAACGCAGCGTCGCGTCGACCGCCTGCGCGAGAGCCCGCTCCGGCGGTTCCGGGGGCAGCGCACTCCAGACTGCGCGCGGCGACTCGCCGGCAGCCAGCGCGTCGACGAAGCCGTGGCCACCCTCGTACGACGCCCACGCGTCGGCGGTGGGAGCTCCGAGCGGGTCGGGCGCGACGTCAGGCCCGGGCTTCTTCTCGGCCCGCGCATGCCGCGGGGGAACGGCGAGACGCACCACGTCGGCGAACACCCCGGCGTACCGGTCGGCGACCTCCCGGCACAGGCGTACGACGTCGGGCCGCAGCACGACCTCGCTCGACAGCACCCGCGAGATGCGTCCGAGCCTGCCCGTGTGCTCGGTCGACGCGGCGCGTTCGAGGACGAAACCCCCCACCTGCTTGCCGGCGAACCGCACGACCACCCGGCAGCCCGGAACAGCGGCCTCGTCCAGATCAGCGGGCACGAGGTAGTCGAACGGCCGGTCGAGGTGCGCCAGGCTCACGTCGGCCACGACCCGCGCGATGGGCAGCTCTGCGGCTGCGCCCGCGAAACGCGGATCCGATGCAGACGGCGCCGGCGCAGGAGCGACCTCCTGCACCAGCGCCGGCTGTGCGTCCTGCTTCTCTGTCACCAGGGGGTCGGATCAGGCCCCTGCAGCCGCACGAAGCACGTCGGCGCGGTCGGTGGCCTCCCAGGTGAACTCCGGGAGCTCGCGACCGAAGTGACCGTACGCGGCAGTCTTCGCGTAGATCGGGCGCTTGAGATCGAGGTCTCGCACGATCGCGGCGGGGCGGAGGTCGAAGACCTCGAGCACGGCCTTGCGGATCTGCTCGACGGGAACCGTCTCGGTGCCGAAGGTGTCGAGGTAGAACCCGACCGGGTGGGCCTTGCCGATCGCGTAGGCGACCTGGACCTCGACCTTGCGGGCGAGGCCTGCGGCGACGATGTTCTTGGCGACCCACCGCATCGCGTACGCGGCGGAGCGGTCGACCTTGCTCGGGTCCTTGCCGGAGAACGCGCCGCCGCCGTGGCGGGCGTAGCCGCCGTAGGTGTCGACGATGATCTTGCGACCGGTCAGGCCGGCGTCGCCCATCGGGCCGCCGATCTCGAACTTGCCGGTCGGGTTGACCAGCAGCCGGTAGTCGGAGTGGTCGATCGCGAAGCCGTCGAGGACCGTGTCGACGACGTGCTTCTTGATGTCGGGAGCGAGCATCGCCTCGAGGTCGATGTCGGCGGCGTGCTGGGTGGACACCACGACGGTGTCGATGCGGACCGGCACGTCGTTGTCGTCGTACTCGATGGTGACCTGGGTCTTGCCGTCGGGGCGCAGGTAGGGGACGGTGCCGTCCTTGCGCACCGCCGTGAGGCGCTCGGCGAGGCGGTGCGCGACCGTGATCGGCAGCGGCATCAGCTCGGGCGTCTCGTCGCACGCGAAGCCGAACATCAGGCCCTGGTCGCCGGCACCCTGGCCGTCGAGCGGGTCACCGGAACCCTCGGCACGCTCCTCGTAGGCGGCGTCCACGCCCTGCGCGATGTCGGGCGACTGCTGACCGATGGTCACCTGCACGCCGCACGACTCGCCGTCGAACCCCTTGGTCGACGAGTCGTAGCCGATCTCGAGGATCCGGTCACGGGCGATGCGTGCGATGGGAGCGTAGGTCTTCGTGGTCACCTCGCCGCCGACGAGAACGAGTCCCGTCGTCACGAAGGTCTCGCAGGCCACGCGGGACTGCGGGTCCTCGGCGAGGAGCGCGTCGAGCACGCTGTCGCTGATCTGGTCGGCGATCTTGTCCGGGTGACCTTCGGTCACGGACTCGGAGGTGAACAGGCGGCTCACTGGGTGTCCTTTCAGCTGCCGAAAGAGTTGACGCCCCAGGCTATACCCGAGGGGCTACGGATCAGGCCTTGTCCACACGCTGAGCGATCGAATCCCAGATCGCGTGCGCGATGGTGAGCTTGGCGCCGAGCGGGACGTGGGTCGCCGTCCCGTCGTCACCAAGGACGACGACCTCGTTCTCGGGCCGGTCGAACGCCTTGCCGCCGCTGACGTCGTTGACCACGAGGAGGTCGCAGCCCTTGCGCGCGAGCTTGGCTCGCGCGTGGTCCAGGACGCTCGCGGTGTCGTCGCCGGTCTCGGCCGCGAACCCGACGATCAGCGGCGAACGGCGGTCCTGACGTTCGTCGACCAGCGCCCGGAGGATGTCCGGGTTCTGGACGAGCGTGATGTCCGGAACGGTCCCGGCGTCGTCCTTCTTGATCTTCGCGGTCGCCACCGTCGCCGGCCGGAAGTCGGCGGGAGCGGCGGCCATGACCACGGCGTCGGAGGCACCGCTGCGCTCGAGCATGGCGTCGTACAGCTCGGCGGTGGTCTCCACACGCACGACGTCCACTCCTGCAGGGACGGGTACGGCGATGTTGGCGGCGACGAGCGTCACCTTGGCGCCACGGGACGCGGCGGCCTGCGCGATCGCGACACCCTGGCGTCCGGACGAGCGGTTGCCGAGGTAGCGGACCGGGTCGAGGTACTCACGGGTGCCGCCTGCGCTGACGAGGACCCGCAGGCCCGATAGATCGGCGGTGCGGGCCTCACCGCGCTCGAGGACGGTGAGCGCGGCCTCGACGATGTCGGCCGGCTCAGGGAGGCGTCCCTTGCCCGTGTCCTTGCCGGTCAGCCGGCCGACAGCCGGCTCGAGTACGACGACACCCCGCGACCGCAACGTCGCGACGTTGGCCTGGGTCGCAGGGTGCTCCCACATCTCGGTGTGCATCGCCGGTGCCATCACGACGGGACAGCGAGCGGTGAGCAGCGTGTTGGTGAGCAGGTCGTCGGCGAGGCCGTGAGCCGCCTTCGCCAGGAGGTCGGCGGTGGCCGGGGCGACGACGACGAGGTCGGCGCTCTGCCCGATCGCGACGTGCGGCACCTCCGGCACCGCTGTGAACACGTCCGTGCTGACCGGCTGGCCGGACAGCGCCTCCCACGTCGGCGCGCCGACGAACTTGAGCGCCGCCGCGGTCGGGACCACGCGCACGCGGTGGCCGGACTCGCTGAAGCGGCGCAGGACCTCCGCGGCCTTGTAGGCGGCGATGCCTCCGCCTACGCCCAGGACGACCGTGCTCATCGGCTGCAGACTGTCGTCAGGTCAGGCCTGCTCGGTGTCCTGGCCCTCGGTGGCGGGCTCGGCCTCGGTCTGGAGCAGACCGCCGTCGATCTCGCGGAGAGCGATCGAGAGGGGCTTCTCCTGGACGTGGGTGTCGAGGAGAGGACCGACGTACTCGAGCAGGCCCTCGCCGAGCTGGGCGTAGTACGCGTTGATCTGGCGGGCGCGCTTGGCGCTCACCAGGACGAGCTCGTACTTCGAGCCGACCTTGCTGAGCAGGTCGTCGATGGGCGGGTAGGTGATGCCTTCAGGGGCAGCCTGGGTGCCGGACACGTGGTGGCCTCACAAGAGAGTGGTGGGTGTGCCCCGGACGACGTCCGGGGGATTCTCGATCAATGCTACCAACTCGTGACACGCCTGACGGACCTCGGCGTTCACGATGGTGACGTCGAACTCGTCCTCGGCCGCCAGCTCGACCTCCGCGGTGGCGAGCCGGCGGGCACGCTCGGCCTCGTCCTCCGTCCCGCGACCGACCAGCCGGCTGACGAGCTCGTCCCACGACGGCGGCTTCAGGAAGACGAACAGGGCCTCGGGCATCGCCTCCCGCACCTGGCGGGCGCCCTGGAGGTCGATCTCCAGGAGGGCGGGGATGCCGGCGTTCAGGTGGTCGACGACGGGCTGCCGCGGCGTCCCGTAGCGGTTGCTGCCGTGCACGACCGCCCACTCGAGCATCTGCCCCTCGGCGACCAGCCGGTCGAACTCCTCCGGCGACACGAAGTGGTAGTGGACGCCGTCCACCTCTCCCGGACGCGGCGGGCGTGTCGTCGCCGACACCGAGATCCAGATGTCGGGGTGCTCGGCCCGCACTCCTGCGGCGACCGTGCCCTTGCCGACCGCGGTCGGGCCGGCGAGGACGACGAGCCGGCGTGGCGCCGGACCGTCCGCGGGTGTCATGGCGTCAGCCACGGTTGGCGAACTCGTGCTCCAACGCCGCGATCTGCTTGACCCCGAGGCCGCGGACGCGCCGCGACTCGGCGATGCCGATGCGCTCCATCAGCTGGCGGGCGCGGATCTTGCCGAGCCCCGGCATCGCCTGGAGGAGGTCGTAGACCTTCATCTTGCCGACGACGTCATTGGTCTGGCCCTCCTCGAGAACCTCCGACAGGGAAGCACCGGAGCGCTTCAGGCGGTTCTTGATCTCAGCGCGCTCCCGGCGCGCGGCCGCAGCCTTCTCCAGCGCGGCCTGGCGCTGTTCAGGGGTGAGCGGAGGAAGAGCCAACGTGGGTCACCTCGTACGGGTCGGTTCGATGCAGTGAACTTAGCGAGGGCGTCCGCACGGCGGCAACCAGAGGTCGCCGCGGCGTTCGCGAGCCGCCGACAGCCTAGTCGGCGAGCGCGGGATCAGCGCGCAGAGGGTCGGAGGACCGACGCCGACCGACGGTCTTCCCGGGAGACCCGGGAGGACCGCCGGCCGCGGTCTCGGTCGAGCGTGGCTCAGTTGAGCTCTTCGAGGTCGATGTCGCAGGTGTCCTTGACCTGCTTGACGATCTGGTCGCTGGCCTCGCGGATCTTGTCCTGGTCGAGGTCCTCGGCGGCGCTCGTGTCGCCGCCCTGGAGGGTCTCGATCGAGCTGACCAGGGTGTCCCAGTTCTCCTTGGTCTCGCCCGACGCCTCGTCGCGAACCTTCTTGAGGCTGTCGATGGCATCGCCGAGGTCGTCGGCGGCGGCGACGTCGTTCAGCTTCTTGCCGGCTGCGTCGACGGCGTCGCAGTAGGCCTCGTCGCTGTCGCCGCCTCCGCAGGCGGCGAGCGTGGCGACGGCGAGCGTGGCGCTCGCCAGGGCGAACGTGAATCGGCGCATGGGTGGTGCTCCTTGGTGTGCGGCCGCGGGGCGGCCAGGTGTGGTCGTCGGAGTCCGCGTCCGCGGAGACCAGCACAGCGACCGGGTCAAGGGACGTCGCCGCACGGCGGTTGCCACCCTAGCGGGGTGCCGGCTCAACGAGCCACGGGTGTCCGTCAGCCGAGCTCGTCGCGCACCGCGCGGACGGCCTTGCGCAGCGCTGAGACGTCCGGCCCAGCGGACAGGATGCCCCGGGAGCTGGCCGGCAGGACGTGGTCCCAGACCGGTCCGAAGAGACGGCGCAGGTCGGCGACCGTACCGCCCTGGGCGCCGAGTCCCGGGATCAGCAACGGCCCGTTGATCGCGACGTCCTCGGTCAGCTCCCCCACCGTGGCCCCGACGACGGCGCCGTACGACCCCTGCGGCGTCGCGCCCGCGTTCCGCTCGCGCAGGTGGTCGAGCATGGCGCCCGCGACCGTCCGCTCGCCGATCCGGGCGTGCTGGACCTCCGGGCCCTCGGGGTTGGAGGTGAGGGCGAGGACGAAGACCCCTCCCCCGTTGCGCTCGGCCGCGGTCAGGAACGGGTCGAGGGAGCCGAAGCCGAGGTAGGGGCTGACGGTCACCGCGTCGACCTGCATCGGCGAGGCCGCGTCGAGGTAGGCGTCGGCGTACGCGGCCGCGGTCGAGCCGATGTCGCCGCGCTTGACGTCGAGCAGCACCAGCAGCCCCGCGGCGCGCGCGTCCTGGATCGTGCGCTCGAGGACCGCGACGCCGGCGGCGCCGTGGCGCTCGAAGAACGCCGACTGCGGCTTGACCACGGCGACCTCACCGGCGAGCGCCTCGATGACGGTCGACGCGAAGGTCGCGAGACCCGCGGCGTCGTCGGTCAGGCCCCAGTCCGCCAGCAGCGAGGCGTGCGGGTCGATGCCGGCGCACAGCGGGCCGTAGGTGCTGACCGCCGCGCTGAGGCGTTCTCCGAATGGTGCCACGTGTGCTCCTTCAGCCATGTGCTGCGTTCCTGACGGCGTCGAGCGACCGGATGCCGCGTACGGCGAGCTCGTCGCAGAGCTCGCGAACGACGCGCATCGGCGCGCCCGGGTCGTTGAAGATGACGGTCCCGACCTGCACGGCGTCCGCGCCGGCCAGGATGAACTCGAGCGCGTCGAAGCCCGTCCGGATGCCGCCGACGCCGAGGATCGGCAGGTCCGGCATCGCCTTGCGGATCTGCCAGACCGCGCGGACGGCGACCGGCCGCACCGCCGGGCCGCTGAGGCCACCGGTGACGCCGCCGAGACGGGGGCGCAGGGTGTCGGGGTCCATGGCGAGCCCGAGGAGCGTGTTGATGACGGTCACGCCATCGGCGCCGGCGTCGGAGACCGCACCGGCGATCGCGGCGATGTCGGTGACGTCGGGCGTCAGCTTCGCGAAGACCGGGATGCCGTCGGGGATGTGCGGGCGGCACTCCTCGATCACGCGGTACGACGACTCGGGGTCGCAGGCGAACACCAGGCCGCGGTTCTCGACGTTCGGGCACGAGATGTTGACCTCGATCGCCGCGACCCCGGGCGCTTGACCGACGCGGCGGGCCAGCTCGACGTAGTCGGCCGGCTTGTCCCCCGCGATGGAGACGACCGCACGGGCACCGCGCTGCACGAGCCACGGGAGGTCCCGCGCGAGGAACGCGTCGATGCCGGGCCCCTGGAGGCCGATCGAGTTGAGCATCCCGGAGGGGGTCTCCGCCATGCGCGGGGTCGGCCGCCCCGAGCGGGGGTTGAGCATGATCGATTTCGTGACGATCGCGCCGAGCTCGGCGACGTCGAAGAACTGGTCGAGCTCGCGCCCGGCGGCCGCGCACCCCGACGCTGTCATCACCGGGTTGGGGAGGGTGACGCCGCACAGGTCGACGGACAGGTCGACCTCGGCAGGTGAGATCGGGCCTCCGAAGTCGGCGGCTGCAGTGCTCATCGCGGGCCTCCCAGCGTGCCGGGCGGGATGGTGCCGACGGCGTCCCACCGCACGCGGTCACCGCGGAACACCGGGCCGTCGACACAGCTGCGCACCATCCGGACGATCCCGTCCTCTCCTTCGACCGGCAGGACGCAGGTCATGCAGACCCCGATCCCGCAGGCCATCGACTCCTCGACCGCGCACTGGCTCCAGGCGCCGTTGTCCTCGGCGACGTCGGCCACGGCGCGCAGCATGCCCATCGGGCCGCAGGCGTAGACGACCGCGGCGTCGGTGGTGTCGACGAGGTCGCCGAGCACGTCGGTGACGCGACCTCGCGTGCCCGTCGATCCGTCCTCGGTGGTCACGTGGACGCTGGACCCGACCTTGTTCGCGTCGAGCAGCCCGAACAGCCGCGGTGTGGTGGCGGCCCCCAGCACGAGGTGGGCGGCGCACCCGCGGTCACGCAGGGCGGTCGCCAGCGAGAACATCGGGGCCGAGCCGTAGCCACCGCCGACGAGCACGCAGGAGACGGGTTCCTTCGGCAGCGCGAACGGACGTCCGACAGGACCGACCACGTCGATCGGGTCGCCCGGCGCGAGGTCGGCCATCCAGCGGGTGCCCTTGCCGTGCGCGGCGAACACGATCTCGACCGTCTCGCCGTGCCGCCCGGTGGTGGACGTGCGGTAGATGGAGAACGCCCGGCGCAGCAGCATGCCGCTGTCCACGCCGCCGATCGCCAGCGCCACGAAGTGGCCGGGTCGCGTGTGGGTGGCGATGCCCTCGGCGGCGATCACCAGGTGGTGGTAGTCGCCGACCGGCGTACGCGAGACGACCGTCCCGGGTGCCTGCGTCGCGCTCACGCGCCGCCTCCCATCCGTACGTCGGCGGCCCACTCCTGGAGCGAGCGGACGCCAACGCCGCCCTCGCGGGCCGCCTCGATCCCTTGAACCGCTGCGGCGAGGCCTTGCACGGTGGTGATGCACGGGACCCCGGCGCTGATCGCGGCCGTACGGATCTCGTACCCGTCGACGCGCGGGCTGCCGCCGGAGGTGGATCCGTGCGGCGTGTTGACGACCAGCCGCACCTCGCCGGTCGAGATCATCTCGATCAGCTCGCGACCGCCGGCCGCCGACTCGCTGAGCTTGCGCACCACCGTCGCCGTCACGCCGTTGCGGCGCAGCACCTCGGCGGTGCCGGACGTCGCGACGATCTCGAACCCGAGGTCGGCCAGACGCTTGATCGGGAAGATCATGTGGCGCTTGTCCCGGTTGGCGACCGACACGAACACCTTGCCCGACGTCGGCAGGCCCTCCTGGGCGCCGGCCTGCGCCTTCGCGAACGCGGTGCCGAACAGGGCGTCGATGCCCATGACCTCACCGGTCGAGCGCATCTCGGGGCCGAGCAGCGTGTCGACCGTCTTGCCCTCGAGGGTCCGGAACCGGTTGAACGGCATCACGGCCTCCTTGACGGCGCTCGGCGCGTCCGGGCCCAGGTCGGCCCCGTCACCCTCCGCGGGGAGGACGCCGGCGGCGCGCAGCTCGGCGATCGACTCGCCGAGCATCAGGCGTGCGGCGGCCTTGGCGAGCGGGACACCCGTCGCCTTGGACACGAACGGGACCGTCCGCGACGCACGCGGGTTGGCCTCGAGGACGTAGAGCACGTCCGAGCTCAGCGCGAACTGGATGTTGATCAGCCCGCGGACCCCGACCCCCTCGGCGATGGCCCGCGTCGAGACGCGGATCTTCGCGAGGTCCTCGGCGCCGAGCGTGATCGGCGGAAGCGCGCACGAGGAGTCGCCGGAGTGGATCCCCGCCTCCTCGATGTGCTCCATGACGCCACCGAGATAGAGGTCGGTGCCGTCGAACAGCGCGTCGACGTCGATCTCCACCGCGTCGTCGAGGAACCGGTCGACCAGCACCGGGTGCTCGGGCGAGATCTCGGTCGCCCGCTCGATGTAGTCGGCCAAGGCTCCCTCGTCGTACACGATCTCCATGCCGCGCCCGCCCAGGACGTACGAGGGACGCACCAGGACGGGGTAGCCGATCTCGTCGGCGACCTTCTTGGCGCCCGGGAACGACGTGGCCGTGCCGTGCTTGGGCGCGGGGAGGTTCGCGTCGGCGAGCACCCGTCCGAAGGCGCCCCGGTGCTCGGCGAGGTCGATCGCGGCGGGCGACGTGCCGACGATGGGCACGCCTTCGCGCTCCAGCGCCGCGGCGAGGCCGAGCGGCGTCTGGCCGCCGAGCTGGACGACGACCCCCACCACGGGGCCGGCCTGCCGTTCGGCGTGGATGACCTCGAGCACGTCCTCGAGCGTCAGCGGCTCGAAGTAGAGGCGGTCGGAGGTGTCGTAGTCGGTCGAGACGGTCTCGGGGTTGCAGTTGACCATCACGGTCTCGTAGCCGGCCTCGGACAGTGCGAGCGAGGCGTGCACGCACGAGTAGTCGAACTCGATGCCCTGTCCGATCCGGTTCGGACCGGAGCCGAGGATCAGCACCGCCGGGCGCTCGCGCGGCTCGACCTCGGTCTCCTCGTCGTACGAGGAGTAGTGGTACGGGGTGCGCGCCGCGAACTCCGCCGCGCAGGTGTCGACCGTCTTGTAGACGGGGCGGATGCCGAGGGCGTGGCGGACGCCGCGGACGACGTCGGCGCTCATCCCCCGGATCTTGCCGAGCTGCTCGTCCGAGAAGCCGTGACGCTTCGCCTTGCGCAGCAGCCCCGGCGTGAGCTCGTCGGCGGCGGTGACCTCGGCGGCGATCTCGTTGATCAGCGCGAGCTGGTCGAGGAACCACGGGTCGATCTTGGTCGCGTCGAACAGCTCCTCGAGGCTCGCCCCGGCGCGCATCGCGTCCATGACCTTCTTGAGGCGTCCGTCGTGCGGGACGGCGATCTCGGCCAGGAGGGCGTCCTTGTCGAGGTCGACCCACTCGCGGTGCCAGTCGAAGGCGGCGTTGGGTCGCTCGAGCGAGCGCAGCGCCTTCTGGAGGGCCTCGGTGAAGTTGCGGCCGATCGCCATCGCCTCGCCGACCGACTTCATGTGCGTGGTCAGGCGCTGGTCGGCGGACGGGAACTTCTCGAACGCGAAGCGCGGGACCTTCACCACGACGTAGTCGAGCGTCGGCTCGAAGCTCGCCGGCGTCTCCCGGGTGATGTCGTTGGGGATCTCGTCGAGCGTGTAGCCGATCGCGAGCTTCGCGGCGATCTTGGCGATCGGGAAGCCCGTCGCCTTCGAGGCGAGGGCGCTCGAGCGCGACACCCGCGGGTTCATCTCGATCACGATGATGCGGCCGTCGGTCGGATCGACCGCGAACTGGATGTTGCACCCGCCGGTGTCGACGCCGACCTCACGGATCACGCCGATCGCGATGTCGCGCAGGCGCTGGTACTCGCGGTCGGTGAGGGTCATCGCCGGTGCGACCGTGATCGAGTCGCCGGTGTGGACGCCCATGGGGTCGAGGTTCTCGATCGAGCAGACGATGACGACGTTGTCGGCCTTGTCGCGCATCACCTCCAGCTCGTACTCCTTCCAGCCGAGGATCGACTCCTCCAGGAGCACCTCGGTGGTCGGGCTGGCGGCGAGGCCGGCGCCGGCGATGCGGTGGAGCTCGGTCTCGTCGCGGGCGATGCCGGAGCCGACGCCGCCCATCGTGTACGAGGGACGAACCACGACCGGGTAGCCGAGGTCGCCGACGGCCTCGAGGCAGTCGCGCATCGAGTGGCAGATGGCCGAGCGCGCGACCTCCGCGCCCCACTCCTCGGGGAGCTTCTCGACGATCGCCTTGAACGACTCGCGGTTCTCGCCCTTCTCGATCGCCTCGACCGACGCGCCGATCAGCTCGACGCCGTACTTCTCGAGCACGCCCGCGGCGTCGAGCGCCATCGCGGTGTTCAGGGCGGTCTGGCCGCCGAGCGTGGCGAGCAGCGCGTCGGGCCGCTCCCGCGCGATCACGCGCTCGACGAACTCGGGCGTGATCGGCTCGACGTACGTGGCGTCGGCGAACTCCGGGTCGGTCATGATCGTGGCCGGGTTGGAGTTCACCAGCACCACCCGCAGGCCCTCGTCGCGCAGGACGCGGCACGCCTGGGTGCCCGAGTAGTCGAACTCGCAGGCCTGGCCGATCACGATCGGGCCGGACCCGATGACCAGCACGGAGGAGATGTCGTCGCGGCGGGCCATCAGAGCGCCGTCCCTTCTGCGTCGGAGCCAGGGTTCCGTCTCGCGTGCATGAGATCGGCGAAGCGGTCGAAGAGGTACTCGGCGTCGTGCGGGCCGGCGGCCGCCTCGGGGTGGTACTGGACGCTGAACGCGAGCAGCTCGCCGTCGGCGTCACGCACCTCGAGCCCCTCGACCACGTCGTCGTTGAGGCAGACGTGGCTGACCGAGGCCTTCCCGTACGGCGTGGCGACCGAGGTGTCGAGGTCCGTGGGCCACTCGACGGCGAAACCGTGGTTGTGCGCGGTGACCTCGACCTTGCCGGTCGTGCGGTCCATCACGGGCTGGTTGATGCCCCGGTGGCCGTACTTGAGCTTGAAGGTCTGCAGCCCGAGCGCTCGCCCGAGCATCTGGTTGCCGAAGCAGATCCCGAAGAACGGCGTACGGTCGCGCAGCACCTCCTGCAGCAGTCCCACCGCGTCGGTGGTCGCCGCCGGGTCGCCCGGTCCGTTGGAGAAGAACACGCCGTCGGCACCGGTCGCGTGGACCTGCTCGAGCGTGGCGTCGGCCGGGAGCACGTGCACCTCGATGCCCCGCTCGGCCATCCGCTGCGGGGTCATCGACTTGATGCCGAGGTCGACCGCGGCGACCGTCAGCTGCTTGTCGCCGATCGCCGGCACGACGTACGGCTCGGCCGTGGTGACCTCGCCCGCGAGGTCGGCACCGCTCATCTGCGGAGCCGCCTGGACGGTGGCGAGCAGGGTCTCGGCGTCCTCGGACACCGAGCTGATGCCGACGCGCATCGCTCCCCGCTCACGCAGGTGGCGGGTCAGCGCCCGGGTGTCGATGCCACTGATGCCGACGACGCCCTGCTCGGAGAGCTCCTCCTCGAGGGTGCGGGTGGCCCGCCAGCTGCTCGCGACCCGGGCCGGGTCACGGACGACGTAGCCGGCGACCCAGATCCGGCCGGACTCGGGGTCCTCGGTGTTCACGCCGGTGTTGCCGACGTGCGGCGCGGTCATCACGACGACCTGGCGACGGTACGAGGGGTCGGTCAGCGTCTCCTGGTAGCCGGTCATGCCGGTGGAGAACACCGCCTCGCCGACGGTCTCGCCGAGGGCGCCGTACGACTCCCCGCGGAACGTGCGCCCGTCCTCGAGGACGAGGATCGCGGGCGTGCGGGACGGGCGGGTGCTCGGGACCGCGCTCATGCGGCCACCTCCTCGACGACGGTGCCGTCCAGGACGGTCGCGCGACCCCGCAGGAAGGTCGCGACGACGCGGCCGGGCAGCTCGATCCCCCGGTACGGGGTGTTGCGGGAGCGCGACACGGCGTCCTCGGGACGGATGACGCGGCGTGCGGCGGGGTCGTACAGGACGAGGTTCGCCGGCTCGCCGATCGCGAGCGGGCGCCCGTGCGCGGCGACCCGCCCGATAGCGGCGGGGCGTGCCGACATCCGGTCGGCCACGCCGGCCCAGTCCAGCAGGCCGGTATCGACCATCGTGTGCTGGACGACCGAGAGCGCCGTCTCGAGGCCGATCATGCCGAAAGCGGCCGCGGCCCACTCGCAGTCCTTGTCCTCGCTGGGGTGCGGGGCGTGGTCGGTCGCGACGATGTCGATGACGCCCTCGGCGAGCGCCTCGCGCAGCGCGGCGACGTCGTCGGCCGTCCGCAGCGGCGGGTTGACCTTGTAGATCGGGTCGTACGTCGTGGCGAGCTCGTCGGTCAGCAGCAGGTGGTGCGGAGTGACCTCGGCGGTGACGTCGATGCCGCGGGACTTCGCCCACCGCACGATCTCGACGGAACCACGCGTCGACAGGTGGCAGACGTGCAGCCGCGAGCCGACGTGCTCGGCGAGCAGGACGTCGCGGGCGATGATCGCCTCCTCGGCGACGGCAGGCCAGCCGGTCAGGCCGAGGACGCCGGAGAGCTCGCCCTCGTTCATCTGGGCGCCCTCGGTGAGGCGCGGCTCCTGGGCGTGCTGGGCGATCACGCCGTCGAACGCCTTCACGTACTCGAGGGCGCGCCTCATCAGCACCGCGTCCGAGACGCACTTGCCGTCGTCGGAGAACACCCGGACGCGGGCGGCGGAGTCGGCCATCGCACCGAGCTCGGCCAGCTTGTCGCCGGACAGGCCGACGGTCACCGCGCCGACGGGGGCCACGTCGCAGAAGCCGTGCTCGCGGCCGAGCCGCCAGACCTGCTCGACGACCCCGGCGGTGTCCGCGACCGGATCGGTGTTGGCCATGGCGTGGACCAGGGTGAAGCCGCCGGCGGCCGCCGACCGGGTGCCGGACTCGACCGTCTCGGCGTCCTCGCGGCCGGGCTCACGCAGGTGGGTGTGGAGGTCGACGAGGCCGGGCAGGGCGATCAGGCCGTCGGCGTCGATCACGTCGGCGTCGGACACGTCAAGGTCGGCGCCGATCTCGGCGATCACTCCGTCGACGATGCGCACGTCCGCGACGTCGGCTCCCAGGAGAGAGGCGTTGCGGATCACTGTGGCGGTCATGCCAGTCCTTCTGTCAGGTCGTGGGTAGCGGCTGTCTCGGGGGTGCGGGCGCCGCTCAGCAGCAGGTAGAGCGCGGCCATGCGTACGGCGACGCCGTTCGTGACCTGCTCGACGATCACCGAGCGCACCGAGTCGGCGACGTCGGCGGTGATCTCCATGCCGCGGTTCATCGGGCCCGGGTGCATGACGATCGCGTGGTCCGGGAGCTTCGCCATGCGCTTGGTGTCGAGACCGTAGCGGCGGCTGTACTCACGGGCACTGGGGAAGAACGCGGCGTTCATCCGCTCGGTCTGGACGCGCAGCATCATGACGGCGTCGGACTTCGCGAGGACGGAGTCGAGGTCGTACGAGGTCTCGACCGGCCACGACCCCACGCCGTACGGCATCAGGGTCGGCGGGGCGACGAGGGTGACCTCGGCGCCTAGGGTCGCCAGCAGCAGTGCGTTGGAGCGCGCGACGCGGCTGTGCAGGACGTCGCCGACGATCGCGACGCGGCGGCCCTCGAGGCTCCGGTCGCCGCTGGGAGCGAGGTGGCGACGCATCGTGAACGCGTCGAGGAGCGCCTGGGTGGGGTGCTCGTGCGAGCCGTCACCGGCGTTGAGGATGGCCGAGTCGATCCAGCCGGCGCGCGCGAGACGGGCCGGTGCACCGGAGGCGCCGTGGCGGATGACTACGGCGTCGGCGCCCATCGCCTGCAGCGTGAGCGCGGTGTCCTTGAGGCTCTCGCCCTTGGACACGCTGGAGCCCTTCGCGGCGAAGTTGATCACGTCGGCGCTCAACCGCTTGGCGGCTGCCTCGAACGAGATGCGGGTGCGGGTCGAGTCCTCGAAGAAGAGGTTGACGACCGTCTGCCCGCGCAGCGTCGGGAGCTTCTTGATCGGGCGCTGCGCGACGCTGAGCATCTCCTCGGCGGTGTCGAGGAGGAGGACGGCGTCGTCGCGGCTCAGGTCACCGGTGGAGAGGAGGTGTCGCATCAGGCGATCTCCCCTGGTCCGACCTTCGGGGCCGACACGATCCGGACCTCGTCGCGCTCGTCGTGACCGCTGACGGTGACCTTCACCTGCTCGGCGAGGGACGTCGGGAGGTTCTTGCCGACGAAGTCCGCCCGGATCGGCAGCTGGCGGTGCCCTCGGTCCACCAGGACGGCGAGCTGGACGGCGCGAGGCCGCCCGAGGTCGTTGAGCGCGTCCAGCGCGGCACGGATCGTCCGTCCGGAGAAGAGCACGTCGTCGACGAGGACGACGATGCGGTCGTCGAGGTCGACGGGGATGTCCGTCCGCTCGAGGGCGCGGGCCGGCTTGAGCCGCAGGTCGTCGCGGTACATCGTGATGTCGAGGGACCCGTACGGCACGGGGTGGCCGTCGACCTCGCTCATGCGCTCGGCGACCCGGCGGCCCAGCTCGACGCCGCGGGTGGGGATGCCGAGGACCACGACCTGCGAGGCACCGCGGTTCTTCTCGATGATCTCGTGGGTGATCCGCGTCAGCGCGCGGGAGATGTCGGCTGCGTCGAGCACGACGGTCGAAGCTGTGCCGGTCGATCCGGGGCCCGACGGGCCGGAACCGGACAAGGGCAGGGAATCAGAGGCGTTCGAAGACACCGACTGACCTCCTTCTCCGCCTCACGGGACGGTGGTTAAAGGATGCCTGTACGAGTCCGACCCTACACGTGTGATCCAGGTCTCCGCGGGTCCGGGGGCGCGGGTCGTCAGTCGACGAGACCCTGCTCGCGCAGCCAGTCGCGAGCGACGAGTGCGGGCTCTCCCCCGTCGACGTCGACCTTCGCGTTCAGCTCGAGCAGCACCTCGTTGGTGAGGAGGGGCTGGAGCTGCGCGAACACGTCGGCGACCTCGGGATGGTCCTCGACGAGGTCGGTCTGGATCACCGGTGCCAGGTTGTAGAGGGGGAAGAAGCCCTTGTCGTCCTCGAGGACGGTGAGGTCGAGGGCGAGGATGCGGCCGTCGGTCGTGAAGACCTCGCCGAAGTTGCACTCGCCGCGCGCCGTCGCGTCGTACACGACGCCGGTGTCCATCCGCAGCACGTTGCCGGCGGGCACGTCCTTGCCGTACTCGAGGCCGTACGTCGTCAGCATCGGCTGGAAGCCGTCCTCGCGGCTGAAGAACTCGTCCTCGACACAGAAGGTGCGCTCCGCGACCGGCAGGTCCTTGATCTCCGAGAGGCTCGTGATGCCGAGCCTCTCGGACGCATCAGGCCCCATCGCGAACGCGTACGTGTTGTTGACCGGGCTGAACGGCAGCCAGGTCAGCCCGTTGGCCAGGTCCTCGTCGTGGACCGCCTGCCACTGCTCCTGCTCGCCCTTGATCGGCTTGTCGTGACCGAGATAGCTGATCCACCCCGTGCCGGTGTACTCGGGCGACACGTCGACCGAGCCGTTGAGCAGGGCGTTGCGGACGCCGACGCTTCCCGCGATGTTGCTGCGGTTGGTGACCGTGGCGCCTGCCGTCTGCAGGATCGTCGCGTACATGTTGCCGAGGACCAGCTGCTCGGTGAAGTCCTTCGACCCGACGGTGATCTCGACGCCCTCGAGCGAGTCCTGGTGCTCGATGGCGGCGGGCTCGGCGGGAGCGATGTAGCCGTTGGCGTTCTCGAGACCGCAGCCGGCGACCAGGGCCGTGACGGTGAGTGCGGCGATGCCGACGAGGGTACGGCGCAGCGGCGGGCGGCGAGGAACGGTGTGGCGGGTGGTGCGGGTGTTGCGGGTGCGCATCAGCGTCAGAGTCCCTTCGGCGTCGCCGCCTGCTCGATCACGCGGGCGAGCCAGTCGATGAACAGGGCGAGGGCCGCGATGGCCAGGGCGCCCACGATCAGAACGTTGTCGAGGCCGAGCTTGATGCCGGTGTTGACCAGCGTCCCGAGCCCGCCGGCGTTGACGAACCCCCCGAGGGCGGCCGTGCCGGTCATGAGGACGAGGGCGGTGCGGACACCCGTCATGATCACCGGGATCGCGAGCGGCAGCTCGACCCGGACGAGGGTGCTGAACGCCGACATGCCCATCCCTCGGGCGGCTTCGACGAGTCGCGGGTCGACGCCGTCGATGCCGGTGACGACGTTGGCGAGGACCGGCAGGATCCCGTACACCGCGAGGGCGCAGATGAAGGGGAACCTCCCCGTGCCGAAGTAGAGGGCGGCGATCACGATCAGGCCGATCGCCGGCGCGGCCTGGCCGAAGCCGGCCACGGCGGTGATCGGCGTCGAGAACCGCCGCATCGGGCCGCGGGTCAGCAGGATGCCCAGCGGGATCGCCAGCACGATGACGAGGACCGCGGCGGCCATGGCCAGCAGGAAGTGCTGCCAGGAGAGGGTCAGCAGCCGCTCGGTGCTCAGGTTGCGCGCCTCGACCGACGACAGGTCGGCGACCGAGACGTACACGAGCAGCGCCGCGAACACCGCCACGCACGCGACGAGCTGGCCGACCGCACGACCCCGCCGCATCGTCCCGGCTCCGTCGGTCGCCGTGGTCGTGATCGCCCCTGCGACCGCCTCCTCGGTGGCCGGCTCGGTGACGGTGCTCACCGGGTGACCTTCCCGGCCTCGTGGGCCGAGGACTGGAGACCTTGCATGGCCTCCATGACGGTCTCGATCCGGACGACTCCCTCGTACCGGCCCCGGCGCCCGGTCACCACGACGACACCGTGCGACGACGTCAGCATCTCGTCCAGCGCGTCGTTGAGGGTCGAGGCGAGGCTCACGGACTCGAGGTTCTCGTCGCGGGCGACCGTGCTGAGCGCGTTCGGGCGGCGAAGGTCGCGCAGCGACAGCCAGCGCAGCGGGCGTCCGGCTGCGTCGAGGACGATCACGTGCTCACGACCCAGCTGCTCGGCGGCACCGATGGCGGCGGACGGGTCCTCCCCGACGCGGGCGACGGCCGCCTCGTGCAGGTCCACGTCGCGGACCCGCGTGAGGGTCAGCTGCTTGAGCGCCGCCCCGTGGCCGATGAAGCCCTCGACGAACTCGTTGGCCGGGTTGGCGAGGATCGCGTCCGGGGTGTCGTACTGAGCGATCTCGGACCCGACCTGGAGGATCGCGATCCGGTCGCCGAGCTTGACCGCCTCGTCGAAGTCGTGCGTGACGAACACGATCGTCTTGCGCAGCTCCTCCTGCAGGCGCAGCAGCTCGTCCTGGAGCCGCTGCCGCGTGATCGGGTCGACCGCGCCGAACGGCTCGTCCATGAGCAGCACCGGCGGGTCGGCGGCGAGTGCGCGTGCGACACCCACCCGCTGCTGCTGACCTCCGGAGAGCTCGCGCGGGTAGCGCCCGGCGTACTGCTCGGGGTCGAGGTTGACCAGCTCGAGCATCTCGGTGACGCGCGCGTCGGTGCGGGACCTGTCCCACCCGAGCAGCTTCGGGACCAGCGCGATGTTCTTGGCGACGGTGAGGTGCGGGAAGAGGCCGGCGCCCTGGATCACGTAGCCGACGTGGCGGCGGAGCTCGTCCGGGTCCTTGCGCGTGACGTCCTCGTCGCCGATGAGGATGCGTCCCTCCGACGGCTCGATCAGCCGGTTGATCATCTTCAACGTCGTCGTCTTGCCGCACCCGGACGGCCCGACGAGCATGACGATCTCGCCGGCCGGGATCTCGAGCGTGATGTCGTCGACGGCGGGGGCCTTCTGACCCGGGTAGCGCTTCGTCACCCCGTCGAGAAGGATCCGCTGGCCGTGGACCTGCGTCTCCTGGCCGTCGGCGGACGGCATGTCGGCGGTGTTCACGTCGGTCTCAGACACGGATACCCCTCGAGGTGGTCAGGCGTCCCAGCACGTTGAGGACGAGGTCGAGCAGGACCGCCAGGACCACGATGGCCAGCGTCCCCGCCCAGGCGGAGTTGGTCGCGTTGGCGCCGCCGATGCGCGACAGCCCGGAGAAGATGAACGAGCCCAGGCCCGGCCCCGACGCGTACGCGGCGATGGCGGCGATGCCCATGAGCATCTGGGCCGAGATCCGGATGCCGGTGACGATCACCGGCCAGGCCAGCGGGATCTCGAGCCGCAGCAGCGTCGCCGTACGGCTCATGCCCATGCCTCGCGCCGACTCGACGAGGCCCGGGTCCACCCGGGCGAGGCCGACGACCGCGTTGCGCAGGATCGGGAGCGTCCCGTAGAACGCCAGCGCGACGACCGACACGGTGACGCCGTTCGGGATGAACGCGATCAGCAGGCCGAAGAGGGCGAAGGACGGGAAGGTCAGCCCGACCGAGCTGGCGGAGAGCGCCACGGAGGTGACGCGGGAAGAGCGGTACGCCACGCAGGCCAGCACCAGCGCGAGGAGCGTGGCGACGACCAGCGACTGGATGACGAGGCTCACGTGCTGGTAGCCCTGGAACCACAGAAGCGACCAGCGGTCCTGAACGAACTGCCACAGACTCACTGACGCTCCTTGCGCTATCACCCAGTACCGGAACCCATCACCCTGTCGGTGACTCCGGGAACGCCGGAGTCACCGGCTGTGACGTTAACGCATCACTCGATGACTTGCATTTCGGCCTTGCCTTATATAAGCACTTGCTACAGGATGGCCGGGTGGGAGCATTCGACGTCCTCGGGGACCCCGTCCGACGACGCATCATCGAGCACCTCGCCGCAGGCGAACGCTCTGCCGGCGAGGTGGCGGCGCTGGTCGCCGACGAGTTCTCGATCAGCCAGCCGGCGGTCTCCCAGCACCTCCGGGTGCTCCGCGAGAACGGCTTCGCGACCGTACGCGTCGACGGCGCGCGCCGCATGTACGCGCTCGACCCGCGGCCGCTCGGCGACGTCGAGGACTGGGCCACGCGCCTGCGGCTGCTCTGGGAGCAACCGCTCGACGCCCTGGCCACCGAGCTCGCCCGCGGCGCGCGCGAGCGACGTCGCGCACGGGCCGCCGAGGCCGAAGGCGCCGACACCGACACCGAGACGAGGAGAACGCCATGAAGGACCTGATCGCGGAGCTGGAAGCCGTACGCCGCAGCGTCGGTGACGCGACGCTGCCTGCGGGAGACGCGAAGGTCGTCGCGCTGTCGCGGACCTACCCCGCGCCGATCGACGACGTGTGGGACGCAGTGACCAACCCCGAGCGCATCCCCCGTTGGTTCTTGCCGATCACCGGAGACCTCCGGCTCGGCGGGACCTACCAGCTCGAGGGCAATGCCGGCGGTGAGATCAGGGTCTGCGAGGCGCCGAAGCGGCTGCTGGTCACGTGGGTGATGGGCGACGCCGGCCCCGAGGACTCGTCACTCGTCGAGGTGCGCCTGGAACCGGAGGGAGACGAGGTCACCCGGCTCGTGCTCGAGCACACCGCCGTCATGCCCCCCGAGATGTGGGACCAGTTCGGACCTGGCGCGACCGGCGTCGGCTGGGACCTCGGCCTCGTCGGTCTGTGGGCCCACCTCACCGGGGTCGAGACGGGCTCGCCGGAGGAGATGGACCGGGACCCCGCCGTACGGGCAGCGATGAGCCACAGCAGCGACGAGTGGGGCGCTGCGCTGGCCGTGGCGGGAGGCGATCCGGACGACGTCGCCGCCAAGGTCGCGGCCACCACGGCGTTCTACGTACCGCCGCTCGAGACCCTGTAGCCGGCCGGCGGCTCGCCGCCGGCCGCACCGCTCGGGACGGTCAGGCCGACAGCGTCGGCTTGACCTCCACGATGCGGCTCAGCAGACCGCTGACGAAGCCCGGCGAGTCGTCGGTCGACAGCTCCGAGGCCAGGTTGACGGCCTCGGTCACGGCGACGGCGTCCGGCACGTCGTCACGGAACAGCACCTCGTACACGCCGATGCGCAGAAGGTTGCGGTCGACGGCCGGCATCCGCTCGAGCGACCAGCCCTGCGCGTACTCCGTCAGGAGCTCGTCGATGCGGGCGCCGTGCTCACGGACACCCTCGACGAGCTCGATCGTGTAGGGGTTGACCGGAGGATCGCCGGCGGCGACGCGACCGTCGAGGGTCGCGCCGACCGCGCGGCTCTGCATCTCGCTCTCGAAGAGGACGTCGAGCGCTCGCTTGCGGGCCTTCGTGCGTGAACCGGCCATCAGGAGCTGACGCGACCCAGGTAGGAGCCGTCGCGGGTGTCGACCTTGACCTTCTCGCCGGTCGTGATGAACAGCGGGACCTGGATCTCACGACCCGTCTCGAGCTTGGCCGGCTTCGTGCCGCCCGACGAGCGGTCGCCCTGCAGGCCCGGCTCGGTGTACTCGATGGTCAGCTCGACGGAGGCCGGCAGCTCGATGTAGAGCGGGTTGCCGTCGTTCATCGCGACGACGGCGTCCTGGTTCTCGAGCATGAAGCCGGTGGCGTCACCGACCGTCGCCTCCGAGAGCTCGTACTGGTCGAACGTCGCCGAGTCCATGAAGACGTACGAGGTGCCGTCGTGGTACAGGTACTGCATGTTGCGCTTGTCGACGTTGGCCACGTCGACCTTGACGTCGGCGTTGAAGGTGCGGTCGACGACCTTGCCCGACAGGACGCTCTTGAGCTTGGTGCGGACCACGGCACCGCCCTTGCCGGGCTTGTGGTGCTGGAACCACACGACGGACCACAGCTGCCCGTCGAGGTTGAGCACCATGCCGTTCTTCAGGTCGTTCGTCGTTGCCATCAGGCGAGCTCCAGGAGATCTTTGGTCGCGACCGTGAGCAGCTCGGCTGCACCGTCGGTCACGACGAGGGTGTCTTCGATGCGCACGCCCCCGCGGCCCGGCACGTAGACACCGGGCTCCACGGTCAGGGGGGTGCGGCGTTCCAGTCTAGCGGGCACCGTCGGGCGCAGGAACGGGTCCTCGTGGATCTGCAGTCCGACGCCGTGACCCAGCCCGGTCGTGAAGTGCTCGAGCCAGCCGGCGTCGTCGAGGACCTGACGCACCCGTGCGTCGACGTCGGACCCGAGCACACCCTCGCGTACGGCGTCCACGCCGGCCTGCTGCGCGGCCTGCACCACCGCGTACGCCTCGCGCTGCCAGGCGTCGGCGTGGCCGACCACGACCGTACGGGTGCAGTCGGCGTGGTAGCCGTCGACGCGGGCGCCGAAGTCGATCTTGAGGAAGTCGTCGCGGGCGACACGACGGTCGGTCGGGTCGTGGTGCGGGATCGCGCTGTGCTCCCCTGCCGCCACGATCGTCTCGAACCCGATCGCCTCCGCGCCCCGCGCGTACATCGCCCACTCGAGGTCGCGTGCGATCTCGCGCTCGGTACGGCCGACCAGCGGACCCGCCAGGACCTCGTCGAGGGCCTGGACCGAGATGTCGCACGCCCGGCGCAGGGCGCCGAGCTCGGCCTCGTCCTTGACGACCCGGAGCGCCTCCACGGCGCGGTCCAGGGAGACGAGCTCCACCGCGCCGAAGGCTTCACGCGCGCGGACATGGTCGTCGACCGTCAGGTCGTGCGTCTCGATCCCCACCCGGGCCGCATCGACGGTGCCGGTCGCGAGGGCACCGACGAGGTCGCGGTCCACGGTCACGGCGACGTCGGGCGCCTCCTCGGCCGCCTGGTCGCGGTAGCGTCCATCGGTCACGAGCTCCGCCGATCCGTCCTCGGCGACGCGGACGGCACCGTTCGAACCGGTGAATCCGGTCAGGTAGCGGACGTTGACGAGGTTGGTCACGATCGCCGCGGCGAGGCCGCGCTCGCGAAGGATCGAGGCCAGGCGCTCACGGCGGGCACGGTGCTCAGCGGGCATGCCGTCAGACTACGGGGCGAGCCGTCAGCCGGAGATCTCCGCGTACGCCGCCGTCAGCAGCCCCTCGTCCGGGCCCGGGAAGATCACCGGCTGCGCCACGCCGTCGAGCACGACGAACCGCAGCTGCGCACCTCGCGACTTCTTGTCCAGCCGCATCCCCGCGAGCAGCTCGTCCCACACGCCGGGGCGGTAGCCGGTGGGCAGGCCGAGGGACGCCAGCACAGCGCGGTGCCGGTGGACGAGGTCGGCGTCGATCCGGCCGGCGAGGCGGGCCAGCTCTGCCGCGTACACCATGCCGATCGAGATCGCGGCGCCGTGGCGGAAGGAGTAGGCCTCGTACCGCTCGATCGCGTGGCCGAGGGTGTGGCCGTAGTTGAGGGCCTCGCGCCCGATGGTGCCGTCGGCGCCGGTCTCCTCGAGGTCCCCCGCGACGACGCGCGCCTTGACCTGGATGCCGCGCTCCACGATCTCGCGGAGCACGTCGCTGTGGACGTCCAGGACGGCGTTGGGGTCTGCCTCGACACGGTCGAGGATCACCGGGTCGGCGATGAAGCCGCACTTGACGACCTCGGCGAGCCCGGAACGCACCTCGTTGAGCGGCAGCGTCCCGAGCAGCGACAGGTCGCAGATGACGCCGATCGGCTCGTGGAACGCGCCGACGAGGTTCTTGCCCTCCGCCGTGTCGATCGCCGTCTTGCCGCCGACCGCCGCGTCGACCATGCCGAGGACGGTGGTCGGGATCAGCACGTGGGAGACGCCGCGCAGCCAGGTCGCCGCGATGAACCCGGCGAGGTCGGTCGCCGCTCCCCCGCCGACGCCGATCACCACGTCGGAGCGGGTGAAACCGGTGCGGCCGAGGACCGACCAGCAGAACGCCGCCACCTCCGACGTCTTGGCGGCCTCGCCGTCGGGGATCTCGATCGCGTGCGCCTCGCGCCCCTCCGAACCGAGACGGGCACGGATCGCCTCACCGAGCCCGCGCATCGACGCCGGGTGGATCACCGCGACGCGCGTCGCGGACTCCGGGACCAGGGCGGGCAGCTCGGCGCTCAGTCCGGATCCGACCACCACGTCGTACGGAGCATCGGTGGCGACGTTGATGCGGGTCGGTTCTGACACGACGGGCTCCTCGGTGAGCGGGCCGACGCGAGTCGGCGGGCGTACGGGTGGGGGGTCACCCCAGCAGGGTCAGGCCAGCAGGATCAGGACAGCCTCGGCGACCTCGCTCGGCGTACGACCGTCGGTGGAGACCACGTGCGTCGCCACCGCCTCGTACGTCGGGCGTCGGGAGTCGAGCAGGCCCTTCATCTGCGAGCGTACGTTGCCCAGCAGCAGCGGGCGTGAGCTCGAGAGGCCGACCCGGGACGCAGCCTCCGCGAGACCGACGTCGAGGAACACGACCGTGTGGCCGCGGAGCGCCTCCTGGGTGGCGGGCCTCATGACCGCGCCACCGCCGAGGGCGAGCACGCCGCGGTGCTCGGCGAGCGCCGTGGCGACGGCCTCGGCCTCAAGGGCGCGGAAGCGGTCCTCGCCATAGGTGACGAACAGGTCGGCGATCGCCGTGCCCGTCGCGGCCTCGACGTCGGAGTCGGTGTCGCGCACCTCGAGTCCGAGCGCCTCACCGAGGAGAGCGGCGACGGTCGACTTGCCTGCGCCGGGCGGCCCCACCAGGACCACCACGGGCCGAGCGCCGGCGGTCACGCCGGAGTCATCGCGGCGCGGTACGACGCGACGTTGCGGGCCGTCTCGGTGACGGAGTCGCCACCGAACTTCTCGAGCATCACGTCGGCGAGCGTCAACGCCACCATCGCCTCGGCGACGATGCCCGCGGCGGGCACCGCAGCGACGTCCGAACGCTGGTGGTGCGCCTGCGCCGGGGCGCCGGTGGTGACGTCCACGGTCCTGAGTGCGCGGGGAACGGTGGCGATCGGCTTCATCGCGGCCCGGACGCGCAGGACCTCGCCCGTCGACATCCCGCCCTCGGTGCCGCCCGAGCGGCCGGACGTGCGGCGGATCCCGTCCTCGGTGCCGACGATCTCGTCGTGCGCCAGAGACCCTCGCGTCCTGGCGAGCTCGAATCCGTCGCCGAGCTCCACGCCCTTGATCGCCTGGATCCCCATCAGGGCCGAGGCGAGGCGAGCGTCGAGGCGCCGGTCCCAGTGGACGTGGCTGCCGAGACCCGGCGGCAGGCCGTGGACGACGACCTCGACGATGCCGCCGAGCGTGTCGCCGTCCTTGCGCGCGGCATCGACCTCCGCGACCATCGCTGCCGACGTGTCGGGGTCGAGCGTGCGCACCGGGTCCGCGTCGAGCCGCTCCACGTCGTCGATGGTCGGGACGAGACCCGCCGGTGCCTTGACGGAGCCGAACTCGACGACGTGGCTGACGACCGTGGCCCCGCACGCCTGGCGCAGGAACGCCGTCGCCACCGAGCCGAGCGCGACCCGTGCTGCCGTCTCGCGGGCGCTCGCGCGCTCGAGGATCGGCCGCGCCTCGTCGAAGCCGTACTTCTGCATGCCGACCAGGTCGGCGTGGCCCGGCCGTGGACGGGTCAGGGGTGCGTTGCGGGCGATGCCCTGGAGCTCCTCAGGATCGACGGGGTCGGCCGACATGACCTTGTCCCACTTGGGCCACTCGCTGTTGCCGATGCGCAGCGCGATCGGGCTGCCGAGCGTGAGTCCGTGCCGGATGCCACCGATGATCTCGAGCTCGTCGGCCTCGAAGTTCATCCGCGCGCCGCGACCGTAACCGAGCCTGCGACGCGCCAAGGCGTCGGAGATCGTCTCGCTCGTGACGGAGACGCCCGCGGGCATCCCTTCGACGACAGCGACCAGTGCGGGACCGTGGGACTCCCCGGCCGTGATCCAACGAAGCATGGGGCAAGTCTGTCATGCACGAGGAGAACGTCTCCCCCGGTCTCGCGCCACGGATCACCCCCAGCCGCCGAGCAGCGCACTCCCCCAGATCGCGCCGACCCATGCGCCGAGCACCATGAACGGGCCGAACGGGAAGGATCTGCGCTCGGCGAGGCGCATCGCGACGAGGACGATGCCCCCGACAGCGCCGAGGACGAACCCGCCGTAGGTGCCGACGAGCAGCTCGGCCCACCCCAGCGTCGCGAGGGCGATCGCGACGATCCCCGAGAATCGGACGTCGCCGTAGCCGATGCCGCGTGGCGACACGATCCAGAGCAGCGCGTACACGCCCGATACCGCGGCCCAGCCGATCGCCACGCGCACGAGCACGTCGTTGCCGTCGCCGAGCGCCGCGGCGAGGCCTGCGAGCGCCAGGAGTGCAGGGTAGGCCGGCAGGACGACGCGTTTCGGGAGCAGCCGGGTGTGCCAGTCGACGAAGGAGAGGACGACACCGAGGACGGCGAACGCGACCCAGAGCGGGAGGGCGGGGTCGAGCCCGAGGCGCCACCCGACCGAGCCGGCGAAGAGCGCGGCGGCAAGTGCCAGGACTGCGGAGAGGTGCGGTCGCGCCGCCAGGTCGGCGTACGGGATCTTGGGCGGCGCCGGCACGGTGGTGTCGATCGTGTCGCGCTCCCCCGCCTCGTGTGCGGGAGCATCGGCGGGGAGCTCGTCGGGCGGCGCCGGCTCGGGATCGGGCTCCGGGAGCCACCCGATCAGACGTGGTGACAGCAGCCCGCCGAGCGCCGCGACGGCGGCCGCGAGCGTCGCGGCGATCAGGGACTCGGGCACGGACGGAACGATAGCCGGGTGGCCAGCTGCGCAGGATGCGTTCGTCCCCAGGGGCGGTTGCATCCGGCGGGGTGTGGACGAACGTCACGTCTCGGCGACGGTGTCACCGACGGGCACTAAAGTCGAACACATGTTCGATGCTTCGGTCGCTCCTCAGCCACCACCGCCAGACACGGTCTCACCGTCCACTCCGCCGACTCCGCCGACTCCGACTCCTCCGTATGATCTCGCTTCTCTCGACCGCCTCGCGCGAGCACTGCTCGCTCGTGTCGAGGCAGCGGTCGAGGTGGCGCGCTCCAGCATGGCAGCGTCGCCTCCCGGCGGGCTGGAGCTCGGGGCCGGCGAGATCGACCTGGTCACCGCGTGCGAGGAGGTCGTCCGGATCGCCCAGGGCATCCAGCTCGACGCCGTCCAGCTGCTCGACGCGCACCGCCGCGCGACCCCAGACCTCGTCCGCGACGAGTCGACCTTCACGCGGTCGATGTTCGTCGAGATCGCTCTCGCAAGGCGTGTGTCGAGCCCGGCCGGCGAGACGACGTACGCCTTGGCGCGGGCGCTGGAGGTGCTCCCCCGGACGCACGACCTCCTGCGGGAGGGTTCCATCTCGGCGGGCGTCGCGGCCGCTGTCGCTCGCGAGACCACCTTCCTCGACATCGACGACCGCCGTCGCGTCGACACCGAGATCGCCCCAGCTCTCGCTGAGCTGTCACCGCGCCGCGCCGCAGCCGAGGCTCGACGGCTCGTCCTCGCTGTCGATCCGCATGCCGCCTACGCCCGCACGGTCCGGGCGCGCGAGGAGCGAGCCGTCACCTTCAAGGGCGAGCTCGACGCGATGGCGTCGCTGACGGTCTATGCGCCGGCCGACCAGCTCGTCGCGGCGTTCGAGCACCTCGACCGTCAGGCGTCGGCACGCCGGAGCGACGGTGACCGCCGGTCGATCCGCCAGCTCACCGCGGATCTGGCGGTCGAGGCGATGACGGGCGCACGTGTCGCGGCCGACGGCACGCACACGATCGGCGTCGAAGTGGGCGTCGTCATGAGCCCCGAGACGTTGTTCGGCGAGGATCCACTGCCGGCGACGCTCGCCGGCTACGGGCCGATCCCGGCCGAGCTGGCCCGGCGCCTCGCCACCTCCGAGCACGGCTGGGTCCGTCGGTTCTTCACCGGCCCGGACGGGAAGAGCATCACGGACGCGGATCCACGCGCCCGCCGGTTCAGCCGAGCGGTCCGTCGCATCGTGCGCGTCGTCGACGTGCAGTGCCGCAGGCCGTGGTGCGACTGCCGCATCCGGGACATCGACCACGTCACGGCCTACGCACGGGGTGGGCTCAGTGTCCTCGGCAACGCACAAGGAGGCTGCCGCACCGACAACCTCGCGAAGGAGGCGCCCGGGTGGAAGGTCACCGCAGTGCAGCCACCCACCGCTGGCCTCCCCGACGAAGTCCATTGGCACACGCCGACCGGCCACGTCCACGTGTCCCGCAGAACGACTTCCGGAGATCCGACTGCCTCAGCCGTTCGTTCGACATCCGCCGCGCCGACCGCCTCGGACGTTCTGTCGACATCCGCCGAGCTTTTGAGATCCGCCGCGTCCGAGTCCCTTCTCGAGGAGGCGCTCGCGAGCCTGATCGCCGCCTGACCCCTGACGTGATGCGGGCGATCAACCGCAGGGGCAGCCGTCCGCCCGCGGTCAGTGCGCCTGGAGCGCCCCGATCGCTGCATCGCGCAGCACCCCGGCCGCCACCTCGCGCCCGGTCATCAGGCGGACCTGTTCGACAGCCTGGTGCGCGAGGAGGTCGAGCCCGGAGACGACCGGGACGGACTCGGCGTGCGCTGCTCGCGCCAACGGCGTCGGCCACGGGTCGTAGATCACGTCGAACACCGCGTCGCACCGCGTCACGAGCATCTGCGCGAACGGAGCGACCGCCTCCGACGGGACGGTCGACACGACGATCTGCGCCGAGCGGGCCAGATCCGGTCCGAAGCCGGTGACGTCCACCGCGAGGTTGTCCTCGCCGCCGGCCGCCTCGACGATCCGCTTCGCCAAGTGCTCACCCTTGTCCAGGGAGCGGACCGCGATCGTCACACGCCGCAGCCCGAGCCGCCGCAGCGACGCGACCATCGACTCCGAGGTTGCACCGGCGCCGATCACGAGGGCGTCCTCGACCTCGTCGATCCCCCGCTCCTGCAGCGCCGCGACGCCTCCTGGGACGTCCGTGTTGAACCCGTGCCGGCCCTCGACGTCGACGATCACCGTGTTTGCTCCGCCGACCTCGCGAACCGCTTCGTCGACCGAGTCCAGGTACGGCAGGACAGCACGCTTCAGCGGCATCGTCAACGACAGACCCCGCCACCGGTCGTCGAGGTTGGCGAGGAACGGTCCGATGCCGTCCTCGTCGACCTCGTACCGGTCGTACGACCAGTCCTCCAGGCCCAGCTCGGCGTAAGCGGCCCTGTGGATCACCGGCGACATCGAGTGCTCGATCGGGCTCCCGAGCACCGCACAGCGGGGCATCAGCAACCGCCCTGGTCACGGCAGTTCTGGCGCAGCTCCTCCACGTTCTGCTGGTGCTCGGAGTAGCTCTCGGCGAACTTCGTCTCACCGGTCTCCGCATCCACCAGTGTGAAGTACAGCCAGTCACCGTCCGCCGGGTTGAGCGCGGCCTTCAGAGCCTTCTCGCCCGGGTTGCCGATGGGGCTCGGCGGCAGCCCGGTGTACATGTAGGTGTTGTACGGCGAGTCGATGTCGCGCGCCTCGGCGCTGGTCCAGATGCTGCCGTCCTTGCCGCTGACGTAGTGGATGGTCGAGTCCATCTGGAGCGCCATCCCCTCGTCGAGACGGTTGTAGATGACGCGGGCGACCTTGGCGTAGTCCGCCGTGCCGGCCTCGGCCTGGACGATGCTGGCAACCACCCGAGCATCGTGCGGCGAGATGCCGAGCGTGTCCGCGTTCCCGACGAGGTCGAGATCCTGGTCGAGCTGGACCGACTTCTTGACCATCTCCTGGAACAGCGAGAGCGGCGTCGTGTCAGGGCCCACGGTGTACGTCGCCGGATACAGGTAACCCTCCGGGTTGCCCTCCGCCGCGGGCGGAAGCCCGAGCTCCGGACTCTCGAGCGCGGCGTTGACCTGCTTCTTGGAGAACTCGGTGTTCTTGACGATCGACTCGACGACCTGGTCGACGCGCGCTCCCTCGGGCACCCCGACCGTCGAGTCCACGCGGCTGCTCGGGTCGATGAGCGTCCTGACGGCGTCGTCCGCAGCCATCTTGGTCTTCAGCTGGTAGAAGCCCGGCTGCACCTGGTTGATCTCAGGGGCGCCCGAGGCGGCGGACAGGAACGCGTCGACGCTCGCGACCACATCCTGCGCCTTCAGCTCGCGGCCGATCCCGGCGACGGTGTCGCCCTTGCTGACCTCGATGACGACGCTGCCCGTGCCTGGTCCGGGATAGTCCTCCGGTCCGCCGAAGAAGTCGTTGGCGACACCGACGACCTTCGAGAGGCCGAGATAGCCGGCCACGCAGACCGCGGCGACGATCAGCAGGATGAAGAAGCAACCCGGTCCGCGGCGCTTCTTCTCGCGGCGAGCCGCCCGGTGCCCGGAGGGACGCCGCTCGCGCTCCGGCATCAGGCCGAGGTCGCTCATGCGACCACCTCGACCAGCTCGCCGGGGACTCGACCACTCGTACGCTCGGTGTCGAGGGCGGTCTGGAGGATCACGACGGCGGCCGCCTGGTCCACGACGGAACGCTGCTGCTTCGCCTTGCGCCCAGCCTGACGAAGGCTCTGCTGTGCGGTCACGGTCGACATCCTCTCGTCCACGAGTCTGACGGGGGTGGGAGCGGACCTTGCCGCCAGCTCTTCGGCGTACGCACGCACCTTGCGCGCCGCCGGCCCCATGTCCCCCGAGAGCGACCGTGGCAAGCCAACCACAATTTCGATCGCTTGACGATCATTCGCGATGTCCAGGATGTCTCGGATCGACGTGTCACCGGCAGCGACGGTCTCGACCGGTGTCGCGAGGATGCCCGAAGGATCGCTCGCGCTCACACCGATGCGGACATCACCGACGTCGACGCCGATCCGGGTGCCCTGACGCACGTCAGACCGCGTCCTGGATGGCACGACGGACGGCGTCGATCGCCCCCGGAGCAGCCGCGACGTCGGTGCCGCCACCTTGCGCGACGTCGGCCTTGCCGCCTCCGCGACCGCCGAGGACTGCCATGGCCGGCTTGATGAGGTCACCCGCACCGAGCCCGGTCGCGCGTCCGGCCTCGTTGACCGCCACGACGCAGGCGGCCTTGCCGTCCGCCGTCCCGATCATCGTCACGACCGACGGCCGCGAGGGATCGAGGCGTCCGCGCACGTCGAGCACCAGCGTGCGGACGTCCTTCGCGGCGAGCCCGTCGGCGACGTGCCCGACGTAGGCGACACCGTCGACGTCCTCCGCCGCCCCGGCGAGGTCGGCGACAGACGACAGCAGCTGCGCCGAACGAAGCTTCTCGACCTCCTTCTCGACCGCCCGCAGGCGACCGACGAGGTCGGCGACACGGCCGGGGACGTCGGCATGCTGCACCTTGAGCAGGTCACCGACCTGGGCGACGAGGTCGCGCTCGCGCGCCAGGTACGAGAAGCCCTCGAGGCCGACGACCGCCTCGACACGACGGTTGCCGGCGCCCACGGAGGAGTCCGACGTGACGACGACGGTGCCGATCTGCGACGACCGCGCCACGTGCGTACCGCCACAGAGCTCACGCGACCAGGGGCCGCCGATCTCGACCACCCGCACGTCCTCGCCGTAGGTCTCGCCGAAGAGCGCCAGCGCGCCGACCTCCTTGGCCTTCTCGAGCGACATGATGGCTGCGCTGACCGGCAGGTCCTCGCGGAGCGCGACGTTCGCCGCCTGCTCGACGTCGTGCAGCTGCTGCGGCGACAGCGGGCTCGACCACCCGAAGTCCAGCCGCAGGTAGCCCGGGCGGTTGTAGGAGCCGCTCTGAAGCGCGGTGGGGCCGAGCACCTCACGCAGCGCCGCGTGGACGACGTGCGTGCCGGAGTGCGCCTGGCAGGCGCCGACGCGCCACTGCGCGTCGACCTCGGCCTGCAGCGACGTGCCCTCGGTCAGCTCGCCCTCGAGCACCCGCACCTGGTGCACGACCAGACCGCGCACCGGGCGCTGGACGTCGAGCACCTCCGCACGACCGCCGTCCCAGACGAGGATGCCTGCGTCGGCGTTCTGGCCGCCCGACTCCGCGTAGAACGGGGTGCGGTCCAGGACGACCTCGCCGATCTGCGACTCCCCCATCGTCCGCGTGCGTCCGGTCTCCTGGATCAGCGACCGCACCGACGACTCCGTGGTCAACGTCTCGTACGCGAGCCACTCGGTCGGCCCGTTGGAGTCGAGCGCCTCGCGGTAGATCGTGGTGTCGGCGTGCTGGCCCTTCTTGGACTTCGCGTCCGCCTTCGCCCGCGCACGCTGCTCCGACATCAGCGCACGGAAGCCCGACTCGTCGACGCTCAGGCCCTGCTCGGACGCCATCTCCAACGTGAGGTCGATCGGGAAGCCGTACGTGTCGTGGAGCTGGAACGCCTTGTCGCCGGTGAGGACACTGGCCCCCTCGGCCTTCGCGCTGTCCGCCGCGAGGTCGAAGATCTGGGTCCCCTTGGCGAGGGTCTGGCGGAACGTCTCCTCCTCGGCGTACGCGACCTGCGCGATGCGCGCGAAGTCGGTGCCCAGCTCGGGGTAGGAACGCACCATCTCGTCTCGGCTGACCGGGAGCAGCTGTGGGAGCGCCGGGTCGTCGTAGCCGAGAAGGCGCATCGAGCGCACGGCGCGGCGCAGCAGGCGACGGAGCACGTAGCCGCGTCCCTCGTTGCCCGGCGTGACACCGTCGCCGATCAGCATCAGGCCGCTGCGGACGTGGTCCGCGATCACGCGGAAACGGACGTCGTCGACCTGGTCGGCGCCGTAGCGGCGACCTGACAGCGCCGACGCCCGCTCGATCACCGGGAAGACCTGATCGATCTCGTACATGTTCTGCTTGCCCTGCAGGAGGTACGCGACCCGCTCGAGGCCCATGCCTGTGTCGATGTTCTTGGCGGGGAGCGGGCCGAGCACGTCGAAGTCCGCCTTGCTGCGGACCGCGCTCAGCTCCTCCTGCATGAACACGAGGTTCCAGATCTCCAGGAAGCGGTCCTCGTCGACGACCGGGCCACCGTCCGGGCCGTACTCGGGGCCGCGGTCGATGTAGATCTCGGAGCACGGGCCGCCGGGACCGGGCACACCCATGTTCCAGTAGTTGTCCTCCAGGCCGCGGTCCTGGATGCGCTCGTCGGGAAGGCCCGCGATCCGCTTCCAGGCCTCGCGCGCCTCGGTGTCGCTCGGCAGGACGGTGACCCAGACCTTGTCCGGGTCGAAGCCCAGCCCGCCGTCGGCGACCGCACCGGTGATCAGCGACCAGGCGAGCTCGATCGCGCCTTCCTTGAAGTAGTCGCCGAACGAGAAGTTGCCGTTCATCTGGAAGAACGTGCCGTGGCGGGTGGTCTTGCCGACCTCCTCGATGTCCTGGGTGCGGACGCACTTCTGGACGCTCGTGGCGCGATCGTACGGCGGCGTCTCCTGGCCGAGGAAGTACGGCTTGAACGGCACCATGCCCGCGTTGACGAACAGCAGGTTCGGGTCGTCGAGGATCAGCGATGCCGAAGGCACCACCGTGTGCCCGTTCCTCTCGAAGTGATCGAGGAACCGGCGGCGGATCTCGGCTGTGTCCATGAAGAGTTGCTGTCCTTACTCGTCGTACGGAGTGCGCGTGCGGGTGCTGAGCGGAAGGGAGGCGTGCGGGGCTGCGGAGTGCGGGACCGTCCGCAAGGCGTCGAGGCTACGCGGGCCGGCGTCCACACCGGAGGGCAGCCCGAGCTGCTCGGCGATCTCGGCCTCGCGCTCGGCCATCCCGGCACGGACCTCCTCGGCGAAGGTGCGTGCTCCGACCTGCCAGGCGGCGACCTGGTCGGCGAGGCCGCTCGGCGTCAACCGGTACGCGAGGCGGCGGGCGCGAAAGGTCCCGTACACGCCGGCAGTGGTGCCCGCGACGAACCACAGAACGCGGCCCTTCATCGTGTGCCCTCCTGCTCGGTCGTCGGGGTGCTGTCCGCCAGCCACGACGCAGCGTCGTCGCGACCGACCGGGGCCGAACGCGCAGCCGCCCGTGCGGCACGCCGCCGGATCTTGCGGCGGCGGCGGAACTCGCGTCGGACAATCCCTCGGATCCGGTCTCGGCTCTCGGGCCGCAGCGCATGCATCAGCCCGTGGCTCAGCACGGCGCCGCGGACCAGCGGACGTCCCATGGTAGCCGCCACCACCTGCTGCTCCGACGGAAGCACGATGACGGTGCCCTCCTGGGTCACGACCGCCCGTTCGGTCGGCAGGACCTGCCGCGGCCTCCCGTCGGCGCTCTCCAGAGGAGTCGGAGCGTAGACGACCTCCACCTCGTTGCCGGCCGAGGCGAGTCCGCTGCCGGGCGAGGACGCCCGCAGGGGCAGCCCGCTCTCATCCGAGCCTTCGCTCGGCGAGTGCGTCGCGAGACCGCCGGCCAGCCCGCGGACCTCGGCGCGCAGGCTCCGCAGCGCACGCACCGCCAGCAGCGCCGCGACCAGCGCGAGGATCGCGACACCGCAGGCGAGGACGGTGATCCAGGACTCCAACGGCATGACGTCGACCCTACCGAGCAACCGCGATCTCAGTCACCGGACCGTGCCGAGGGATCCCGCAGGATCTCTCGCAGGCGGGCGACGCGCTCGGCGTAGGCAGCCTCCTGCCCGCGGCCGAGGGGCTGGTAGTAGTTGGCACCGTCGATCTCGTCCGGCGCGTACTGCTGGGCCGACACCCCACGGGGATCGTCGTGGGCGTACTTGTAGTCGTGGCCGTGCCCGAGCTTCTTCGCACCGGCGTAGTGGGCGTCGCGCAGCGCCGGAGGGACGGCGCCCGCCTTGCCTGCGCGTACGTCTGCGGTGGCGGCGGCGATCGCCTTGTACGCGGCGTTCGACTTCGGGGCCAGAGCCAAGGTGATCACGACCTGGGACAACGTCAGGGCAGCCTCCGGGAACCCGATCATCTGGACCGCCTGGGCGCCGGCGACGGCCGTCTGCAGCGCGGTCGGGTCGGCGAGGCCGATGTCTTCGCTCGCCAGGATCATCAGCCGGCGCGCAAGGAACCGCGGGTCCTCCCCCGCCTCGACCATGCGGGCGAGGTAGTGCAGCGACGCGTCGACGTCGGACCCTCGGATCGATTTGATCAGGGCGCTCGTCACGTCGTAGTGCTGGTCTCCCTGCCGGTCGTAGCGCACCGCCGCACGGTCCACGGCCGACGCGGCGTCCTCGACGCTGATCCGGTCGCGGTCCTGGGCGACCGCCGCCCCCGCGGCCGCCTCCAGGTACGTGAGCGCCCGCCGAGCGTCGCCACCGGCGAGGCGTACGAGGTGGTCGCGCGCCGCCTCCTCGAGCACGACGTCGCCGCCGAGGCCGCGTTCGTCGACGACCGCGCGGTCGACCAGCGTGGCGACGTCCTCGTCGGTCAGCGGCTCGAGGGTCAGCAGGAGCGAGCGTGACAGCAGCGGCGAGATGACGGAGAAGTGCGGGTTCTCGGTCGTCGCGGCGATCAGCGAGACCCACCGGTTCTCGACGCCCGGCAGGAGTGCATCCTGCTGGGCCTTGGAGAACCGGTGCACCTCGTCGACGAACAGGACCGTCTCCCGACCGCCCTGCGCGAGCATCCGCCGAGCCGAGCCCAGGGTCTCGCGGACCTCCTTGACCCCCGCGGACACGGCGGACACCTCGACGAACCGTCGGTTGGTCTGCTGGCTGACGAGCGACGCGAGCGTGGTCTTGCCCGTGCCGGGAGGCCCCCACAGGATCAGCGACATCGACTGGTCGCCGTGGATCATGCGCCGCAGCGGCGAGCCAGGGCCGAGCAGCGACTCCTGCCCCACCAGCTCGTCGAGCGTGCGCGGGCGCATCCGGACCGCGAGGGGGGCAGCGCGGTGGGCCGCGTCGCTCAGGCTGCCGCCGCCCGACGGCGCAGGGGCGACCTCGGGAACGTCGAAGAGCCCGTCAGAGGAAGGGCCGTCGGAGTCCACCGGGTCAGCCTACGCGGGCCGTCAGGTGCCCTGGTCGACGAACATGTCGGCGAACAGCGGCATGCCCTGCATCTCGTTGACCCCCATGCCTCCGACGCGGCTGCCGTGGGCCAGCACGACACCTTGGTGCCCGAGCACGACCGCCGGGTAGTACTCGGTGCCGATCCGCCGGTCGAGCGCGCCCCACGCCTTTGCGGCGGCCTTGCCCGACAGGGTGTCGAGGATGCGGTCGATCTCGTCCTGGACGTCCGGCGCGGCCAGCATGGACGGGTTGGGACGGCCCGGATCGTCGACGTGGTCCGCCGACCACTGGGCCGGGAACCACGACGAGCCGGTCGGCCAGTCCGAGCACCAGCCGGAGTCGACGACGTCGTGCGGGCCGTCGGGGTCGAACTGCATGCGCCGGATCTGTTTCGCCGTCGTCGCGATCGGCATCGGGTCGAACCCCGCCCGGGTCAGCGCAGCGACGACGGCGTCCTTGACCGCGACCTTCTCGGGGATGTCGCTGGCGTAGTACCACTGCACCGGGAACCCGAGGGCGTCCGCCTTGGTGAGGAGCTTGCGCGCACGCACGGCGTCCGTCCGGCGGCCGCCGTTGCCCAGCGGGTCGTACGCCACCTGCCCGGTCACTCCCGGCGGCATGAGTGTCGTCCCCGGGACGCGCGTGGTGCCGACGATCTCGCGACCCGCCTGCCACGCGGCCTCGTACGGGTACGCCCAACCGAGGGCGTGGCGCACCCGCCGGTCACTGATCTTGCGGGTGTCGAGGTACCACAGGTAGGTGCACGGGGTGCCGGCGGTGACCACCCGTGACGGCGCCTCGTCGAGGAGCCGCGTGGCGGTGTCCGGGCTGAGCGAGTCGTAGCTGAGCGCGTACTGCGCCTCGCCCGCGTCGTCGAGGAGCAACCCCTCGATCTGGTCGGTGTCCTGTCCCCACAGGAACGTCCAGCCGTCGGCGTACTGGTGGCGGCCGGGATCGGTCGCCGGGTCCCAGCTGTCGTTGCGCCGAAGGACCAGGGTCGTCTGGTCGCGGAAGACGTCGACCGCGTACGGACCGGTGGCGACCGGGTGCCTGCCGTACGCCGCCGGGTCGCTGTCGGCCGCCCGCGGTACGGGCGAGAACTGCGGGAACGACGCGAGGTAGGGCATGTCGGCGAACGGGCGGCTCAGACGGAACGTGATCGTGCGGCCGGACACCTCGATCCCGCGGAAGGAGTCGCCGGCGTACCAGCCGCGCCGGTAGCCGGGACGCGCGCGGACCTCGGCGGCGGTGGCGTACGGACCTTGGTAGAGCTGGCCGTCGAGGAAGAAGGTCCTCAGGTAGGCCGGAGCCCCGGGCAGGACGTCGTCGGCGAACGCGCGCTTGACGCCGTACGCGACGTCCTCGGCGGTGACCGGGGTGCCGTCCTCGAAGTCGACGCCGGACCGCAGGGTGAAGCTCCACGAGGTGCCGGCCGCATCGACCCGTCCGAGATCGGTCGCCAAGTCGGGGACGAGCTCCATCTCACCGGTGACCGGGTCGCGCCGGAACTGCGTGAGGGAACGCGTCACCAGGCTCGACAGGACGCTGCGGGTGTCGACGAAGGAGGCCTGCGCCGGGTCGAGCGAGTCGGGGACGGAGGCGCTGAGCACCCGGAGCTGGCCGCCGCGCGTGGCACCCGGCACCTCGGCCGCCGGTGCCTGCGCGTCGGGGTCCTTGGCACTCCCCGCACGGCCGGCCGCGCGGTGGTCGGGAGTCGCGCCGCTCGTCGAGGCGTCGTCAGGCGCATCGGCCGACGTGCACGCGGCGATCAGCACGAGGCTGCTGCAGAGGAGGGCGAGCACACGCCCGAGACGGCGACCCACCCGTCCTCCTTTGCTCCGCCCCGCGCTTCGGGACATGCCCTCAGGAGACTAGGCGAGGGCACCGACACTGCGCGACCACGCCCAGGTAACGATCTCCGGACTCCTGAGATCGTCATCATTCGAGTGACGACCGCGGCTACGCTCCGGTACCCGGAGGCGGCGCGTCGATGCCCGCCTCCTTGCGCTGCTGCGGGGTGATCGGAGCCGGGGCGCCGGTCAGCGGGTCGGCGCCCGACGCGGTCTTCGGGAACGCGATGACGTCACGGATGGTGTCGGCCCCGGTGAGCAGGGACACGACCCGGTCGATGCCCAGGGCGATGCCGCCGTGCGGCGGCGGACCGTACTGGAACGCCTCGAGCAGGAAACCGAACTGGCCCTGCGCCTGCTCCTCGGTGAGGCCCAGGACGTCGAAGACCCGCTTCTGCATCTCCGAGCGGTGGATACGGATCGACCCCCCGCCGAGCTCGTTGCCGTTGAGCGTGATGTCGTACGCCTGGCTCAGCGCAGCGCCCGGATCGTTCTGGAACGTGTCGGCGAACTCGGGCGCGGGAGCCGTGAAGGGGTGGTGGATCGACGTCCACGCGTCCTTGCCGTCCGTCCCGACGTACTCGAACATCGGGGCGTCGTTGACCCAGACGAACTCCCAGCGGTCGTGGTCGATCAGGCCGCAGCGCTCGCCGATCTCGACGCGGACCGCTGCCAGGAGCGCCTTGGCGTCGGCGTACTGGTCGGCGGCGAAGAAGATGCAGTCGCCCGGCTTCGCACCGGCGTGCTCGACGAGCCCGTCGCGCTCCGCGTCCGAGAGGTTCTTGGCGACCGGCCCGCCGAGCGTGCCGTCCTCCTGGACCAGCACGTACGCGAGACCCTTGGCGCCTCGCGCCTTGGCGAACTCCTGCCAGGCGTCGAGCGTCCGGCGCGGCTGGTCGGCCCCGCCGGGCATGACGGCGGCGCCGACGTGCCAGTGCCGGCCCTTCGGGGCGAACACACGGAACGGGGTCTCGGCGAAGTAGTCGGTGAAGTCGACCAGCTCGCAGCCGAACCGCAGGTCGGGGCGGTCGATGCCGTAGCGGGTGACGGCCTCGGCGAACGACATCCGCGGGATCGGCGTGCTGATCTCGTAGCCGACGACCTCGCTCCAGATGCGGACGAGGATCTCCTCGGTCAGCGCGTAGACGTCCTCCTCGTCGAGGAAGCTCATCTCGATGTCGAGCTGGGTGAACTCCGGCTGGCGGTCGGCGCGGCTGTCCTCGTCGCGGAAGCAGCGCGCGATCTGGTAGTAGCGCTCCATGCCGGCCACCATGAGCAGCTGCTTGAACAGCTGCGGCGACTGGGGCAGCGCGTACCAGGTGCCGGGACGGGTCCGGGCCGGTACGAGGAAGTCGCGGGCGCCCTCGGGCGTGGACGCGGTGAGGTTCGGGGTCTCGAACTCCATGAAGCCCCGCTCGGCCATCACGTCACGGATGATCCGGGTGACGGTGGCGCGCGTACGGAGGTTCTTGGCCATCTCGGCACGACGCAGGTCGAGGTAGCGGTACTTGAGGCGCACCTCCTCGCTGACCGAGCTCGCATGGAACTCCTCGACGGGGAAGGGCAGCGGGGCCGACTCGCTCAGCACCTCGACCTCGTCGGCGATGATCTCGATCTCGCCGGACGGGATGTTGGGGTTCGCGTTGCCCTCGGGGCGGACCGACACCTCGCCGACGATCTTCAGGCAGAACTCGCTGCGCAGCGGGCGCGCGACCTCCTCCTCGCGGATCACGACCTGGGCGACACCGGACCCGTCGCGCAGGTCGATGAACGCCACGCCACCGTGGTCTCGACGCCGTGCCACCCAACCGGCCAGGGTGACGCGGGTGCCGGCGTCGGTGGCGCGGAGGCTTCCGGCCTCGTGGGTGCGGATCACGATGTTGCTCCTGAGGTGTCGAGGGTGGTGACGGCGGGGCGGAGGTCGGCCTCCGGAGGATTCCAGAGGTCGGCGTCGGCGTCGGACTGCTCGCCGGTGCGGATGTCCTTCACCTGGTCGGCGCCGGCCTGGTCGTCGCCGGCCTGGTCGTCGCCGGCCGCAGAGGCGCGGTCCGCAGGGAACCAGACGTACGGGATGCCGCGCCGCTCGGCGTACCGGATCTGCTTGCCGAACTTCTGCGGCGCTGCGGCGACCTCCGTGGGGATGCCCCGGGCGCGGAGCCGACCGGCGATGGCGTTGCTGGCGGGTCGCGACTCCTCGTCGACCAGGGCGACAAGGACCGCGGACGGCACCGAGCGCGAGGCCGTGAGGTGCCCTCGCGAGATCAGCGGGACCAGCAGGCGGGTGACGCCGAGAGAGATGCCGACACCCGGGTAGACGTTGCGGCCGTCGTCGGCCAGCTTCTCGTACCGTCCGCCCGAGCAGATCGACCCGAGGCTCTCGAAACCCTCGAGCTCCGTCTCGAAGACGGTGCCCGTGTAGTAGTCGAGCCCGCGAGCGATCCGCAGGTCGGCTGTCACAGTGACGCCATCGAGCTGGACCGCGCCCAGCGCGGTCACGAGCTGGGCGAGCTCGTCGATGCCCTCGTCCAGCAGCGGGTCGGACACGCCGAGCTGACGGACCTGCTCCGCGAACGAGGCGTCGGGGCTCCGGATCGCGGCGAGCGCGAGGCACTTGTCGGCCTGCGCTGCGTCGAGGTCCTCCTTGGCGAGCAGCTCGCGGATCGCCTCGGCGGAGAGCTTGTCGATCTTGTCCATCACGCGCATGATCACGGCCGGGTCGGATGCGCCGAGCCCGCGGTAGAAGCCCTCGAGCAGCTTGCGGTTGTTGACCTGGATCCGAAGTGGCGGCACGGGGAGACCCGACAGCGCCTCGGCCATGACGGTCGCGATCTCCACGTCGAAGTGGAACGGCAGCTCGTCCTTGGCGACCACGTCGATGTCCGCCTGCACGAACTCGCGGAAGCGGCCCTCCTGGGGCCGCTCGCCTCGCCAGACCTTCTGGATCTGGTAGCGGCGGAACGGGAACTCGAGCTTGCCGGCGTGCTCGAGGACGTACCGGGCGAACGGCACCGTCAGGTCGAAGTGCAGACCGATCCCGGCGTCGCCCTCGCCCTCGGCCGCCTGGAGGCGACGCAGGACGTAGACCTCCTTGTCGATCTCACCCTTGCGCAGCAGCTGGTCCATCGGCTCGACCGCACGCGTCTCGACCGAGGCGAAACCGTGCAGCTCGAACGTACGGCGGAGGTGGTCCAGGACGTGCTGCTCCGCGAAACGGTCGGCAGGCAGCAGCTCGGGGAACCCCGACAGCGGGGTGGGTCGTGCCATCGTCAGGCGTCCTCTCCGGCGGCCGCGAACTGCGCCACGAACGGGTTCGTCGCACGCTCGCGGGCGATCGACGTCTGCCCGCCGTGTCCGGGGAGCACGGCCACGTCGTCGGGAAGCCGCATGAAGCGACGCACGCTGTCGGCCATCTCGTCCATGTCGCCTCCGACGAGGTCGGTCCGACCGATGGAGCCGGCGAAGAGGAAGTCACCGGTGAACGCGACCTGCGAGATGGGCTCGTCCCCGGTGTGCTCGACGCGGTAGACGACCGTGCCCGGCGTGTGCCCGGGGACGTGGTCGACGCTGAAGCGCAGCCCCGCCGCCTCGATGACGGCGCCGTCGGAAGCGTCGCGTACGTCGGCGGGCTCGCGGAACTCCGGGACGTCCTCCAGGCCGAACTGTGTCCGGAGCATCGCCGCGGACTCCCCCGAGATCGCCGCCATCGGGTCGGCGAGGAGGTGCCGGTCGGCCGGGTGGATGTAGACGGGGATGCCGTACTCGTCGGCGACGTCGGCCGCCTGCCACATGTGGTCGAAGTGGCCGTGGGTGACGAGCACCGCGGCCGGGACGAGGTTCTGCTCGGAGACGATCGTGCGGATGCCGGTGAGCGAGTCCATGCCCGGGTCGACGATCACGCACTCGGTGCCGGGTCCACGACCCACGAAGTAGCAGTTGGCGGCCAGCGGACCGGCAGGAAAGGCGGCAATCAGCACACGGAACAGGGTACGCGAGCGCCGCAGAGCGCGGCGACTCGCCGCCGGGTGCCGCGACGGCCACGCCCAACGACCGGACTGCCCCACCAAGTAGCCCTCGTCCTTCTAGACTGTGCCCGACACAAGCGACAAGGTGGATACGTGAGCGAGAATCTCTCGAACCCCGAGGCCTGGGGCCGGATCGACGATCAGGGGACGGTCTACGTCCGCACGCGCGAAGGCGAACGCGTCGTGGGGCAGTGGCCGGACGGTGATCCGGCCGAGGCGATGGCCCTGTTCACCCGCCGCTACGAAGGGCTGGCCGTCGAGGTCGAGCTCCTCGAGAAGCGGATCGCGTCGGACAGCCTCTCCCCCGAGGACGCCAAGCGAGCGGTCGACCAGGTCCGCGAGGCCGTCGACGGTGCCGCCGCGGTCGGCGACCTCGACACGCTGAAGGACCGCCTCGAGGCGCTCGGCCCCAAGATCGACACCCAGCGCGAGCGCCGCAAGGCCGCACGCGCCGAGCGTGCCGCCGAGGCGCACGAGCGCAAGGTCGAGATCGCCACCACCGCCGAGCAGATCGCGGCGAGCGACGACTGGCGCCGCGGCGCCGACCGCCTCCGCGAGATGCTGGAGCAGTGGAAGTCGCTGCCGCGTCTCGACAAGAACGTCGACGACGAGCTGTGGCACCGCTTCTCCACCGCGCGCACCGCGTACACGCGCCGCCGCAAGGCTCACTTCGCCGAGCAGAACGAGCGCCGCGGTCAGGCGCAGCAGATCAAGGAACGCCTGGTCGGCGAGGCCGAGGCCCTCTCCAGCTCGACCGAGTGGGGCCCGACCGCCGGCCAGTTCCGCGACCTGATGGCGCAGTGGAAGGCCGCCGGGCCCGCGCCGCGCGGCATCGACGACCGGCTCTGGAAGCGGTTCCGCGCCGCCCAGGACACGTTCTTCGGCGCACGCGACGAGGCCAACGCCCAGCTCGACGCCGAGTACGCCGCCAACGCCGAGGTCAAGCTCCAGATCCTCACCGAGGCCGAGGCCCTGCTCCCGATCGAGGACCTCGACGCGGCGCGTGCCGCGTGGCGCGACATCGCCGACCGTTGGGAGGCGGCCGGCAAGGTTCCCCGTGGCCAGATCAAGGAGCTCGAAGGCCGGCTGCGCGCCGTCGAGAAGGCGATCTCGACGGCAGCCGACGACGAGTGGCGCCGCAGCAACCCGGAGACCCGGGCCCGCGTCGACGACACCGTGAGCAAGCTCGAGAAGGCGGTCTCCGACCTCGAGGCACAGCTGGAGGCCGCCAAGGCGTCCGGCAACGAGCGCAAGACGCGCGAGCTCCAGGAGTCGCTCGAGGCCCGTCAGGCGTGGCTCGACCAGGCGCGCAAGTCGGCCGAGGACCTCACCTAGCACCTAGCCCTCAAGGCGTTCGCGAGCCACTTCCCGTCGTCGTACGCGAGGTGGCTCGCGAGGCTACTGGTTGACGCGGTAGACGTCGAAGACGCCTTCGACGGTGCGTACGGCCTTGAGGACGTGGCCGAGGTGCGTCGGGTCGCCCATCTCGAACGTGAACGTCGACTTCGCGACCCGGTCGCGACCCGTCGACACGGCCGCCGACAGGATGTTGACGTGCTGGTCCGAGAGCACCCGCGTCAGGTCCGACAGGAGCCGGGAACGGTCCAAGGCCTCGACCTGGATGGCGACGAGGAACATGCTCGACGCGCTCGGCGCCCACTCGACGTCGACGAGCCGCTCCTCCTCCTTGAGGAGGTTCTCGGCGTTGGTGCAGGCACGACGGTGGACGGAGACGCCCTGCGTGCGGGTGACGAATCCGATGATGTCGTCGCCAGGAACCGGCGTGCAGCAGCGCGCGAGCTTGATGGCGAGGGAGCCCTCGGTGCCCTTGACCACGACACCGGAGTCGCCCCGGCGGAGACGGCGCCTGCGCGTCGACTGGTCGGGGACGAGGACCGCCTCGGCAAGGTCCTCGCTCGCCCCCTCCTCACCGCCGAGCAGCGCCAGCACCCGCTCGACGACGTTCTGCGGGCTGACGCGCCCCTCGCCGACGGCCGCGTACAGCGACGAGACGTCCGAGAGGTGGAGGTCTTTGGCGACGGTCGCGAGCGTGTCGTGCTTCAGGAGGCGCTGCAGCGGCAGGCCCTCCTTGCGCATCTGACGTGTGAGGGCGTCCTTGCCCTGCTCGATCGCCTCGTCGCGGCGCTCCTTGGTGAACCACTGCTTGATCTTGTTGCGTGCTCGCGGGCTCTTGACGAAGTCGAGCCAGTCCCGGCTCGGGCCCGCGCCGGGCGCCTTCGAGGTGAAGACCTCGACGACGTCGCCGTTCTCCAGCCGGGACTCGAGCGACACCAGCCGACCGTTGACCCGAGCGCCGATCGTCGCGTGGCCGACCTCCGTGTGGACCGAGTACGCGAAGTCGATCGGGGTGGAGCCGGCCGGCAGCCCGATGACGTCACCCCGCGGCGTGTAGACGTAGACCTGGTCGGACAGGTCGAAGCGGAGGCTCTCGAGGAAGTCCTGGGACTCCTCGTTCTCCTGCTGCCACTCGAGCAGCTGGCCGATCCAGGCCAGGTCGTCGCTGCCCCCGGCGCCGCTCGGACCGGCGGTGCCCTTGGAGCCGTCCTCCTTGTACTTCCAGTGCGCGGCGACGCCGTACTCGGCGCGACGGTGCATCTGCTTGGTCCGGATCTGGAGCTCGACCGCCTTGCCCTCCGGCCCGATCACCGTGGTGTGCAGCGACTGGTACATGTTGAACTTCGGCATCGCGATGTAGTCCTTGAACCGCCCCGGCACCGGGTTCCACCGGGCGTGGACGACCCCGAGGACGGCGTAGCAGTCGGTCAACGAGTCGACGAGCACCCGGATGCCCACCAGGTCGTAGATGTCGGCGAAGTCGCGGCCGCGGACGATCATCTTCTGGTAGATCGAGTAGTAGTGCTTGGGGCGGCCGGTCACCTTGGCCTTGATCTTGGAGCTCTTGAGGTCCTCGTTGACCTGGGTGATGACCTGGGACATGAAGTCCTCGCGCGAGGGCGCACGATCGGCGACCAGGCGCACGATCTCGTCGTACACCTTGGGGTGCAGCGTCGCGAACGACAGGTCCTCGAGCTCCCACTTGATCGTGTTCATGCCGAGGCGGTGCGCCAGCGGTGCGTAGATCTCGATCGTCTCGCGTGCCTTGCGCTCCTGCTTGTCCTGCCGCAGGTAGCGCAGCGTCCGCATGTTGTGGAGCCGGTCGGCGAGCTTGATGATGAGGACCCGGATGTCGCGGCTCATCGCGACGATCATCTTGCGGATGGTCTCGGCCTCGGCGTTCTCGCCGTAGCGGACCTTGTCGAGCTTGGTGACCCCGTCGACCAGCCGGGCGACCTCGTCGCCGAAGTCGCGCGTGAGCTGGTCGAGCGTGTAGGGGGTGTCCTCGACCGTGTCGTGCAGCAGCGCCGCGACGATGGTCGGCGGCGTCATGCCGAGCTCGGCGAGGATCGTCGAGACCGCGAGCGGGTGCGTGATGTAGTCGTCGCCGCTCTTGCGCTTCTGGCCGCGGTGCATCTTGGCGGCGATCTTGTAGGCGCGCACGATGACCGTCGTGTCGGCCTTGGGGTGGTTGGTGCGGACGATGCGGACCAACGGGTCGAGCACGACCGGGCTGTCCGACGACGAACGCCCGCCGCCGAGGCGCGCAAGTCGTGAACGCACGCGCGCAGGCGTCGGAACGGACTCCTTGCGCGAGTCGGACTCGGTTCGTGCGCGATCAGCCACAGGCACCTCCCCCATCATCGTAGGCCGCCATCCTAGGGGGCGAAGACCAAGGCGGGTGGGCGTTCAGGCTGCAGCCTGGGGATCATCCGAGGATGACGCTGAACAGCGTCGCTCCTAGGGCCAGGACGAGCGCGATGACGATGACGACGGCGACCAGGCGAGTGCTCTCGGGGCTCACGTCACGAATGGTAGCGGGGGCCGGTCGGGCCGGGCTCAGTCAGGCTGTGAGGACTCAGTACGTGCGCAAGGTCCCGAACCGGTCGGGGTCCAGCCGCGCTCGCCCGCCGAGCGCACCGATCTCGAGCACGACGACGTTGGCCGCGGACTTGGCGCCGGCGCGTTCGATCAGCTCGTCGACGGCAGCGAGGGTGCCGCCGGTCGCCAGCACGTCGTCGACGACGAGCACGCGGTCACCCGGCTCGATCGCATCCCGGTGGATCTCGATCGTCGCGGAGCCGTACTCGAGGTCGTAGTCGACGCCGAATGTCTCCGCCGGCAGCTTGCCCGCCTTGCGCGCGGGGACGAAGCCCGCTCCGAGCGCGACGGCGACAGGGGTCCCGAAGATGAATCCTCGCGCCTCGATGCCCACGACCTTGTCGATGTCGCTGCCGGCGATCTCGCGCCCGAGCGACGCGAGCCCCTCGACGGTGAGCCGCAGACCCTCAGGATCGGCCAGCAACGGCGTCACGTCACGGAAGGTGACCCCGGGCGACGGCCAGTCGGGGATGCTCCGGACCAGCGACTCGAGCGCCTCGTCGAGGTCGCGTGGCATCAGGCCTTGCCGTCCTCGTCCAGCGGACGCTGGTCGGCCTCGCGGACCGGGGCGTCGTCCACCGGGGCGTCGTCGGTGATCGCGGCAGGCTCGACGATCTTGGCGACCACGTTGCGGTGGGCCTCGATCTCGACGCCGGGCGCGATCTCGAGGGTCAGCGTCTCGTCGTTGAGGGCGTTCACCGTGCCGAAGATGCCGCTGGTGAGCATGACGCGCGAACCGACCGTCGTCTTGCCCTGCATGTCGAGGAACTCGCGGCGACGCTTGCCCTGCGGCCGGATGATGAAGAGGTAGAACACGAGGACGAGCAGGATGATCGGCAGCAGCTGAGCGATGTTCACGGTGGCTCCAGGCAGTCGAGGTTCGGGGGCTTCGGCGTGCGCGCCCGAGTCTATCGGTGCCGCGGTTGGTCTCGGGACTGCCGGTGCAGGGACTTCCGCGCAGGATCGGGCAGGGCTACTCCAGCGGCAGAGCGGGGTCGCCCTGCGGAGCGGGCGGCCGCAGCCCGAGGTGCTCCCACGCCTTCGCCGTCGCGACGCGCCCGCGCGGTGTGCGGGCGAGGAACCCCTGGCGTACGAGGAAGGGCTCGGCGACCTCCTCGACGGTCTCGCGCTCCTCACCGACGGCGACGGCGAGCGTGGAGACGCCGACGGGGCCGCCCCCGAAGCTCTTGCAGAGCGCCTCGAGCACTCCCCTGTCGAGCCGGTCCAGCCCGATGCGGTCCACTTCGTACAGGTCGAGCGCCCGGTGCGCGACCTCGACGTCGACGACTCCGTTGCCCCGGACCTCGGCGTAGTCACGGACACGACGCAGCAGCCGGTTCGCGATGCGGGGTGTCCCCCGCGACCGTGAGGCGATCTCGAGACCGCCGTTGGGCGTCGTCTCGACCCCGAGCAGGGCGGCAGAGCGCTCGACGATGCGGTGGAGCTCGGTCGCCTCGTAGTACTCCAGCTGGGCGGTGAACCCGAACCGGTCGCGCAACGGGCCTGGCAGGAGCCCCGCCCGGGTCGTCGCCCCGACCAGGGTGAACTGCGGGATCTGGAGCGGGATCGCCGTCGCGCCAGGGCCCTTGCCGATGACGACGTCGACGCGGAAGTCCTCCATCGCCATGTAGAGGAGCTCCTCGGCCGGACGCGCCATCCGGTGGATCTCGTCGACGAACAGGACGTCGCCCTCGTTGATGCCGGACAGGATGGCGGCCAGGTCACCCGCGTGCTGGATCGCCGGCCCGCTGGTGAGCCGCAGCGACGTCCCCAGCTCGGCGGCGATGATCATGGCGAGCGTGGTCTTGCCGAGGCCGGGAGGTCCGGACAGGAGGACGTGGTCGGGGGTGCGACCTCGGGCGCGCGCCGCGGTCAGCACCAAAGCGAGCTGCTCACGGACCCGTTCCTGACCGATCAGCTCGTCGAGCGAGCGGGGGCGCAATGCGGCCTCGTACGCCTGTTCGTCGGACGTGATGTCGGGTTGGACCAGCCGCGATTCGAGCTCGGCCTGCTCGGCGGCGTCGAGGTGGCTGGTGCGGTGGTCGTGGTTGCTCATGACGGGCCTCCCCTACGCCTTGGAGAGCGACCGCAGCGCGGCGCGCAGCAGGTCGCCCACGTCGACGCCGTCGGCGGACCCGGCCTGCTCGGCGGCGAGCGGAGCCACGGCGTCGACCGCCGTCTCCGCCTCGCGAGCGCTCCAGCCCAGCCCGACGAGCGCTTCGTGCACCGCAGGACGCCAGTCGTCCGCGGCCGGAGACGCCGTGGAGGCGGTGGCGGTCGGCCGCGTCGCGAGACCCGCTGCGCCGATCCGGTCCTTGAGCTCGAGCACGATCCGCTGGGCACCCTTGCGACCGATGCCGGGGACCTTCGTGAGCGCTGCGAGGTCCTCGTTGGCGACGGCGCGCCGCAGACCCTCGGCACCGAGCACGGCGATGATCGCCTGCGCGACCTTCGGGCCCACGCCGCTCGCCGTCTGCGCCAGCTCGAACGTGTCGCGGTCGTCGTCGTCGGCGAACCCGTACAGCGTCATCGAGTCCTCGCGGACGACCAGGCTCGTGGCGACCTGGGCCTGCTCGCCGTGGCGCAGCTCGGCGAGGGTGCCGGGGGTGCACTGGACGAGCATGCCGACGCCTCCCACGTCGAGGACCGCCGAGTCGAGGGCGGTGGACGCGACTGTGCCGCGGACGAACGCGATCATCGTGGCTTCCCTTCAGGGTTGGGGCGGGCCGGCCTCGGGCGCGCCGAGGGAGGTCGTGCGGGGCTCGACCCGGGCGGGAGGTGCGCCGGAGCGCTGGGGATGCGGGACCTGATCGGCTCGGCCGCCGTCCGGACGGGTGCGGACCCACGGCGAGCCGCCGCGACAGCGGCGTCGAGGCGACTGACGGACGTGCCGCGCCAGACGTGGCAGATGGCGAGGGCGAGGGCGTCAGCCGCGTCGGCGGGCTTCGGAGCCTCGTCGAGGCCGAGCAGTCTCGTGACCATCGCCGTCACCTGCGCCTTGTCGGCGCGACCGTTGCCCGTGACTGCTGCCTTCACCTCGCTCGGCGTGTGGAGGACGACCGGGATGCCGTGACGAGCAGCGACGACCATCGCCACGCCACTGGCCTGGGCCGTCCCCATCACGGTCGAGACGTTGTTCTGGGAGAACACACGCTCCACGGCGACCACGTCCGGCTGGTGCGAGGCGATCGCGTCGGCCAGCGCACGCTCGATCGCGAGGAGCCGATGGGCCACGTCGTCGGTCGCCGGTGTCCGGATGACGTCGACCGAGACAGCGCGGAGGGTCCGGCCGACCCGGCCGTCGACGACGCCGACGCCGCAGCGGGTCAGGCCCGGGTCCACGCCCAGGACGCGGAGGGTGCCGGTGCTCACAGCAGCTCGTACAGCGGCGGGGACGAACACATGTTCGACACCCTAGCGGGGCGGGACCGGTTTCGGCGGAGCGACGCGCCGACGGTGAAGGGCCCCTCCGCGGCGTACGCGAAGGGGCCCTGCACGTGCGAGGGACGCCTACTTCTTGAAGGCGTCCTTCACGTTCTCGCCGGCCTTCTTGACGTCGGCCTTGCTCTGATCCGCCTTGCCCTCGGCCTCCTGGCTCTCATCGCCACGGGCCTTGCCCGAGGCCTCCTTGGCCTTGCCTTGGAGGTCCTCAGTCGCGTTCTTGATCTTGTCGTCGAGACCCATGCGTGTCATCTCCTCGAGATCGGGTTCACCCTCTGACCGTACGACGGGTACCCGCCGGTGTCAGATCGATGCGCATCGCCGACCGTGGAGCTAGAGCGCGAAGAACCACGCGTCGACCGAGCCGGCCTGGCCGGGGGTGCGCCAGCCAGCGGCACCACCCTGGCCCGGTCGGTACGGCGCGTGCGGCGGGTCGTCGACGGTGCTCGCGGCCCACGGGAGGGCGTACAGGGCGGCGGCGATCTCCTTGATGCGGCGGTCGGTCTCACGGCGTCGCGGCGCCGGCTCGACGTGCATGACGATGCCGTCGCACGTCACGACGATCGGGCGCATGCCGAGGTCGGAGTCCGAGGGCGGCACGGCCGAGGCCCCGGCGAACTCGGGCATCCACGGGACCGGCTCGCCGAAGTCGGCGTGCTGCCGACGAGCGATGCGCCAGAGAGTTCCACCCGGTCGCAGGATGTCCACGAGGTCATCGTCGCACCGGAGGCGCTCAGTTGGAATGGCTCTTGTGCCTCGCGTCAGGAGGCGGACAACCCGTTGTCGGTCCAGCCGCCACCCTGACCCGGCACGCCCCAGCCACCCGTGGTGCCCGGCCCTGGACCCGGTCGGTACGGCTCGTGCGACGGGTGATTCTTAGTCGGGAGGGCGTACAGCGCGGCGGCGATCTCCTGGATGCGGCGGTCCGTCCCACGACGACCTGGCGCCGGCTCGACGTGGACGACGACGCCGTCGCACGTCACGACGATCGGCCGCCGACCGAGATCGGACCGTGCCGGCGGGCCGGTTGCCGCTCCGGCGAGCTCCGCCATCCAAGGGAGGGGTTCACCGAAGTCGGAGCGCCGACGCGGTGCGATCCGCCAGAAGGTCCCGCCCGGGCGAAGGATGTCCATGAGCGGCATCGTCGCACCGGACGGGAGTCAGGCGGAAGGGCTCCCGGGCTGCTGCTGCCAGTCGCTGCCGAGCTGGTACGGGTCGCCGGTGGTGTCCACGAGCGTCGTTGCGGGTCGGGTCCGGATCTCTTCGCCGATGGCGCGGATCCTGGCACCCGACGCACGCCAGCCCTTCACCCGTTCCGTCCCGACCACGGTGCCACCACGGCGTACGACGAGGGTCCAGCCGACGAAGAGCGCGCGTGCGAGCACGACCACCGGCAGCAGCATGAGCAGGATCGCCAGCTCCAGCCCGACCAGGACGAAGAGGATCGCGCCGGCGACGACCACGGGCAGGACGAAGAGGAGCCAGATCGTCAGCAGGATCGGGTCGTCGGGGACGAACCCGCCCGAGCCTCCACCGCCGGGGAGGTAGTCGAGCAGGTTCTTGGAGCGCATGCGCCACGGCAACCACCGTCGGCGTACGCGCCAGATCACGCCGTCGGCATCACGGACCTTCATGGGGGATCTCCGTACGTCGTCGTTCAGCCGGGTGCTGGGGGTCAGCCGAGCTGCGCCATGACCTCGTCGGACGCGTCGAAGTTCGCGAAGACGTTCTGGACGTCGTCGCTGTCCTCGAGCGCGTCGATGAGGCGCAGCACCTTGCCGGCCGCGTCGGCGTCGACCTCGACCGTCATCGACGGCACGAACGACGACTCGGCCGAGTCGTAGTCGATGCCGGCGTCCTGCAGCGCCGTACGGACGGCGACCACGTCACCGGACTCGCTGATGACCTCGAACGACCCGTCGAGATCGTTCACGTCCTCGGCGCCGGCGTCGAGGACCACCTCGAGGAGGTCGTCCTCGGTGATCGTCCGCTCGCCCTGCTCGGCGGGGACGAGGACGACACCCTTGCGGGAGAACATGTAGGCGACCGAGCCCGGGTCGGCCATGTTGCCGCCGTTGCGGGTCATCGCCGTGCGGACCTCCATGGCAGCACGGTTCTTGTTGTCGGTGAGGCACTCGACGAGGAGCGCCACGCCACCGGGAGCGTACCCCTCGTACATGATCGTCGTGTAGTCGACACCGGCACCGTCGAGCCCACCGCCACGCTTGACGGCGCGGTCGATGTTGTCGTTCGGGACGGACGACTTCTTGGCCTTCTGAATCGCGTCGTAGAGCGTGGGGTTGCCCGTGGGATCGGGGCCGCCGGTGCGAGCGGCGACCTCGATGTTCTTGATCAGCTTGGCGAACATCTTGCCGCGCTTGGCGTCGATGACCGCCTTCTTGTGCTTGGTGGTCGCCCACTTGGAGTGGCCGGACACGGCACTCACCTTCCCTCGCTGTACGACTGCGCTGTGCTTGCTGCCTGTGGGCCGCGGCTCGCGACCGTCATCGATCCTAGCGGCTGCCCGGCCTGCGCCGGTCGGGCCTGAGCCATGTCCGTCCGGACGCGGGGATCAGGCCCGCGCTCGCACGTCGTCGACGAACATCTGGTGCAGCCGGTGGTCGGTGCCCAGCTCGGGGTGGAACGAGGCTGCGAGCAGCGGGCCGTGACGCACCACGACCGGATGCACTCCCGCCTCGCCGCGGTCGACCGTCGCGAGGACCTCGACGCCGGCCCCGCAGCTCTCGACCCAGGGGCCGCGGATGAACACGGCGTGCAGCGGCTCGTCGAGGCCGTCGACCTCGAGGTCGGTCTCGAACGAGTCGATCTGACGCCCGAACGCGTTGCGACGGACCGTCATGTCGATCCCGCCGAACGTCTGTTGTCCGGCGATACCGCCGACGATGCGGTCGGCCAGCATGATCATGCCGGCGCAGGTGCCCAGGACCGGCATGCCCTCGGTGATGCGCTGGCGGATCGGGTCGCGCAGGTCGAACGCGCGCGAGAGCTTGTCGATCGTGGTCGACTCGCCGCCCGGCACGACCAGCGCGTCGACGGACTCGAGCTCACCGACGCGGCGCACGGTGATGGCCGTGGCGCCGCTCTCCTCGAGCATGCGCAGGTGCTCGCGGACATCGCCCTGGAGCGAGAGGACGCCGACCCGCACAGCGCTCACGCGCCGCCCGCCTCGACACCGGAGACGGGCTCCGGGTCGGTGAGGCGCCGGTGCCAGAACGCCCGCACCTCGATGCGCCCCTCGTCGAAGTGCGCAGCGAGGCCATGGGTGTCGAGCGCAGCCAGCACCTCGGTGCACAGGGGGTCGCCGTCAGCGACGTTGGCGGAGTCGGGGTGCCAGGTGTTCAGCTCGAGCATGCCGTGGTCGACCGCGTGCCAGACGTCGGCCGGGGTGAACCAGACGACGCCTCGCAGGCTGCCCGGCTCGGCCGCCCGCAGCACCGCCGTCGCACCCCAGTGGTCGTCGACTCCCTGCAGCACCGCCAACCCGGCGTCGCGAAGCACCGCCAGGGCGTCCTGGAGCGCGTCGTAGTCGGTGCGAGCCGGCCACCGCGCTTGATCGGCCCACAGGGCCTCGCGCTCACGGCGGACGAGCCGGCGGGCCTCCTCCTCGGCGTCGGGCAGCCCCGCGTCCTCACGCGCGGCCACCGCCACCTCCGCCACGCACGCCGCGTCGTCGGTCAGCCCGGAGCGTACGAGCACGCGGGCGTAGCCGCGCAGCGCCTCGGCGTCGGTCAGCTTCGGTGCCGAGAAGAACGGCACCGGGTCACCAGCCTCGCTCGGCCAGCCGGTGGGGCTCGGGGACGTCCGCGACGTTGATGCCGACCATCGCCTCGCCGAGACCACGGGAGACCTTGGCGATCACGTCCGGGTCGTCGAAGAAGGTGGTCGCCTTCACGATGGCCCGCGCACGCTCGGCGGGGTTGCCCGACTTGAAGATGCCGGAGCCGACGAACACGCCCTCGGCGCCCAGCTGCATCATCATCGCGGCGTCCGACGGCGTCGCGATGCCACCGGCGGTGAACAGGACGACCGGGAGCTTGCCCTTCTCGGCGACCTCGCGGACCAGGTCGTACGGCGCCTGGAGCTCCTTGGCGGCGACGTACAGCTCGTCGGTCGGCAGGGTCTGGAGACGGCGGATCTCGTCGCGCAGCGCCCTCATGTGGGTGGTCGCGTTGGAGACGTCGCCCGTGCCGGCCTCGCCCTTGGAGCGGATCATCGCCGCGCCCTCAGTGATGCGGCGCAGCGCCTCGCCGAGGTTCGTCGCACCGCACACGAACGGCACGGTGAAGGCCCACTTGTCGATGTGGTGCGCGTAGTCGGCGGGGGTGAGCACCTCCGACTCGTCGATGTAGTCGACACCGAGGGACTGGAGCACCTGCGCCTCGACGAAGTGGCCGATGCGGGCCTTGGCCATCACCGGGATCGAGACGGCCTCGACGATGCCGTCGATCAGGTCGGGGTCGCTCATGCGGGCGACGCCACCCTGGGCGCGGATGTCGGCGGGGACGCGCTCGAGCGCCATCACGGCGACCGCGCCTGCGTCCTCGGCGATCTTGGCCTGCTCGGCGTTGACGACGTCCATGATGACGCCGCCCTTGAGCATCTCCGCCATGCCGCGCTTGACCCGCGCGGTGCCCGTCCCCTGCTCTCGAGGGGCGTCGGGGTGGACGGGCGCGGTCTGGTTGTCGGACATAGTCACCTCTGGTGTAGGGCGCGGGGCGTCCCGTGAACGGATGGCCACATCGTACGACCGGCCTCCGAAGATGCTGCCCTCCCCTGGTCGATCGGGCGGCGACGGCTCCGTGCGGTCAGGCCGCGCGCTCCACCCCGGGACCGATCGGCGGGCGGTCCCGGGCGACGAGGTGCGGCGGCGGGACGTCGTCGAACTCGATCCGGTGTGGCCAAGGCGCGTGCCCGGCCAGACGCGCCCAGCGCACGACGGACTTGCGCCGCATCCGCTCCGTCCGCGCGACGAGGTCGTCGTGGAAGCGGTGCGCCAGCTGAACCCGCTCGCAGGCGTCGCCCAGGTCCGCGATGAGGCCGGCCCGCGTCTCGTCGGCGTTCGCCCACAGTGCGTCGACGTCGTCGGCCGTCCCGAAGACCGTCCGCATCACCTCGCTCAGCTCTGTCTCGCGCTCGGCCTGCTCCGCCTTCCCGATGGCGGCCCGTGCCGCGTCGGCGGCGTCGACCGCCGCCAGGGCGCTCGCCGGGTCGAGCACTCCCCCGGTCGCGACGTTGCGCAGACAGGTCGAGCGGTCCAGGAGCTGCCGGTCGAGCGAGGCCTGAGCTGTGGCGAGCCGGATGTGCAGACGGTCGAGTCGACCCGCCGTGGTGGACAGCGCAACCGTGATCGCCGCAAGGACCGCGCCGACCACCAGGACCCATTCGAGCGTGCTCATGTGCCGCTGCCACCTCCGAGCACCGTCTCGTACACGCGAACCACCTGGGGTGCTACCACACTCCAGTCGTACCTCGTGACCTCGCGACGCGCCAGGGCTGCGCGCGACTCGCGGCCGGGATCGGCGAGGACGGAGACCAGCGTGTCGGCCAGCGATCCGGCGTCCTCGTTGGCGAAGAGGGCACCCAGGCGTCCGTCGTCGAGGACGTCGGCGAACGCCCGGATGTCGCTCGCCACCACCGGGGCGCCGGCGGCCATCGCCTCGATGAGCACGATGCCGAAGCTCTCTCCTCCGGTGTTGGGGGCGATGTAGACGTCCGCCCTCGACAGCAGCCGAGCCCGCTCGGAGTCGGACACGCGCCCGAGGACCTCGACGTGTCCGCGCAGCGCCGACGGGACCATCGCCTCGCCGGCCCTCGGGTCACCGGCTCCGGCGACGACGAGCCGGGTGTCCGGGAATCGCTCCACCACGCGCGGCAGTGCGTCCAGCAGCACGGGAAGCCCCTTGCGTGGCTCCTCGAAGCGCCCGAGGAAGAGCAGCTCACGGTGTTCTCCGTCCTCGGCCTGGCGCTCGACGCCCGTGAAGTCGTCGACGTACAGGCCGTTGGGGATGATCACCGAGTCGCCGCCCTGGTACTGCGCGACGACGCGCTGCGCCTCGCGCGACACCGTGATCCGGGCACTCAGCTTCTCCATCGCCGGGCGCAGCAGCGGCTCCGTGGCTGCGAGCGCGCGCGACCGGCCGATCGACGTGTGGATCGTCGCGACCGACACGCCGGACGCGAGGCTCAGCGCCATCAGCGACACGCTGGGCGTCGCCGGATCGTGCACGTGGAGGACGTCGAAGGCACCGTCGCGCAGCCACCGGCGGGTCCTCGCCATCGCCACCGGCCCGAACGACACCCGCGCGACCGCCCCGTTGTAGCGGAGCGGGAGCGCCCTGCCCGCCGGGTGGACGTACGCCGGAAGGTCCTCGTCGTCTGCGGCAGGAGCGAGCACGGAGACGTCCACGCCCATCTCCATCAGCGTGCGGCTGAGGTCGAGGACGTGGTTCTGGACGCCGCCCGGCACGTCGAACGAGTACGGGCACACCATGCCGACCCTCACGGCCCGCCTCCGTCCGGCCGGCGGTCCACCTCGAAGACGCGCTGCAGCATGTGCCAGTCGGCGGGGCTGCGCCGGATCTCCGCCGTGAAGACGTCGGCGAGGTCCTGCGTCATCGCCGTCAGGCCGTCCTCGCCTGCTCGGGTCTCGACCGGCTCGTGGACCGTCATCCGCAGCCGGTCTCCGTCGTAGCGCGACGTCGCCGGGAACAGGATCGCGCCCGTCTGCTGCGCCAGCAGCGCCGGTCCGACCGGCATCCGCGCCGCCTCCCCGAGCAGCTCGACACCGATGCCGCTGCGCGACATGTCGCGATCGGCGAGCAGGCACACGAACCCGCCCGCCCGCAGGTGCTCCGCGAGCCGGGGCATCGTCGGCTCCCCACCCCGCAGCGGGAGCACCGTCATCCCGATGTGCTCGCGGAACGCGACGAACTCGTCGTACAGGCGCTCGGGCTTCAGCCGTTCCATCACGGTCATCAGCGGCAGCCCGTTGCTGCACGCCCAGGCGCCCATGAGATCCCAGTTGCCCATGTGAGGGAGCGCCGCGATCATCCCGCGACCCGACGCGTACATGTCGAAAGCACGCTCGGGGTGGTCGACGACGATCACCTCGTCCACGGCAGCGGCGTCCCCGGTGTAGCGGGGAAGGCGGAACACCTCGCCCCAGTAGCGCAGGTACGACCGCATCGCGTCCCGTGTCACCGCGTCGAGCGCAGCGTCGTCCGCCTCGGGGACGGCACGCGCCAGGTTGGAGCGCAGCCTCGCGATGCCCACGCCACCTCGCCCGTACAGCTGGTCCGCCGTCGTCCGCAGCACGGAGTCGACGACCCTCTGCGGGACATGGACGGCAAGGCTCCAACCGGCGCGGTACGCCGCAGCCTCGACCTGGGCACGGGCCGCGGCCAGCGCCCCTCGATCGGGACGCCTCATGCTCCGGCCAACGATTGCCTCCGCACCATCAGGATCCGCTGCACGACCGTGATCGCGCTCGCCACGGCAAGCACCCACAAGACGATCGTCATCAGGATCGGCAGGTCGAACAACCCCGAGAGACCCGTCATCACGAGCACCGCCACGAGGCGGTCGGAGCGCTCCGCGATGCCGCCCTTCGCCTCCATGCCGAGTGCCTCCGCACGGGCACGGGCGTACGACGTCAGCTGGCCGCCGACGAGGCAGCACAGGGCCACCACCATGAGGACCGGGTCGTCGCCTTCGCCGCCGTACCAGAGGACGATGCCGCCGAAGACCGCCGCGTCGCCGATCCGGTCGAGCGTCGAGTCCAGGAACGCGCCCCACGCGCTCGAGCGGCCGGACTTGCGGGCCATGATGCCGTCGACCATGTCGGAGAACACGAACAGCGTGACCACCAGGACGCCGACGAAGAACTCGCCTCGCGGGAAGAACCACAGCGCGCCAGCCGACACGCCGATCGTGCCGACGAACGTCACCGCGTCCGGGCTGACGCCCAGCCTCAGCAGCAGGTCTGCGATCGGGGTCATGATCTTCGCCCACGTCTCGCGGAACCGTTCCAGCATCAGGACTCCTCCACCGGCCGGGCCGACTGCGGCCCGACATCGCTCCAGGCCTTCGCGAGCAGGTCGCGCGTCTCGGCGAGCAGCTGCGGGACCACCTTCGTACTGCCCGTCACGGTGATGTAGTTCGAGTCGCCCAGCCAGCGGGGTACGAGGTGCTGGTGCAGGTGGTCCGACAGCGAGCCTCCGGCCACCGCACCGAGGTTGAGCCCGACGTTGAACGCCGCCGGCCCGCTGACGTGCTTGAGCACGCGCACGGCCTGCTGCGTCATCGCGGTCAGCTCGTGGGCCTCGTCGTCGGTCAGGTCCTCGAACGCACCGACGTGGCGGTTGGTGACCACCATGAGGTGCCCCGGGTTGTACGGGTGGAGGTTGAGGACGGCGTACACGTGCTCGCCGCGTGCGACGATCAGCGTGTCCTCGTCGGACCGTCCCTGCATCACGCAGAAGGGGCAGCCTTCGTCCCGGGGACCCGCATCCGTGATGTACGCCATGCGGTGCGGGGTCCAGAGTCGGTCGAAGGTCTCGAAGCCCGTCTCACGACGCCCCCAGGGTCCGCCCGATCCTGCCGGGACGTCCGGACCGCCCTCGGCTGGGGTCATACCTGGACCCGGTCCGCGACGGCCGCGATGATCCGCTCGACCGCGTCGTCGACGGCGACGCCGTTGTCCTGCTTGCCGCTGCGGTAGCGGAACGACACCGCGCCGGCCTCGACGTCGTCGTCGCCCGCGATCAGCATGAACGGGATCTTCTGGGTCTGCGCGTTGCGGATCTTCTTCTGCATCCGGTCGTCGGCCTCGTCGACCTCGACGCGGATCCCGTGCGTCCTGAGCTTCGCTGCCACCTCGTACAGGTAGTCCACGTGACGCTCGGCGACCGGGATCGCGACGACCTGCACGGGTGCGAGCCAGGGGGGAAACGCGCCTGCGTAGTGCTCGACGAGCAGGCCCATGAACCGCTCGATCGACCCGAACTTCGCGGAGTGGATCATCACCGGCTGCTTGCGCGACCCGTCGGCGGCGGCGTACTGCAGCTCGAAGCCCGCCGGCTGGTTGAAGTCGTACTGGATCGTTCCCAGCTGCCAGGTCCGGCCGATCGCGTCCTTGGCCTGGATCGAGATCTTCGGACCGTAGAAGGCGGCGCCGCCCGGGTCGGGGACCAGCTCGAGCCCGCTCTCGGTCGCGGCGGCGCGCAGGACCTCGGTCGCGGTCTCCCACTCCTCGTCGGACCCGATGAACTTGTCCGACTGCGGGTCACGGGTCGACAGCTCGAGATAGAAGTCGTCGAGGCCGAAGTCGCGGAGCAGGCCGAGGATGAACGAGAGGAGGTGCTGGACCTCCGCCGGCGCCTGCTCCTCGGTGACGTACGAGTGGGAGTCGTCCTGGGTGAGGCCGCGGACACGCGTCAGTCCGTGCACGACACCCGACTTCTCGTAGCGGTAGACCGTCCCGAACTCGAAGAACCGCAGCGGCAGCTCACGGTAGGACCGCCCGCGCGACCTGAAGATCAGGTTGTGCATCGGGCAGTTCATCGCCTTGAGGTAGTACTGGGAGTTCTCCAGGTCCATCGGCGGGAACATCGTGTCGGCGTAGTACGGGAGGTGACCGGACAGCTCGAAGACGTGGGCCTTCGTGATGTGGGGGGTGCCGACGTAGTCGAAGCCCTCCTCGATGTGCCGCCGACGGACGTAGTCCTCCATCTCGCGCTTGATCACGCCACCCTTGGGGTGGAACACGGGGAGGCCGGAGCCGATCTCGTCCGGGAAGCTGTAGAGGTCGAGCTCGTTGCCGAGCCGCCGGTGGTCGCGCCGCTGCGCCTCCTCGAGGCGGTGGAGGTACTCGTCGAGGGCCTCCTTGGTCTCCCAGGCGGTGCCGTAGAGACGCTGGAGCTGCTTGTTCTTCTCGTTGCCGCGCCAGTACGCGGCGGCGCTGCGCATGAGCTTGAACGCCGGGATGCGCTTGGTGGTCGGCAGGTGCGGACCACGGCACAGGTCGGTCCAGGCGGTCTCGCCCTTGCGGTTGATGTTGTCGTACATGGTGAGCCCGCCGGAGCCGACCTCGACGCTCGCACCCTCCGCAGCGCCCTCGAGGTCGCCCGCGGAGGACTTGAGGCCGATCAGCTCGAGCTTGTACGGCTCGTCCGCGAGCTCGACGCGCGCCTCGTCGTCGTCGATCGGACGACGGGCGAACCGCTGGTTCTCCTTGACGATCTTGCGCATCCGGGACTCGATCTTGTCGAGGTCCTCGGGAGTGAACGGGACCTCGACGTCGAAGTCGTAGTAGAAGCCGTCGGTGACCGGCGGACCGATGCCGAGCTTGGCGTCCGGGAACAGGTCCTGGACGGCCTGCGCCATCACGTGCGCGGTCGAGTGCCGCAGGATGTCACGCCCGTCCGCAGAGGCGATCGCGACCGGCTCGATGCGGTCGCCGCCGACCAGCTCGTACGACAGGTCCTTGAGGTCACCGTTGACGCGGGCTGCGATCACGTCGGCGTCGTCGCTGAAGAGCTCCCATGCCTTCGTGCCAGGCGTCACCGTGCGTTCGGCCTGGGAGTCAGGGCCTACGACGACGACTTCGAGCTCGGACACAGGTGCTCCTCGGGATGGTGCGGACAGTCGCCTCGATGCTATCCGCATCGACCTGCGCGTCGCGCACCCGTTTGGCCCGAGGCCGACCACGGCGGCGCGGGCGTTCCGCATGCGGGGCGGGCGACGGGGTACCCCGAGGGCACACCACGACGAAGGGAGAGCCATGACGGACGAGCAGCAGAAGCTCCTCGACCTGATCGACGACCTCAAGATCGCCATGTTCACCACGGTGGACATCGACGGGACCCTGACCAGCAGGCCGATGGCCCGCCAGGAGATCGAGCCGAGCGCCGAGCTGTGGTTCATCACCGCCCGCGACTCGCGCCAGGTCGCCCACATCGCAGCGCGCCCGCACGTCGGCATCACGTTCTCCTCCGCCGACACCTGGGTCTCCCTCAACGGGACCGCGCGCGTCGTCGACGACCCCGCCAAGCTCGACGAGCTCTGGAACACGTTCGCCGAGGCGTGGATGCCGGAGGGTCCGGACGACCCGAACGTCGTCCTGATCCACGTCGACCTCGAGGGGGGCGAGTACTGGGACACGCCAGGAGGACGCGTCGCGTCGCTGCTCAGCTTCGCGAAGGCGAAGGTCACCGGCAAGCCGTACGAAGGTGCGGAGAACGAGCGCGTCGACCTCTAGCGACGAAGGTCGCTGAACGACGAGGGTCGGTGCCATCGACGGCACCGGCCCTCGTCGCCTGTGTCAGCCCCGCACCGGGGTGCGTTCCCTCGCGTCGGCCCGAGTCGGCGGCGCGGTCCTTCGCATCCGGCGTACGACGTGGCGAGCGTCGCGGTCGAGACCTTGGATCGTGCCCGACGCGACCGCGAACTGGAACTCCAGCCCGAGGAAGTACAGGCCTTCCACCGGCGACACCCCGCGCACGTGGACGGGTTCACCGTCGGAGCCGAACGCCTCCGGCAGGTCGAGGAACGCGTGGTCCGGACGTGAGCCTGTGCACCACACGACCGTGGAGACCTCGGGTGCCACGCCGTCGGTCGACATCGGACGACCGTCTTGCACCGCCTCGATCCTCCCGATGCGGACGACACCCGCTCGGTCGAGGTCGGCAAGCCGGTTGCGTACGAGCATCACGCCGTGGCCGTCAGAGCTCGCGATGAATCGCCGTCCCATGGGCGTCCGGCGCGTGAGCACGTGACGGAAGGCGAACATCACGACCGGGATCACCGCGCGGCTCGACGGGGCGTCGAGATCGAACGGCACCTGCCCCGGGTGTCGGCCGGCGAGCCACGTCGGATGCCCTGCCGCGACCGCATCGAGAGCGACGTCCGTGCCGGAGTTCGCTGCGCCCACCACCAGGACTCCCCCGTCGGCGAGCTGTTCGGGTCCCCGGTAGTCCAGCGAGTGGATCTGGCGGATCCCTGGATCGAGGTCGGCCGCCAGCTCTGGGACGACCGGACGGACGTGTGCGCCCGTGGTCACCACGACGCGACCCGCGAAGTACGTGCCCGCACCGGTCTCGACCACGAACCCGTCGCTGACGCGAGCGATGCGATGGACCGCCGTACCCGTGCGGACAGGGAGGGCGAATCGGCTCGCGTACGCCTCGAGGTAGTCGGCCATCTCGTCGCGGGTCGGGAATCCCCGCACCGGGATCGGCCACCCGGGGAGGCTCGCATACCTGGGCGGGCTGAACAGACGCAGCGAGTCGTAGCGACGGCGCCAGGAGTCACCGACCCGCGGCGCAGCCTCGAGGATCACGAAGTCCTCGCCGGCCCGCTGGAGATGATGCCCCATCACCAACCCTGCCTGACCTGCACCGATCACGGCCGTACCGACCTGCTGTGGAATCTCGTCCTGTGCGCTCATGGCTCCCCCTCGTCGTCCTCTCGACGCTAGGGGTGCGACTCACGACGCCGCTTCGGGCAGACGACCCAGAGGATGCTGCGCCGATGGGTATTTCTGCGCACTCGACGCATCGCGCGTCAGACGAGGTGGTGCTCGAAGGCGTACGCCGTGGCGGCGGCGCGGTTGGGCAGCGAGAGCTTGCCGAAGATGTTGCTGACGTGACGCGCGACGGTCTTCTCGGAGAGGAAGAGCTGCGCCGCGATCCCCCGGTTCGTCGCGCCCGTCGCGATCAGCCTCAGAACCTCCAGCTCGCGCGGCGAGAGCGGTCCGTCCTGCGCGGCGTCCCGCGCCAGCCCGACGGGATCGGTCACGGCGCCGAGCTGATCGAGCGCCGCGCGGGCTGCGTCGGACTCCATGACGGCTGCGTCGTTGTCTCCGAGAGCCTCACAGGCGCGGGCCACGAGGACGCGGGCCCGCGCCGCCTCGTACGGAGCGCCCACGTCCCGCCACAACGACCACGCCCGTCTCAGCCGCGGAAGCGCCGCCCGCGGGTCACCGCGCGCAAGGAGGACCGCTCCGGCGCAGTGCTCGCCGATCGCCTGCAAGAACGGCGGCGCATCGTCGGCACCGAGGGACTCCAGCTCGGCCGCGGTCTCCTCCGCGGCCGCGACCTCCCCGGTCGCGAGGCAGATCTCCACCCGCGCCGCGAGCTGGAGCGGGCGTGCCCTCGGATCACCGCTCGGCTCCCCGAGCCCGCGGTCCAGACCCGCGAGCGCAGCGCCCGGCCTGCCCTGCGCCAGCCTGAGCAGCGCGAGCCCCGGCTGGACCTCGAGCCCCAGGACGGAAGCGCGCTGGTACGACTCCTCCGCCTCCTCGAGCCGGCCACGAAGGCGCGCGAGCTCGCCCAACCGGTAGTGCGCGGCAGCGACGGCAGGTTCGGGACGTGCGTCGAGCACCACGCACGCCTGGCCCGCCTGCTCGGCGGCCTCCACCCAGGCTCCTCGCAGCTGGAGGATCTCCGCGCGGTGGACCAGGCATGTGCCGCGGTACGCGACGGCACCGCGCTGCTCCTCCAGCCAGGTCGTCAGCGCCTTCGTCCACTCCTGAGCCCGCGCGAGGTCGAAGCAGCCCATGCACATGTCGATGACCGCGCAGTACAGGAGGCCGGCAACCTGGGGCTGGACGCGACCTGCGGAGACGTAGGTCATGGCCTCGTCCATCACGAGGGCGCACTCGTCGTCGTGGCCGAGCATCTGCAGGCATCGCGCACGCCCGAGCAGCGCGAGGACGAGCAGGTCGGTGTCGGCGTCCGCCGCGGCGATCTCGACCGCGCGCTCGAACCCGGGAAGGGCCTCGCCGGCTTCACCCGCCCACATCCGTGCGACCGCTGCCTGCTGCGCCAGCATGCCTCGCAGCCGCAGGTCGTCGTCGTCCGCCAGCCGCCGCAGCCGTGCCGCCCACCCCTGAGCCTGCGATGCCTCGCCGAGCATCATCAGGTGCCAACCGATCCAGAAGCCGCACTGGACGGCGTCCGCACGGCGGCCGGTCGCCACGTAGTCGTGGACGGCTCGCTCACGCAGAGGCACCACCTCGTCGTCGCGCCCGAGCATGAACGCGGCGACGGCCAGACGCTCGAGGTCCTCGGCCGGCAGGTCGTGCCCCCGGTCGGCGTCGCGCAACGTCTCGTACTCAGCGGGCCAGTCCGGCACACCGACAGCCTACGACCGCCGGCGGTCACGGTAGTGACGGTTTCGGCTTGCGTCCCCACCCGATGTTGACCGGAGCGGTCAGAACGGCACTCTCGGCCGCGCCTGCACGGTCGCGAACCATCCCGTCGAGAACGGCGCGCATGGTGGCCTGATCCGCCTCCGCCACGTCGGCCAGGATCGCGCCCACGATCGGGTTGCCATTGGTGACCCAGTTCCAGCACTCTTCACCGGACCGGAGGTCGACTCGTTCCTCGTGCGCGGTGTCCACGCGCACCTCGCGCAGCCCGGCCTTCGTGAGCCTGTCGCGCAGGACGTCCGGGTCAGAGACCTGGAACTCCAGCGGCGGAGGATCGGGCAGACCGTCGAAGTCGGGGTCGACGGACCGGAGCGCGGCGATGAAGAACTGCAGTGCCTCGTACTCGGCGGGCGATCCGTAGGCGACCACGAGCACCCGTCCGCCAGGTCTCGTCACCCGGACCATCTCGCTCAGCGCCTGCGGCTGATCCGGGACGAGCATCACCCCGAACTGCGAGCCGACCACGTCGAACCGGTCGTCGTCGAGATCCAGCGCGTGCGCGTCCATGACCCGGGTCACCACGTCGGTCAGGCCCTCGGCGTGGATCCGCGCCTCGAGATGTGCAAGCATCGCCGGCGCCCAGTCGGTCGCCACGACCCTCGCGCCCAGCTTGGCCGCTGCCGGGGTGAGCCCGCCCGGACCGGCGGCGACGTCGAGGAACAGCTCGCCGGGCGCAAGCTCGACCAGGGAGAGCGCGGCGGTCGACAGCGGCTCCTCCCCCGGCGCGACGAAGGTGGCGTACCCGGCTGCGATCGCGTCCCACGCCTCCGGCGGTGCGATCTCGTCGTGGGGCGGATCGGACACCCCTTGCTGGTGAGCCATGGCTGGTCTCCTTCGTTGAGTGGTCTGCCCAGCCAAGCGCGGCCAGGGCGGGCGTCGCATCAGGAGAACAGCCCGATTGACCGACCCATGTATCAGGAGAACTACCGAGTGCGCCTACAGCAGGTGGTGCTGATGGGCGTACGCCGTCGCCGCGGCACGCGACTCGAGGCCGAGCTTCCGCAAGATGTTGCTGACGTGCGATGCGGCGGTCTTCTCACTGATGAACAGGGCGGATGCGACTGCCCGGTTCGTCTTCCCCGTCGCCAGCTCGCGCAGCACCTCATGCTCACGCGGTGTCAGGCCGTCAAGGCGCGGACCGTCACGCCGTCGCTCGACGTCGCTCAGGGCGCCGAGACCGGCCAGCTCCGTCCGAGCGGCGCTCAGCTCCCGTCCGGCGCTGTCCTGGTCGCCCAGCAGCCCGCACGCCCGCGCGACCAGGATGCGTGTGCGAGCGGCTTCGTACGGCGCCTCCAGCTCGACCCAGCCTGCCCGAGCACCGCGTAGCAGCGGGAGCGCCTCGCCTGCCTCTCCTTCGGCGAGAAGCACCGACCCGCGTGCGTACGCCGAGGTGGCGTCGAGGTACGGGCTGTGCGAGGCCGAGGCGATGCCGGCCAGCTCCTCCGCGCTCTCGCGCGCCGACGCGACGTCACCCGTGGCGAGGGCCACCTCGACGTAGGGACCCAGCAGTCGCGCTCTCGTCAGAGGGTCGGAACGCGCCTCCTCGAGTCCTCGGACGAGCGCCGACGCCGCCTCCGCGGTGCGCCCCTGGGCGAGCCGCAGGAGCGCGAGACCGGGCTGCGGCTCGCGGCCCGCCGCGTGCGCCCGCCGGTACCCCGACTCCGCCTCGGTCTGCTCCCCGCGCATCCGATGGAGCTCTGCCCGGACGTAGTACGCGGCACCGAGGGCGGGCTGGCTCCGCGGACGCGCGAGCCGTTCGCACGCCCGCTCCGCCTCGACGCGGGCCTGCGGCCACAGCCCACCCAGCAGCATGAGCTCGGCACGGTGGACCAGGCACTGACCTCGGTACAGGACCAGGTCGGGCTGCGCGTCGCACCAGCGGCTCAACGCCGCCGTCCACTCCTGGGCGCGTCGGACGTCGAACACCTCCCGGCACCCGTCGATGACCGTGCAGTAGAGGTCTCCCACCGCGACCGGGGAGACCGCGCCCAGGAGAACGGTCGACATCGCCTCGTCGAGGAGCGCCATTCCGGCGGCGACCTCGCCCGTACGGATCAGGCAGCGACCGCGGCCCACCTGTGCCAGCGCCACCAGCTCGTCGTTCCCGAACCTCTCCCCGGCCGCAGCAGCAGCACCGAAGTCTGGCGCCGCTCCTGCCGGGTCTCCGTCGAAGACGCAGCGCAGGGCCGCGCAGTACGCGACGTACCCACGCTCGACGCAGTCGACCGGGTTCCTGTCCAGCAACCGTTGCGCCCGGTGGACCCAGGCGGCGCCACGGGCGAGCTCGCCGTCGTTGAGGAGCACGAACGCCAGCCAGAAGGCGGCCCGGGTCGCCGGCGTCACGTCGGGCTCGTCGCGGCAGACCTGATACACCCGTTCCCAGCAGGCGACGCCGTCGTCGAACCGGCCGACCAGATACGCGGCCATGGCCAGCAGCTCGAGGTCGTCCGGTGCGAGAGGTGCCTCGCGGTCAGCCATCGACAGTGCGGCGAACGCCCCGGCCCACGCGCGCCGGTCGAACATCACACGGCCGTCGATGACGTGATCCGTCATGACGACATTGTCGCCCCACGGCGGGACAACGGCGAAGGCCGATGCCCATGGGGCACCGGCCTTCGTAGCGGTGGGCGATACTGGGTTCGAACCAGTGACCTCTTCGGTGTGAACGAAGCGCGCTACCACTGCGCCAATCGCCCGCTCGGTCGTCCCGCTAGCAGGACGACACAGAGACTAGCGTACGCGGCAGCCTCCGCCGAAACCCGGGTCTGGCGCTCCGGCGTCGTCCTCGGTCACGGGTCGACCTGCTCCGCAGCCCGTCGCGCGAAGATCTTCGCCGCCAGCTCCGTGACCGGTCCCGGGGCAGGCAGATCGCGGTCGTCGACGCGGTGGATCCCCTGCACGTCACGCGTCGTGCCGGCGAGGAACGCCTCGCTGGCGTCCTGCAGCACCTCGATCGGAGCATCGCGCTCGACGACGTCGATCTCGTCGCGGCACCACTCGAGCACGAGAGCGCGCGTGACGCCCGCGAGGCAGCCCGACTCGAGCGTCGGTGTCACGAGCTGACCGTCCAGCACGTAGAAGATGCAGGACCCCGTCCCCTCGCAGAGGAGGCCCGCGGTGTTCGCCATCACGGCCTCGGACGCACCGTGGCGGATCGCGTGCTCGACCATGAGCGCATTCTCCGCGTACGAGGTCGTCTTGAGGCCGCTCAGCGCTCCGCGCTCGTTGCGAGCCCAGGGCACGGTCGCGATCGCGGTCGTCGGGTCCGGGCGTACGGCGGGCTCCGTGACGACCACAAGTGTCTGGCCCTGGTGTCCGCGGGGAGACCCGAGCGGACCGCGCCCGGAGGTCACCGTGATGCGGATCCGGCCGAAGGGAAGGTCCTGGCCGTCGATCGTCGCCGCCACCCCCGCACGTACGAGATCGAGGTCCGGCTCACCGATCCCGAGGCCTGACGCGGAGCGTGCGAGGCGCTCCAGATGACGAGTGAGAGCGAACGGGACACCGTCGGTGATCTTCACCGTCTCGAAGACGCCGTCGCCCACCACGAGGCCGTGATCGAGGACGCCGAGGGCGGGTTCGTCCGGGGAATCGAGGGTTCTGCCGTTGATCCATGCGCGCATACCGTCACGTTAACGCGCCGGAGGACCCCCAGTTTGGACCCCTCCGACCCATCCGCTAATGTTTCTCTCGCAGCCGGGGAAGCCCGGCAGCGCGCGGACGTGGCTCAGTGGTAGAGCATCACCTTGCCAAGGTGAGGGTCGCGGGTTCGAATCCCGTCGTCCGCTCGGAGTGGGTCTCCGGGCCCCTTCTCAGACATCGTGAGATGTCCGGTGGAGTGGCCGAGAGGCGAGGCAACGGACTGCAAATCCGTGTACACGGGTTCAAATCCCGTCTCCACCTCGATGGGGGCCCACGGCTCCAGGTCCGCAAGGACCACGGGCGATTGGCGCAGCGGTAGCGCGCTTCCCTGACACGGAAGAGGTCACTGGTTCAAACCCAGTATCGCCCACCAGCACGACAGCAGGCTCCCGGCATCGCGCCGGGAGCCTTCTTCGTTGAGGTGACAGTGTGAGCCCTCAGCCGATCGCTCCGACCTTCGTGGCCGTCAACGCCGCCATCTTGACCCGCGCCGGGTTCCACACGCGACTGCAACGGAGCACGAGCGGGCCACCTGCGTGCTCGACGGTCGAGTCCAGCGACAGCGACTCGGGCTCGCTGACGTAGGTGCCGTTCGGCGACAGGTAGAACGATGACGTCTCGTAGCCGGGGATGGCGCACGAGACGACGGAGATCCCGCCCATGTAGCCGGTCGGAACCCCGAAGTTCTCGATGTCCACGCTCGCCGAGACGACGTACGAGCCCGCCGGGAGCGTGAGGCTGCTGATGGCGACGTCGTAGCCGTCCACCGGCACGTACGAGGCGGGCGGTGCCGACCAGGCACGTACCGAGGCTGCGGTGCCCGCCGGACCGCGTACGCCCGGGGCGCCGCGCAAGCCGGCCGGACCGCGTACGGCGATCGCCCGCTTCTTGGTCGCCTTCGGGCACTTCCCCCTCGCGTCCGCCGCGCGGACGACGCCGGACTTCGTGACACAGACCTTGACGGCCTTGGCGGAGGACACGGCGACCGCGGTGGCGGTTCCGCCGGCAACGAGACCGAGCACGACGCCTCCGGCGACGAGCGCGGCAGTGCGGGTGAGCTTCATGCGGTCAGCCTGCGCCTGCCCCGGGGTCACCCGGACCGGGGTTGCGGGATGACGTCGACCTCAAACCTTACGAGTTGCACACACGCGTTCCAGTCTTGTAATGTGGCCGCGTGCTCGCCACCGTTCGCCCTGTCTCATCGCGCTCCGCCGTGTTGAGCCTCCTCCTGGGCTCGCACCCCCCAGCACTCCCGGTGCGGGACCTCGTCTCGGCGATGGAGTCGCTGGGGATCTCCGAGGCCACCACGCGCGTGGCGGTCTCCCGCATGGTCACCGCGGGCGACCTCGTACGGACCGGCCGCACGTACGCGCTGCCCGAGCGGTTGCTGGAGCGTCAGCGCAGGCAGGACTCCGCCGTGGAGCCGGTCACGGTCGACTGGGACGGTTCCTGGGAGCTGGCCGTCGTGACGGCGGTCCGTCGGCAGCCCGCCGATCGCGCAGCGCTCAGGACCGAGCTGACCACCCTCCGACTGGCCGAGCTGCGCGAGGGCCTGTGGATGCGCCCCGCCAACCTGGACCGCCCCTGGCCGTCGCATCTCGCCGCAACCACCCGACGGTTCCTCGCCCGACCGGACGACGATCCGTCTGAGCTCGCCGGTGACCTGTGGGACCTCTCGGCCTGGTCGGAGCAGGGAAAGGATCTGCTCACTCTGATCGCGAGCGCCGTGGAGCCTGCCGTCCGCTTCGCGACGATGGCCGCCGTCGTGCGTCATCTGCTCTCCGATCCCGTCCTGCCCCCAGCGCTGCAACCCGCCGACTGGCCGGGCGACGCGCTGCGCAGGACCTACTCCGACTATCGCGCGGAGCTGTCCGCGCTCATCCCGACCGCCGCCCGTACGACCCTTGAGGAGCCGTCATGACCGCTACGCACGAGGTGACCAACCAGGTCCCGCCGCTCATCGACACCGACCTGGCGGCGTACCCGCCGCTGCTCGAGGGCCTGGAGCGCGAAGGTGCAGCATGGGCGGAGCCGGAGCTGCGCGAGGTCGGACGGCTGGCCGGCAGCGCGCAGGTCCAGGACTGGGGCCGGCTCGTCGAGGAGCACCCGCCGGTGCTGAGGACCCATGACCGTTACGGCCACCGGATCGACGAGGTCGAGTTCCTCCCGCAGTACCACGACCTCATGCGCACGGCCGTCGAGCACGGCCTCCACGCTGCGCCGTGGGCAGATCCCGCCGAGGGCGCCCACGTCGCCCGTGCGGCCAAGTTCTTCACGTGGAGCCTCACGGATCCCGGCCACACCTGCCCCGTCTCGATGACGTACGCCGTCGTCCCCGCGCTGCGCGCGAACGCCGAGCTGGCCGCAACCTACGAGCCGCTGCTCACCTCGCGCGACTACGACTTCGGCCTGCGTGAGCCGAGCACCAAGCGCGGTCTCGTCGCCGGCATGTCGATGACGGAGAAGCAGGGCGGCTCCGACGTTCGCGCCAACGCGACTACGGCCACGGCGCTCGCCGACGGCAGCTACGAGATCGTCGGGCACAAGTGGTTCACCTCCGCCCCGATGTCGGACCTCTTCCTCGTGCTCGCCCAAGCTCCGGGTGGTCTGTCGTGCTTCTTCGTCCCGCGCGTGCTCCCCGACGGTTCCCGCAACCCCCTGCGGCTGCAGCGGCTGAAGTCCAAGCTCGGCAACCGCTCGAACGCCTCGGCTGAGGTGGAGTACGACCACGCCCGCGGCTGGCTCGTCGGAGAGGAGGGCCGTGGCGTCCCGACGATCATCGAGATGGTCAACATGACTCGGCTCGACTGCACGATCGGCTCGGCTGCGCTGATGCGGCACGCGACGCTTCAGGCCGTCCACCACGCGCGCCACCGTCGCGCCTTCGGTGCCCTGCTCGTCGACCAGCCGGCGATGGCCAACGTCCTCTCCGACCTCGCTGTCGAGACCGAGGCCGCCACTGCCGTCAGCATGCGGCTCGCGGGTGCGACGGACCGTGCCGTGCGCGGCGACTCGGCCGAGGCCGGGTTCCGACGCATCGCGCTCGCCGTGTCGAAGTACTGGACCTGCAAGCGCGCCCCCGTCCTCGCGGCGGAGGCACTGGAGTGCCTCGGCGGCAACGGGTACGTCGAGGAGTCCGGGATGCCGCGGATCTACCGCGAGGCGCCGCTCTCCTCGATCTGGGAGGGCTCCGGCAACGTCGCCGCCCTCGACACGCTGCGGGCAATGGCACGCCAGCCGGAGTCCGTGGAGGCGTTCTTCGCCGAGGTCGGGCTCGCCGCGGGAGCGGACGCCCGCCTCGATGATGCCGTCGCCCGGGTCCAGAAGGAGCTCGCCGACCTCGACGCCATCGAGTACCGCGCGCGCCACGTCGTCGAGCAGCTCGCCCTCGTGCTCCAGGGTTCGCTCCTCGTGCGGCACGCCCCGACCGCCGTCGCAGACGCGTTCTGCGCCTCTCGCCTCGGCGGCGACTGGGGCGTCGCCTTCGGGACGCTCCCGGTCGGCGTGGACACGGCCACGCTCATCGACCGCGCGGGCGCTTCCTGAACCTGCACGACCACCTCCCTGGCCCTGAACGAAAGAAGCACCACGGATGAAGAAGCTCCTCACCAGCAGCATCGCGATCGTCGCCGTCCTCGCTCCGGCGGCAGCAGCGGCTCCCGTCCAGGCGGCGGGCGACGCGCCCGCTGCGCCGTCGGCATCGGCGAGCAAGTCAGTCCTCGACGTCTTGCGCGAGGCGTTCTACCACCCCCCGAAGCAGCTGGTGCCTGGCCCGCACGGCAGCGTGATCTGGGCACGGCCGCTGTCGGGCGACGCCGCCTTCCAGGGCGCCCGCAACTCGCTCGTCGTCTACCGCTCGCGAACGCCTGAGGGCAAGCAGGTGGCCGTGTCCGGGACCGTATCGGTCCCGCGAGGCAGCGCTCCGAAGGGCGGATGGCCGGTCATCTCGTGGTTGCACGGCACGACCGGCACGGCCGACGTGTGCGCGCCTTCGCGCGACTCAGCCACAAATCCCGCCCACGACTACCTCCAGGTCATGCACACGAACCTGCAGCGGTGGATCGACCGGGGCTACGCCGTGGTGGCGACGGACTACCAGGGGTTGGGGACCGACGGCGTCCACAGCTATCTGATCGGCGAGGCCGAGGGCCGTGCGAGCGTCGACATGGTCCGGGCAGCCCGCCGGCTGTCGCCGGCGCTGGGCCGGAAGTGGCTGGCGTACGGACACTCCCAGGGTGGCCACGCCGCCCTCTTCGCTACCGACGTCGCCGACCGTTGGGCGCCCGAGCTCGACCTCGTCGGCGCGGTGGGCCTCGCACCCGGCTCGCAGCTGAGCACCTTCGTGCCCCAGATCCGCAACCTGCCGGTCGAGAACATCGCATCGTTCCTGCCGCTCATCATCCGCGGCGTGGAGACGGCGGGCGTCTCGACCGACGGCCTCCTGACACCGCGCGCTCAGGCGCTCATGGCCGACGCCGACGACCGCTGCATCGCGCAGCTTCGCGACGCCGCCTCGTGGGGCACGCTCAAGACCAATGAGGTCTTCCAGCCCGGAGCCGACTTCTCCGCGTTCGACACGGTGATGGCCGCCAACGAGCCGGGCACGCTCTCCCCCTCGGTCCCGGTCTTCCTCGCGCAGGGCGACAGCGACACGACCGTCCTCCCGGGATGGACGAAGACGCTCGCGTCCCAGCTCAGCAGCAAGGGCGTCTCGCTCACGTCGACGACCTACGCCGGCGTCGACCACCGCGGTGTCATCGACGCCTCGTACGCGGACGTGGTCCCGTGGGTGGACGCACTGTTCGGCCGGGTCTGACGCCCGACGTCCAGTCACTCCCCTGCCAGCACCTGCGCCAGGCCGTGCACGCCGACGGCGTGCAGGTGAGGCACGTCGTCGGAGGTCGTCGTGAGCAGCACCGAGAAGACCACGGCCCAAGCGTGGGCACGGTCCCACATCGCGCCGTCGGCGACGCCGGCCCGCGAGACGAGCTCACGGAACTCGCCACGCCCCTCGGCGTCGAAGGTCAACCACGCCGTCGCGAGGTCGCTCGCCGGGTCGCCCGAGGTGATGTCGCCGAAGTCGATGACGGCCGACAGGCCGAGGCGGCCGGCGTTCTCGGGCGCAGCCAGCAGGTTGGCGGGGTGCAGGTCGCCGTGCACCCAGAGCGCGGGACCGTCCCACACCGGCGTCGAGATCAGCCGCTCCCAGAGGTCGAGGAGTGCGTCCTGCTCCGGCAACGGGTGCGCCGCCAGCCTCTCGCGGAAATCCGCGTCGCGCGCCGCCAGCGGCACCCCGCGGTAAGGATTCACGGGCGCGTCAGGCGGCGCCGTACGGTGCAGAGCGGTCACGAACTGTGCGAGCGGACGCGCCAGCGTACGGCGTTCGGCGACGGGGGTCCGAGCGACCATCTGGCCGTCGAACCACGGCACGATGCTCCACCACCAGGGGTACGCCGGCCCGCGCGTGCCGTCGCTCGGCGAACCCACGCGCACCGGGACAGGTGTCCGCACCGGAAGCTGCGGCGCCAGCGCCGGAAGCCACTCCTGCTCGTGGCGCACCAGCCGCGCGCCGAGCTCGCGCCTCGGCATCCGAAGGGCCAGGTCGTCTCCCAGCCGGAGCACCTCGTTGTCCCAACCGTGGGCGACGACCTCGAGAGGCAGCTCCGCCAGGTCAGGGTGCTGGGACGCCAGCAGGCCGCGTACGAGGTCGGCCGTGACGTCGATCTCGGCAGGAGGGATCGGGCTCACCGGTCGATGCTAGGGCGTTGCAAGATCCGGCAGGTCGGGGGCGGCCCTCTGTCACGATGACCGGGTGGACCGGTCACCACCGTCCCTCAACGCCGCCGCGATCGTCGGTCGTGAACGCGAGCGCGGACTCCTCGAGGCGCTCCTCGAGGCTGCGGGATCGGGCCGGGCGAGCACGGTGATCGTGCACGGCGCAGCCGGCATCGGCAAGACAGCCCTCGCTCGCGCCGCCACGGCGGGCCGCTCCGACGGAGTCACGCTGTACGGAGCCGCTCTCCCCCTGTCGAGCATGACGGTGCCGCTGCTCGCGATCAGGTCCCTCGTCCGGGCGCGCCCGTCGGGTGTTCCCCCACTCGATCTCCCGACCGGTCATGACGCCACCGATGCGCCGGTCGTCTTCGACACCTGGCTGGACGCGGTGACGGAGGCCGGCCCGGTCGCGCTCGTCCTGGACGACCTCCAGTGGGCGGACCAGACCTCCCTGGACATCCTCCAGTACGTCGTCGCAGGCCCGGAGGACCGCCGACTGACCATCGTCGCGACGGTGCGCTCCACAGAAGTCGGCGACGGTCACCCGCTCACACGCTGGCTCGCCGACGTACGGCGCCTGCCGCGCGTGCAGGAGATCACGCTCGGGCCGCTCGACAGGGAGGCGACCTACGACCAGCTCGCGAACCTCCTCGGGACGACGCCGCACCTGTCGCTCGTCGAGGACGTGTACGCACGGACAGGGGGCAACCCCTACTTCACCCGACTCGTCGTCGAGGGTGTGCCCGGCGACGCCCGCAAGGTGCCCACGACGATGCCGGGCTCGCTCCGAAACGCGCTCCTCCGCACCTGGTCCACGCTGTCGGAGCCGACGCGGCGCGGGACCCAGGTGCTCGCCGTCGGCGGTCACCCGGCGACGTACGACGAGCTCGATGAGGTCGCTCCGGACCACGAGTGGACGACCCTCCTCCCCGAGGCCGTCGCCGCAGGTGTCGTCGACGTCCTGCCTGGCGGCGTGTTCTGGTTCCACCACCCTTTGATCGGCGAGATCCTCGAGGCCGCGACGCCGGCACGCGAGCGTCGTGCGCGACACCACGGATTTGCGCAGTGGTGGGAGACGCGGCGGCCCTCGGCGGAGGCAGCCGCCGAAGCGGCACGGGCGGCTCGGGTGGCAGACCACTACTTCCATGCCGAGCACGCCGAAGCGCGACCGTCGGCGGTACGCGCAGCCGATGCGGCCGCACAAGCCGGCTCGTGGGCAGAGGCGCTACGACTCCTCAGGCGCGAGCTCGCACGCGAGCCGACGCCGACGCCGACGCCCGATCCTGAGCGGGTGGACCTTCTCCATCGCGCGCGACGCGCCGCCGAGATGTCGGGCGACATCGAGGCCGAGCTCGAGCTCGTCGAGGAGCTGCTGACGCGGGCCGATCCCGACGAGGATCCGCTGGCGGTGGCGGATCTCCTCGTCCGACGCGCGTACGTCCGCTACCTGACCGGCCGCGAGTTCGACGGCGCCGACGGTCTCGATCAGGCCGAGGCGCTCGCTCGCACCCGACCGCCGTCGGCGACCCTCGTGCGGACGTTGGCGTGGAGCGCGATGAACGGACGCTCGGACACGGAGAAGAGCATCAAGCTGTGCGAGGAGGCGCTCGTGATCGCGCGCGACATCGACGACGCGTTGGGCATCGCGCTCACGGCGAAGTCGGTGGTCGCGTTCGTCGACGACGATGCTGCGGCCTCCATCGACTGCGCTGCCGAGGCGCTGGCCGCGAGCGTTCGTGAGGGCGACTGGCAGTCCGCGGCGAGGAGCGCCGAGTACCGGACCTGTGCCGGCGACAGCGCGTGGTCCCCGTGGTTCGCCGCGCAGATCGCGCGCGACCGTGACCGCCTCGTGGCGGCCGGGGCACCTCAGCACGAGATCGCGTTCTTCGACATCCTCGAGGCCGACGCCCGCCTCTTCATGGGCGAGTGGGAGAGGTGCGAGGCGATTCTCCGGTCGTGCATGACGACCCGGCTGCAACCGATGTGGGACGCCGGTGCACGGCTCACGCTCGCGCACCTCGCCGTCATGCAGGGTCGCCTGGAAGAGGCAGCCGCTCACCTCGACCGAGCCGAGGAGGTCGTCATCGACTCGTCGAACTTCGCGGAGTTCGAGTTCGACGCCATCCACGCGCTCGTCTCCCTCTTGGCCGGAGATCCCGAGGCTGCGTACTCGCACGCCGTCAACGGGATGACCTGGGACACCATCCCTCCGACGATGGTGGACTACCTGCTCCCGCTCGCGGTCCGCGCTCTCGCCGACCAGATCGAGCAGCGCCGGGCGGCCGGGCTCGACACCGGCGAGCTGCTGCGGAAGGTCGCCGAGCTCGTCACGACCCATCGGCACATCCTTCTCGACATCGGAGAGATGCAGCCGTGGATGGTGGCCGAGATCGAGTCGATCCAGGTCCTCTACCGCGCGGAGCTGGCCCGAGCGACGTCCAGCCCTGAGGCACCCCTGCTCTGGCGCGTCGCGACGATCCGCGCACGTCGCGCCTGCCTGGCGTGGGACGAGGCCTACGCGGGCTGGCGGTGGGCCGAGGCTCTGCTGCGCTCCGGTGAGAACGGACGTGAGGTCGCCACCGCGCTGCGCGACACCTACCGACTGGCGCAGCGCCTCGCTGCCGATCCCGTGATCGACGCCGTCGAGCGGCTCGCGGCGAGCGCGCACATCTCCCTCGCCGAGGTCGCGAGCGGACCTGAAGGCGCGCCCGACGACGAGGTGCTCCCGGGGTTGACCCCTCGTGAGAACGAGATCGTGGCTCATCTCGTCGCGGGCCGCACGTACGCTGAGATCGCGGAGGCGCTCGTCGTCAGCGAGAAGACGGTCAGCTCGCACGTCTCCAACGTCCTCCGCAAGACCGGGACGAAGAACCGCGTCGAGCTGGCGATCATGGCCCAGCACCGGGCGAGCGTGTGACCTCAGGGACGGGCGCCCTGCTGCGGGACCCAGCGGGGCGCGGCCGTGGCACCGGTCGGGTGGTCGCAACGCACGAGGCGGTTGCCGACGCGCTCGATCTTGCAGAGCGTGTCGTTCAGGGACGGTGAGGCGGTGTGCGCCGGCGTGCCGGCAAAAGGACCGTCGTCCGGTGTCGGCCTCGCCTGCGCGGTCGGCGCACCGGCGAAGGTGATGACGAGGACGGCCGTGGCGGCGACGATGCTGCGGCGGTGAGTGTTCACGATTTCCCCCTGTTGGTTCATGGATCCACCGTCGAACCCGGCGCCGTGCGCCGGCATCGGGCACGACCCCTCAGATGTGCCGTGCCGACCCCTCAGATCCGCGTGAGCGGCCAGCCGTGGAACATCGCTGGACCCGCGAACCTCCGGCACGCCATCCTTGACCCCATGAGCACCGACCCCGCGAGCGCGACCACGGGCGGGGTCACGTACGGCAAGCGCGCGGCGCACCTCCCTCCGCGCCCCGCGGGTCCCGCCTGGCCGTACCCGACCTGCGTACGCTTCTGCGCCATGCCGCACGAGACCGGCGCGCCGTGCCGCTCGTTCGGCGAGGAGGCGTTCCTCAGCCTCCGGCGCGTCGATCCCGACACCGGCGAGCCCACGTTCGCGCTGATCTTCCCCGCCGAGCCGGACTCCCCCGCCGTCACGCTGACCGCCTACCAGGCGTCCGTGCTCGCGGCCGAGCTCTCCCCCGAGAACCTCCGCTAGCCCGACGGCTCAGTGGATGTGGTCGTGCTCGACGGGCACGCCCGGCGACGAGGACCCGCCGACGCCGTACGAGAGGGCGAACGAGAGGAGTCCCAGGCCGACCACGACGAGCGCGCCCTCCACCCGCGGGACGGTCCCGCCGCGTCGTCGCTCGACCACCCCGAGCACCGTCGCGGCGGCCATGGCGATGAGTCCGTGCCCGATCATCACCGCGGTCATCACGACCCAGCAGGTCGCGACACACCGCCTCGCAGTCGCCACGCCGTAGAGGACGCAGTCGCGATCGGCCTTCCAGCCGCGGGGTGCGAGCGGCACCGTCATCGCGCACTGGCGGACCAGACGCCGACGCGCCGGCAACAGGTACGCGGACACCGCGACGGCGAAGCCGGCCACGATCGCCGGCCGCCAGCCGATCGCCGAGACGAGCAGACCGCCGAGGACGATCGAGGCGGTCGCGACGAGCGTCCAGACCACGAGGTAGCCGACGAGGTAGCCGAGCGCCGCCCTGTAGCGCCGCGACCAGAAGCTGGACTGCGCCACGTGGGCCACCTGCGGCAGGACGAACGGCACCATCATCGCCGCAGCCATCACTGCCGCGTGCGCCCCGGCGTGCAGGGGTGGGTGGACCTCGGCCGAGCCGAGCAGCCGCCCCGGCTCCCCCGCTGCAACCACGAGCAGCCCTGCCCATGCCGCCGCGGAGATCACGACGGCGCACCACTCGGGGTGGTACCAGTGGGTTCGTACGACGAAGGTCGCGGTGCTCATGCGTAGAAGAGGCTGATCCGCCCCACCGCGACGTCACCCTCGGGCACCTTCCCGGTGGCGTCGGGGATCGGGGTGAAGGCGACGTTCAGCTTCTTGGGGTCCCACTGGCCCGAGGCGGACAGCGCCTTGACCATCGCGGTGATGTCGAAGGTGGCGTTGACGCCGCTGCCGCTGTGCGTGTCGGACTTCCGCGACGCCTCGAGCACGCCGAACATCGGAAGCACGCCCGCCTGTCGTGCCGGGAAGTCCGCCGGCCTTGCCCCCGCGGGCACGTTCACGTGGACCAGGACCGACCCGGCGCCGAGCCGCGTCGCCTTGATGTTCTCCAGCCGGAGGAAGACGCGAGAGCCCGGCGGGACCGTGCCCGACTCGTTGATCAGACGCGCGACCGGGCCGACGGGCGCGCTGATCGGCACCGGCGACGACGTCGGCCGCGAGCCGAGCGGGACTGGTCCGCTCGACGCACCGACGAGCTCGGGCGGCCGCTCCTCCTGCTCGAGCTCCGGTTCGAGCTGCTCGTCGAACCGTTCCGCGAACGCCTCTGGAGTCGGCGTCGGTGGCATGTCGGAGTACCGGTATCCCAGCGGCGGCCGCCTGGGGTCGACGACCTGTCCCGTGGTCAGCACGGTCGTCGTCGCGCCGGAGCCGAACGTCCAGCGGGCGTCGCGCCAGTCCGCCCTGTCAGGGTTGTTGTGGTTGCGCCCCCGCAGCCACGCCTCCCACAGGCGGTCGATGTTGGCGTGGTGCAGCCAGAAGATCGGGTCGCGCCCCGCCGTGTCGAAGCCGGTCATGAGCCCGTCCGGGTTCGTCCCCCCGACCTGGACGTGGACGTTGCCGTGCGGAGTGAGCTCCAGCGCACCCCGGTCGGTGCCGTTGTGCGTGCCTGGACTGGCTGCCCGTCCGCCGAACGCACCGGAGAACGGGCCCGTGAACCGGGCCTCGGCCATCGTGCTCGTCACCGCGACCGCCGGCGCGGGCATCGCCGTCCCGGTGTTGATCCCCGGGGCGCGCTGGGACACGAACAGCGGGTTCGGCTGGTTGTCGGGCATGCGCTGGTCCCGGAAGGCCGGAGGGATGCTGCGCACCTCGGGGCGACTGGTGTCGCTGTAGTTCCAGAACGGGAGTGCCCAGTCGTTCGGCCCACCGAGCCGGACGACCTCGTCACGCACGATCCGTTCGAAGTGGTGGAGGTAGACGCGGTGCCACGGCAGGAAGTGCCAGCTCCCGTGCTCGCAGGTGTCCCACCGCGCACCGGCCGGCCACTGAGCCCGCGGGAGGGATGCCCCGTGGGTCTCGGCGAGGTGGCGCCAGCTCCGCGGGTCGGCGAAGCTCGCCCCGTCCCTGGCCTGGAGAGCCGTGATCGCGCGGGCGTACCAGAGGATCGTCGGGTGCCACCGGTTCGCGGTGCTGAGGGTCCAGACGTCCTCGCGGACGCGTACGGCCGGTGCGGGGGTCGGCGTCGGAGTGGGGGTCGGTGTCGGAGTCGGCGTGGGGGTGGGGGTCGGCGTCGGTCCGGGGAGCGGCGTCACCGCGAGCTTCTCCAGCTCCGGCCACGTCTTCGGTCCGATCACACCGTCGCGGACCAGCCCGCGGCACGCCTGGAACATCTTCGTCGCCAGCTCCGTCCCCTGGCCGAACCGGCAGTCGACGACGAGCGGGTCCTGCCCGATCGCCCTGAGCTGCGGCTGGAGCGCGGAGATGTACTGCCGCGTCGCCTGGCTGGTGTCCGAGCACGCCGACGTGCCGGAGCGCCACGAGGCGAGGAACCGGTTGAGAAGGTGCTGGGCGTAGCCCACCGCAGGGTTGCGCGCCTTCGACGCCGACGTGCTGCGGTGGATCAGCGGCCGCGGTCCGACCGGGGCTGTCGGTGGACCTTCACCGGGCGCGCACTGGTGCGGCCCCCACGTCTCCCCCTCGGTGGCCGGGACGGTCTCCGTCCAGGCCCCCTCGGTCTCCGTCCAGGCCCCCTCGGTCTCCGTCCAGGCCCCCTCGGTCTCCGTCCACTCGGTCTCGGGGGCGGGTTGCGTCTCGGTCCGGAACGGGCTCTCGTCGAACCACTCCCGCGTGCCGGGATCCACTTCGGTCGTCTGCCACGGTGCCTCGTCCTCGAGCATGGTCCACCTCCGTCATCGCTTGGTCAGCGGGCGCGGAGCCGGGACGACCTGGATCGGCGTCGGCCGCTCCTTGAGGTTGCGTCCGGACGCCGCGGCCCACTCGGTGATCACGCGTCGCACCTCGGTGCCGAGCGGCGCCGTGCCGGGCGGAAGCGGGGGGAGGGCCGGCGGCACGGTGCTCTGGTAGAGCAGCCACGCGCTCCCGCTGTCGGTGACCCACCCCGCCTCGAGGGCACGCAGGACCAGGGACAGCTCCTGCGCCATGGCGAAGAAGGAGTTCGCCCTCGAGTGCGGCGGCAGGCCGACCCGCTCGCCGATCACCCGGAGCCGGTCCGCCGCGCTCGTCGCCTGCGCCCGCAGGTCCACCACGACCGGCGTGTTCGAGCCCAGCGTCAGCTCCACCCAGCCCATCGCCGTCGTCGCCGCGAGCTCCTCACGGCTCAGCAGCGCGTTCTGCCGCCGCGAGCGCAGCATGAAGCCGATCTGCTCGGCGAGCCGATAGATCCGATCGTCGTCGGTGGTGTTGCCGGCGACGAGGTTGCGTACGTTCTCGATCGCGCGCCACAGCTCGTACAGGAGCTCCTCGAGCAGCGCGACGAACGTCCGGTTGGAGGCCTCGGCCTTCTCGTACGGGTAGGGCCCGTTCGTGTCCGTGCCGTGCGCAAGGTCCATCCCGAACATCCGGTAGTACGCGTTGCGGCGTACGGCCTCGGCGTCGGGACGCACCGCGCTGGTCGACAGCCACGCGGACACCGGGTTCTGCGCGCCGAAGAGCAGCGTCTCCGTCGCGTCGAGCCACCGCTGCGTCGCGACCGACGGGATGCCGAGCCCTTCACCGCCGCGGAAGGCGCGGACGACGCGTGCGAGGATCTGCGCCGCGCGGGTGTTCTCGATCGCGTACGCGTAGACGAGGTGGTCCCACGCGGGCTGCGACGGCATCGGGACGGCGCTGAACGCCCCGGCGTTGAACAGCGCCACCCGCGCCGGACCGGCCGGTGGCGGGTTCGGCGCCCACGGGTTGGCCGCGTCGAGCACCTGCTCCATCCGCCAGACCAGGTCCAGAGGGTCGGCCGTGATGACCTGTGCCTCGGCGACCGGGCCGCCGCCGAGCTGTTGGACGAGCTGCGTGATCATGCCACCTGCTCCTCGTAGTACGGGCCGGCGACGACCGGCCGAGCCTGGCCGATGAAGGAGACCGGCTGCTCGTAGTCCGTCGCCAGCTGCTGGAAGTTGGAGTCACGGTCGCCACCCAGCGCGTCCCTGATCAGGGCGAGCGCCTCCGGGACGCCCGGGTCGAGCTCGAGCGCGGTGGACGGGGGGACGATGCTGCGCAGCGGCCCCATCACCTCCGCGATCTCCGCGAGCCCGATCGCGAGCCCGTCCAGCCCGGCGATGCCGCCGAGCGTCGTCCACACCTTCGCGAACTCCTCGGACGAGCTCTGCTGCATCGCCTCGACGGCACCCAGGAGGTCTTCCGTACGATCCTCGATCGTCGCCATCGACGATGCCAGCGACCTGGTCGTCGGGTTCCCGCTCGTCGTCTTCTTCGCCACGTCTGCCACCTCCACTAGCCGCCGCTCATGCGGCGATGCTCCGTTGACCGGTCATCCACGTCCTGGCCCGCGAGATCCACTCGCCGGCCCGCTCGGGGTTCTCCGCCTCTCGCAGCCCGGCGAGCGCGATGAGGCGGATCCCTTCCGTCTGGCGCCAGTGCGGCGACGTCCACAGCGCTGGTCCTGCCGCCCGTTCCAGCTCGGCGAGAGCCGCCGGAGAGACCTTCCGCGGGTCGGCCAGCGCACCGATCGGCCGTCCGCGGAACCCAGGGACCTTCGTGTCGAGGCAGGTCGCGGCGATCGCGTCGAGCCGTCGGTGCGACCGCAGGAGGAGGGGAACGGTCGCCGCCTCCGCACGGCTCGGCGGGTACGCCGTCATGACCGCCCGCTCCAGCCGGTCCCACGGCCCGGCGCCGTAGACGTGCCGGCACATCGCACAGCCCAGCAGCGTGCGGAGCCATCCGATCGGGTGCGGGTCGCCGAGCGGCCACCGGAAGAGGGTGCGCTCGTCGCCGACCACGTCGTGGAGAGCGGCGACCGACGCGAAGCCGGTGAGAACGAAGGCGTACACGTCGGCGGCGATCTCGCTGCTCCACGGCTGCCACATCGCCCGCAGCGCCGGGTCGTCGGCGAGGGTCTCCCCGAGGGCGTCGGAGAGGGTGTCGTTCCAGCCGGCGAGGTGCGCGACCTGGTGGCCGGACTCGTGGAAGAGGGAGGTGGGTCGGTACAGGTTGTGACGCACGATCTTGATCGCGGCGACAGGGTTCACGGAGCCGGGAGCCCACAGCCGGATCCCGACCCGGAGGATGCTGGCGCCCAGCCCCTCCCCCAGGTAGGTCAGCACGGGAGGGACGGGGAGGCCCAACGGCCGCAGCACCTGCTCGATGCTCTGGTAGGCGACGGAGTCGAGGAACTGCAGCGCCGTACGGAGGTGGAGGCTGGTGCGGGTGTTGACGGCCTGTCCGAAGAAGTCCAGCGTCGTCTCGACCTGGACGTAACGGCGCCGGAACTGCTGCACTGCCGCGTGCGCCGACTCGACGGCATCGGGGTCGAGGCGGCTCGCGCGTACGGCGGCGGCGGTCGTACGCCCGTTCTCGAGGAGCTGGTCGACGGTCCGCGCGAGCTGGGTGCGCACAGGCACGCCGATCGAGCGTTCGAGCGACTCCCACGCGCTCCGCGACGCGAACTCCTCTGCGTCGACGAAGCACTGCGCGGCACCGACCCAGTGCCCGAGCTGGCGCTCGAGCTCGTCGGCGATCAGGCGGTGCTCGTTCACGGCTTGGCCCTCCCCGCGACGACGGTGACCGTCGCCGGTGCTGCTGGTGGGGTGGGCACGACCGCCGGCAGCGGCGTGGTGGGTACGGCGGTGGTGGCCGCCGGCGCGCCTGAGGGCCCGGCCACCGAGGCGGTCGCCGGTGCGGTCGTGGTGGCTGTCGCCGGCGCTCCAGCGGCCGCGGCGTCGGCCGCGTCGTCGGCCGCCTCGGCAGCGGGTCCGGCAACACCGCGGAGGTGCACCTGAACCGTGACGCCGTTGGCCGGGTCCTGAGCTGCGCGGACGAACTCGTGACCGCGCGTACGGACGAACTCCGCCAGTGCCTTCGCGAGGCCGGAGCGGATCCGCCGCTGTCCGCGTGACGGCCCGCGGCCCCGTCCCCGTGCACCGGCGCGACCACGACCGCGGCCGGCGGGCGCTCGGCGGCGTGCCGGGCGGGGTCCTTGTGTCGCGGCGAACGCGGCACGCAGCAGGGCGCGCAGCAGGGTCGTGCCGCCACGCCCCGACGACACGGCCGCCGCAAGCCGTTGCGCGTCGGCCTCGGAGAAGTAGAGCGACAGGCGCAGGACGCCCCGCGCCTCGTCTGTGCGGACTCTGCCGTCGCTCGGTCGGGCGGCTTCCCCTGCCGCAGCGCCGACGGTCGCGGCGGGGGTCTCCACCTGGCCGATCGGCTCGAGGCGGAAGAAGCGCTGACCCACCGAGATGCGGTGACGTGAGGCGAGGAACCGGCCGGGCACGTCGACGCCGAGCCGCGGTTCGCGCAGCAGCAGTCCGGCGGTGGAGGCGGTCAGCGGGTGCAGCTGGCTGTGCGCGCCGCGCGGGAACGCGGCACCACCGGTCCGCTCCAGCCGGGCGAGCCGGACGAGGGTCGTCCCCGGGCACGACTCGTACACGTGGACCCGGAACCGTCCCGGCAGGGTGATCCCGGCGGCGCGCAACGCAGCGTCAAGAGTGGCGCCGCCGAACGTCCGCACCGTGGTGGCCACGGCTGCGGTCACCTCGATCTCGGGCACTCGGGAGAACTTCTTGTACGCGTAGGCGGTGCGGGCGTGGCGCACGACGAACGATCCTCCGAGCGACGGGGCGATCTGCAGGTCGGGCCGGACGAGCTGGGTCGGGAAGTTCGCGGCGACGGCTTCCTCGAACGCCTCCGCGAGCGCGACCTGGAGCAGGTCCTCGTCCTCGAAGAACTCCGCGGGCTGCTCCGAGAGGCGGCGTACGGTGTCCTCCACGGTCGCGGCGAGCGCGGCAGGCGCGGCCTCCTGCTCGAGCTGGCCGGGGCGGCCCTGCTCGAGGCCGATGACCCGCAGGCCCACGTCGACGATGGCCGACGACAGGGGCCCCGAGAGCTTGGGCCCGACCCACTGACCGATGAGCTTGGAGAGGAAGCCGGACAGGAAGCCGACGACCTTGGGGCGCCCGACCAGGCGAACGCCGAGCCGGAGCGCGGGCAGGATGGCGGGGACGAACTGGTCGATCGCCGGGGTCAGGTCTTCACCCTCCTGTGCGGACGACACCCGGTCGATGAACGCGCTGCGCGCCTCTGCCAGGGCCTCGAGCTCGTCGGTCGCGACAGGCGCGGCGCCTCGTTCCTGGTCGTGCCCGAAGCTCTCCCCCTGCTCGAGCGCCTCGCCACCGAGGACGGACTCGGCCAGTGCGGCGTCGAACGCCTCGGCGAGCGACTCGGGATCGCCCGCGGCCACGGGTGTCGGAGCGAACGACGCGACCATGAACTCCTCCTCCGCCTCGGCCTCGAGGAGGTCCTCCGCCTCCTTCTGACCGAGGCCGAACCGCTTCGCGAGGGCGCGCGCCGGCTCGTGCAGGGCCGCGGGGAGCTTGTTGATCGCGATCGCCAGGACGCGCTGCAGCAGCGGGCGTACGAGCGCCTTCAGCTTGTTGAGGATCGGACCGAGGATCGGGAGCGCCGCCTTGGCGATCTTGCCGGCGGTCTTGACCACCGTCTTCACGACGCTCTTGGCCTTCTTGATCAGGCCACCGATGAACTCCTCCCCCGCAGGAGAGACACCGAGCCCACCGACCTCGAAGCGGTCGAGGAGCTCGTCGAGCTGGTCCGGTGCCATCCCCTCGAGATCCAGGTTCTGGACGTGGTCGGCGAAGCGCTGGACGCAACGCTCGGCCTCGGAGCCGATCGGCGACAGGTGAGCGTCGGCCACCTGGCGCCGCAGCTCGGTGAGCTGCTGGGGCTGCTCTCCGGCGAGGCCGGTCTCGGCGGCCTCGGCCGTCTCGGCGATCAGCTCCGCGAGCGCTTCGTCGAACTGCTCGTCGCGGATGCTCTCGAACGCCTCCGCGATGATCTCCCCGACTTCGCCGTCGCCTTCCAGCTCGCCGGTGAACATCTCGGCGAACGGGGTCGTCACCTCGGTCCACGGCAGGAAGCCCAGCGTCGAGGGCGGTGTCTCCGTGCTGACGGCGTGCTCGGAGAAGGGGGTCTCGACCTCGAACGGGCCCCCAGCGGTTTCGTCGATCACGGTCATCGTGCCCTCCCGGCGCTCGTCGTCACACGACGCACACCAGCCTGCGGGCCCCCCGTGCACCCGCCGGTCCCGTCGACGCCCCCGTGGCGGCACCGCCGCGTACCGAGGCCCGACCGCCCTTCGTCCGCGTCGCGTCCCACTGGCGTACCCGCTGTCGTCCGACCGTGGCCGACCACGCGACAACGCCGGGGGGCGCGACCTCGGAGGCGCCTATGCTCGTGAGGTCGAAGACATGTCGCGCACACCCGTCTGCGCTCGTCTCAATCGTCGCGTGTCCCCCTGACGCCTCGTCCGGACGTGCCGCGGACCCCAGGAGCACACGGTGGCCAGCTCGTACGGATCGCGTCGCGTCGGCGTCCTCGGTGGGCTCGGGACACGGCCCAACGAGCGGTTGTCGGGCGCAGGGCGACGCCTGCTCGCGTACCTCGCGGTGAAGGGGCCCCGGGCGAACCGGCTCCTCACAGGCACCGACCTGTGGCCGGAGGTCTCGGAGACACGGGCCCGAGCCAACCTCCGCCGCGCACTCTGGCAGCTTCCCCACCGCTGGGTGCGACCCGACGGCCCAGAGCTGCAGCTCGACGCATCGGTGGACCTCGTCGACGCTCGGCGCGTGGCGGACCGGGCGCTCGCCGACACGCTGGTGGGTGCGGAGGCGGTGGAGATGCTGAAGCACGACCTCCTGCCCGGCTGGTACGAGCCGTGGGTCCTGGACGAGCAGGACCAGTTCCACCTGCACCGGATCCAGGCTCTGGAGGCGGTGTGCCGGACCGCCTCGCACGCGGGGGCGTACCCGCTCGCCACCGGAGCAGGGCTCGCTGCCGTGTGCGCGGAGCCTCTCCGCGAGTCGGCGGTGACGGTGCTGGTCGACGCGCTCGTCCGCGAGGGCAACCGGGTGGAGGCTGCGCGGCGATACCGCGCGTACGCGCAGCGGCTCCGGCGCGAGATCGGCGCCGCGCCCGGCGACGACCTCGTCGCGCTCGTACGGCCATACCTGCGCCGCCGGTCCTGACGGCTCGACGGATCCGCCCGCCGGGGTGAGACTGAGGCGATGAGGCACACCGTCGTCGCCACCGCCCTCCTCGCCAGCGCCGCACTGTTCCTGCCCGAGGCGGGAGCGGGTGCGGCGACCGACACCGCTTCGCCCAGGGCCAGCGCCGTTGCTGCCTCCGCAGCCCCCGCGGCGTTGCGCGTCGCTCCAGTGCGCTCCGCCACCGTCCTCACCGGCCTGGACCACCCGTGGGACATCGCGTTCATCTCGTCGTCCCAGTTCCTCTTCACCCAGCGCGACCGCCGTACGATCTCGCTCGGGACCGTCAACGGCGGCAAGCGCGTCGTCGGCAGGTCGGGCACCATCTGGGCCAGCGGTGAGACCGGTCTCATGGCGCTCGAGCTCGCCCCTGACTTCGCCCGTACGCGAGCGTTCTACACGTGCCACGGCTACTCGTCCGGCTCGACCAGGGACGTCCGCGTCGTCCGCTGGCGCCTCAACAAGGCGCGTACGAGTGCGCGCATCGTCAAGACGATCGTGCGGGGTCTGCCGGCGACGAGCGGGCGGCACGGAGGGTGTGCGCTCGCATTCAGCCGTGGTGGAGCGCTCCTCATCGGGACCGGAGACGCCGCCGTCGGCCGCAACCCGCAGCGCCTGCGCTCCGGTGGCGGGAAGGTGCTCCGTGTGGACGCGCGCACCGGCCGCGGTGTGAAGACCAACCCGTACGCGCGGTCCCGCTACGCGATGAAGCGGCGGGTCTACACGTACGGCCACCGCAACGTGCAGGATCTCGCCCGTCGCGGGCGACAGGTGTGGTCGGTCGAGCAGGGCTCGTACCGCGACGACGAGGTGAACCGTCTGCGCCGCAAGGGCAACTACGGCTGGAACCCGGTGCCCGGCTACAACGAGTCGGTGCCGATGACCGACCACGGCCTGCCCGGCAAGCAGCGCGCGGCCCGCTGGCGCTCGGGCGGGTCCACCCTGGCGACGACCGCCGCGGCGTGGCTCCGCGGGTCGGTCTGGGGCAACCGCTCCGGCAAGGTGCTCGCCGTGACGGCGCTGAAGGGAGAGCAGGTCCGCCTGCTGCGCTTCAGCAGGAAGGGACGGCTGACCGGACAGTCGGTGGCGCTCCAGGGCCAGTACGGCCGGCTGCGCGCGGTCACGGTCGCACCCGGAGGGGCCCTGTACGTGTCGACGTCCAACGGTGGCGGCACGGACCGCATCATCCGGGTGCTGCCGGGCTAGCAGCTAGCCCTCGGAGACGTCGACCGCTCGCCGGAGGTCGGGCTCCAGGTAGATCACCCGCGCGATCGGGACGGCAGCCCGGATCCGGGCCTCCGCTCCGTCGATCGCCGCGGCGATCTCGGCTGCGCTCTCCGTCGCGTCCACTTCGATCTTCGCGGCAACCAGCAGCTCCTCGGGGCCGAGGTGCAGCGTGCGGAGGTGGATGACGGAGGGCACGCCGTCCCCGATGACGGCTGCCCTGATGGCGTCGACGTCGGCACGGGTCGCCGACTCCCCGAGCAGCAGGGACTTCGTCTCGACCGCCAGGACGACGGCGATCGAGACCAGGAGCAGCCCGATGCCGGCCGTTCCCGCGGCGTCCCACCGGCCGTCGTCGGTCGCGAGGGTCATGCTCACCCCGAACAGCGCCAGCACCAGGCCGATGAGAGCGCCGAAGTCCTCGAGCAGGACCACGGGCAGCTCCGGCGACTTCGCGTTCCGGACGAACGACACCCACGACTGCGTCCCTCGCAGCCGGTTGGACTCGACGATCGCGGTCCGGAACGAGTAGCCCTCCATCGCCATGGCGACCAGCAGCACCGCGATCGGCACCCACTGCCAGGCGTCGATCGGCTCCGGGTGCTCCCACTTGTGCCATGCCTCGTACAGGGCGAACAGCCCACCCACGCTGAAGAGCACGATCGAGACGATGAACGCGTAGATGTAGCGCTCACGCCCGTACCCGAACGGGTGCCTCTCGTCGGCCTCCCGCTTGGCGCGCTTCCCCCCGAGCAGCAGCAGCGCCTGGTTGCCGGAGTCGGCGACCGAGTGCACCGCCTCTGCGAGCATCGAGGAGGCACCGGTGAGCAGGAACGCGAGGAACTTGGTGACCGCGATGCCGAGGTTCGCCGAGAGTGCGGCGATGATCGCACGGTTGCCGCCGTGTGCGGACACGATCTGCCTCCTCCCGTCGCGCATCGTCACGTCGCACGTACCCGGATCGACCGGCGCAACTCGCTGTTACGCTCCGGGATGACCCCGGACTCACGCACGCCCAGGAGCAACCGTGTCGCACTCTGCCCGCGTCCACGCCTTCCGTGACGACATTCTCGGTGACCTCGACGCTACCGGCATCGCGGAGCTGGTCGCCGCTGGTCAGGTCAAGCCCCGCGAGGTGACCGAGGCGGCGCTCGCACGCGTGGAGGACGTCGCGTCGCTCGACGCCGTCGAGCACCTGGACCCTGGCCGCGCCCTCGACGCCGCAGACCGTGACGCGACGGGTGTCTTCGCCGGCGTGCCGACGTTCGTCAAGGACAACGTGGACGTCGCCGGCTGGCCGACCGGCAACGGGTCCGAGGCGTACGCCGCGCCGCTGGCCCGCACCGACAGCGACTTCGTCCGTGCGTGGGCCGAGCAGGGACTGACGTTCCTCGGCAAGTCGCGGCTCCCGGAGTTCGGGTTCAGCGCCACCACCGAGTTCATGACCCGCCCACCGGTCCGCAACCCGTGGAACCCCGCCTACTCGTCGGGCGCGTCCTCCGGCGGCTCGGCGGCCCTCGTCGCCGCCGGTGCGGTGCCCCTCGCCCACGCCAACGACGGTGGCGGCTCGATCCGCATCCCGGCCGCAGCCTGCGGCCTCGTGGGGCTCAAGCCGACCCGCGGCCGCATCACGCCCGACAGGCTCGACCTCACGATGCCGGTGAAGATCGTCGCGCAGGGCGTCGTCACCCGGTCCGTGCGCGACACCGCCCGGTTCTTCGCCGCCGCCGAGAGGACGTACCGCAACCCCAAGCTCCCGCCGGTCCGGCTGGTTGAGCGTGCGGGGTCGACGCGGCTGCGCGTCGGCGTCCTGTACGACTCCGTCATCGCCGAGTCCGACCGCGACACGCGCCTCGCCACGACAGCGACGGCCGAGCTGCTGGCCGACCTCGGCCACCACGTCGAAGAGATCCCGCTGCCGATCACGCAGCAGTTCGCCGACGACTTCTCCCTCTACTGGGGCTTCCTCGCGTGGTACCTCTCGACCACCGGCAGGCGCACTCTCGCTCCCGACTTCGACGCGACGCGCACCGACAACCTCACGCGCGGGCTCGCCGACGCGTTCCGCCGTGGCATGCGGCGGTTCCCCGCGGCGATCTACCGCCTGCGGCGCACGGAGCGCACCTACCGAGCGATGTTCACCACGTACGACGTCGTGCTCTCCCCCGTGCTCACGCACACCACCCCGAAGCTCGGATACCTCTCACCCACCCTCGACTACGACCGGCTGTTCGCTCGTCTGCAGGCGTACGTCGGGTTCACCCCGCTCAACAACGTGACCGGCGGACCGGCGATCTCGCTGCCGCTCGGGCAGACGCGGGCGGGGCTGCCGCTCGCGTCCCACTTCTCCGCCGACCACGGCGACGAACGCACCCTGCTCGAGCTCGCGTACGAGCTGGAGGAGGCCCGTCCGTTCGCGCGGATCCAGGACGCGTGAGTCGCTGCCGCGACGCCGGGGCCGACTGGGCCTAGGTTGGGAGGGTGACCCCTGGCCGCGTGCTCCTCACCCTCCTCGGGACCCTCTTGGTCGGCACCCTGATGGCGCCGACTGCTGCCTCCGCAGCTCCGCCCGATCTCACGGTGAACGCTCCGGCCCGTGTGTACGCCGGCACGGTCGCGATCGTCACCGGCACCACGTCCGCACCCACCGACGCGGTCTCGCTCGACTACCGTGGCCGCGGCGGCGTCTGGTCCGTCGTCACGACGGCGCTGCCCGCGGCCGACGGGTCGTACGCCCTGCGCATCGGGCTGGATCCGGGCACGCACCGTCTCCGGGTCGTCCAGGCGACCGGTGGCGGCACCGCGGTGCGGGAGCTCACGATCGTCGCCGGGGCCGCGCCCTCCCGTGCCTCGCTCTCGGGCGCCACCAGGGTCGCCGACGGCAAGACGGCGACGTTGCAGGTCCGCTGGGTCACCACCGACGGCCGCCCGGTGACGGGATCCGCCCAGCTGTGGGGTCGCCGGCGGAGCTCGACCACGTGGGAGCGGCGCGGGACCTTCGCCGTCCGCTCCGGCGTCGCCGCCGTCCGGGTCCGCCCACGGGTCGACGTGTCGTACCAGGTGCGCACCCCCTCCACGCCGTACGTCCGTGCGACCGCGTCAGGCCTCTGGACGGTGGACAACGTCCCGCCGGGCTACGTGTTCCGTCGCCCGTCCGGTGCCCCCGCCCCCCGCATCAAGCTGCCCGCCCAGCCACGCGCCAAGAAAGCCGGTGCTGACGTGACGATCAACAAGATCTCGGCACGGGTCTGGCGCTCCATGAAGCGACGTAGCTGGCACCGCGGCTGCCCGGTCGGCAGGTCTTCGCTGCGTCTCGTCCGGACGAACTACTTCGCGTACGACGGCTACCGCCGCCGCGGCGAGATCGTGGTGAACAAGAGCGTCGCCAAGGCCACCCGGCGGGTCTTCCGCGACCTGTACGCCGCGAAGGCGCCGATCCGGTCGTTGTACCGCGTCGACCGCTTCGGATGGTCGCGTCGGCTCCGCGGCGGCGACGACATGAAGTCCATGGCCGCCGGCAACTCGTCCGGCTTCAACTGCCGGGGCGTCGTGGGACGCCCGCGCACCCGGAGCCCGCACAGCACCGGCCGGAGCATCGACATCAACACCTGGGAGAACCCGTACCGGTCGGGCTGGGGCATCGTCCCCAACCGGGAGTGGGACAGGAGGCGAAGCCCGGCCCGGGTCGTCTACCGCAGCAGCAGCCACCTCGTGGTGCGCATCATGGCGCGGCACGGGTTCTGGTGGATGGGCAGCTCCGACTGGCAGCACTTCCAGTACCGAGGCCGCGGCGCGCGGACGCTGCCGCCGCCGGCGACCTTCCTCGACTGATCGAGGTCAGTGGCCGCGTGCGCGGCGGAAGCGTCGCTGCTCCCGCGTCGTACGCCGGACCTGCCGGTTCTGCTCGGCAGCGAGCCGGGAGTCGGTGCGTCGCTCCAACCACAGCGCCTCGCGCTGCAGCGTCCGCCAGCTCTCGTACCGGCGCAGCGTGAGGGACCCGGAGTCGAGCGCCGCACGGACCGCGCAGCCGGGCTCGACCTCGTGCGTGCAGTCGGCGAACCGGCACGACCGCGCGAGCGACTCGACGTCGGCGAAGGCCGAGGCCAGCCCGTCGGAGGCGGTGACCCCGACGCCGCGCAGGCCCGGCGTGTCGATGATCCATCCCCCGCCAGGCAGTGCGACGAGCTCCCGACGGACTGTCGTGTGGCGACCACGCCCGTCCGAGCGGATCGCCGAGGTCGCCACGACCTCGTCCCCGACGATGGCGTTCATCAGCGACGACTTGCCGGCGCCCGACGATCCGACGAGCGCCAGGGTCGCGCCATCGGCAGCAAGCGCCGCGACCTCCGGGATCCCCTCCCCCGTCGTCGCACTGCACACGATCACCGCCGCACCCAGCTGCCCCGTGATGTCGTCGGCCACGTCGGCGGCGTCCGACGCGAGATCCGCCTTGGTGAGCACGACGTGCACCGCCGCTCCACTGGACCATGCAACGACGAGGAGACGCTCGACCTTCTCGAGCGACGGCATCTGGTCGAGCCCCACGACGACGGCGACCACGTCGACGTTCGCAGCGAGCGGCTGGTGGCGCGACGACCCGCCGGGCTCGGCGCGCTCCAGGAGCGTACGACGCGGCAGCACCGCGACGACCGCCACGTCGTCCCCGGTCTGCACCACCGACACCCAGTCACCGACGCAGGGCGCGTCCAGCGGGTCGGACACCGCCACGGCGACCCGGGCGGTCGTCACACCCCCGTCGCCATCGACGACCCGGACGCTCCCCCGGTCACCGCGCACGACACGCCCCGTCCAGGCGGTCGTCGTCTCGCTGCTCGTGCTCACGCGCCGACCGTACGTACGCAGGTCCGTCGGGCGCGACCGAATTTGGCCACGGACCGTGTCCTGGCTCACTGAGCGACCGCTTAACCTGAGGGCATGGACCCGTTGCAGCGCTCTCCCCACAACCAGCCAGCACCGCTGGTCGGCTACGACGCCGTGGAGTCCGACGCCGCGCTCGTCGATGCCGTCCGCGCTCTCGCCGGCGACGACGCCGACGACGTCCTGAAGTCCCTCACGCCCGTCGGGCGGCTCGCCGGCTCCGCCGAGGCGCGCGAGCACGGGATGCTGGCCAACCAGAACGAGCCCGTCCTGCGTCCGGTCGACCGGTACGGCAACCGGGTCGACGAGATCGAGTTCCACCCGTCGTGGCACTGGATGATGGAGAAGGGCACGCAGTTCGGCCTGCACGCGACGCCCTGGATCAGCGAGGAGCCGAAGCCGCACCTGCGCCGCGCCGCCGCGTACATCGCCTGGACCCACAACGAGCCCGGGCACGGGTGCCCGTTGACGATGACGTACGCGGCGGTGCCGGCGCTGCGTGCCGACGACGCCCAGTCGAAGCAGTGGACCCCGCTGCTGGCCTCGACCGAGTACGACTTCGGCCTGCGCAACCCCGCCGAGAAGCGCGGCATCCTCGCCGGCATGGGCATGACGGAGAAGCAGGGCGGCTCCGACGTCCGTACCAACGTGACCACGGCCACGCCGACCGACGTCGACGGCGAGTACGTCCTGCACGGCCACAAGTGGTTCACCAGCGCCCCGATGAACGACCTGTTCCTGGTGCTCGCGCAGGCCCCCGGCGGTGTGACCTGCTTCGTGGTGCCGCGGGTGCTCCCCGACGGCACTCGCAACCCGCTGCAGGTGGTCCGCCTCAAGGAGAAGCTCGGCAACCGCTCCAACGCGTCCAGCGAGCTGGAGTTCGCAGGGACCTGGGCCGTACGCCTCGGTGACGAGGGCCGCGGTGTCCGCACCATCATCGAGATGGTCGCCTCGACGCGGCTCGACTGCGTCCTCGGCTCGTCCGCCCTGATGCGGCGCTCGGTGGCCGAGGCGACCTGGCACGCCTCCCAGCGCAGCGCGTTCGGCGGGCTGCTGTCGGAGAAGCCGGCGATGCAGAACGTCCTCGCTGACCTCGCGGTGGAGTCCGACGCCGCCACCCTGCTCGCGCTGCGGATGGCCTCCAGCGTGGAGCGGCCCGACGACGAGCACGAGAAGGCGCTGCGCCGGATCGCGCTGCCCATCGCGAAGTTCTGGGTCTGCAAGCGCACCCCCTTCCACGTCGCGGAGGCGCTGGAGGTGCTCGGCGGCAACGGCTACGTCGAGGAGTCCGGCATGCCGCTGCTGTTCCGCGAGTCGCCGCTCAACTCGATCTGGGAGGGCAGCGGCAACGTCAACGCGCTCGACGTCCTCCGCGCCCTTCAGCGGGAGCCGGAGGCGCTCGAGGCCTGGCTCAACGAGGTCGGCACGGTCCGCGGGCGGTACGCGAGCCTCGACGCCGCGGTCAACGACGTCCTCAACGAGCTCAGCGACCTCACCGAGCTCGAGTTCCGCGCTCGTCGCATCGCGGGCCGGATGGCCGCCATCCTGCAGGCGTCGCTGCTGATCCGCTACGGAGACGACGCCGTCGCGGACGCGTTCGTGGCCTCGCGCATCGCGGGAGACTGGGCGGGCACGTTCGGGACGCTGCCCCGCGGTGTCGACGCTGCACGGATCGCGGAGCGCGCGACACCGGTCATCGCCTGACGTCGGCGGGCGCAGTCGCGGCCCTCAGAGGTCGGCGAGCGTCGCCTGCATCTGCCGGACCGTCTTGTCCGCGAGCCGCTCCAGCGGGATGCGCAGCACGGCGTCGGGGATCTTGCCGACGAGTCCGTGGAAGCCGAAGTCGGCGGTGTAGCTGACTTGCGTCCCCGCGCCGACCGCCGCGAACGTCATGTGGTCCCTCGTGGTCACGGTGTCGTTCTTGCCGACGACCTCGAAGACCGCGTCGGGCTCGAGCCGGGTGGTCTCGTACGTCAGCTCCACCGACTTCCCGAGGAACCGCGAGACGTTGCGGTAGCGCGTACCGACTCCTCCGTCGCCCGAGACGCGGGTGGTCTCCACCGTCCCTGGGTCCCACTGCTCGGTGCTCGTGAAGTCGCTGAGGTAGGAGAAGACATCGCTCAGGGGCGTGTCGACGGTGAACGTGCGCGAGACTGCGACCATGCGCAAACGCTAGGCCGACCGGACGAACGCGTCCGATCGACGTCCGGACGGGTTTCATTCACCGGTGCTGATTGCGTACCGGGCTTTGTGGCTGCGGTCACACCGACCCCCCCAGATCCCCGGAACGGCGGGATCTGCGAAACGAGCCGTCTCACGATGTGGCGTGATGTCTCACATCGCAAGACTTGCCATTGCCCTCGAGCGCCTGTGCGGCACAGACTTACGACCATGCTCACAGCGCAGACCACACACCTGGCGGCCCGTCGCCACGTGGACTTCGGTCGTATGCGCAGCATGATGTGTCGTTGCGCCTGATCTTGCCTCCCGGCCTCTGAGTGCCGGCACGACCGTCAGCTTCCCTCTTCTCGAGCATTCTTCGACAGGACGCCCCATGACTGCGACCACCGACGCCCCCGTACGCGCTGCGCGCCCCCGACGTAAGAAGGGCGAGGGCCAGTGGGCCCTCGGGTACCGCGAGCCCCTCAACGCCAACGAGCAGTCCAAGAAGGACGACAACCCGCTCAACGTGCGTGCACGGATCGAGAACATCTACGCTCACGGCGGCTTCGACTCGATCGACAAGGCCGACCTCCGGGGCCGCTTCCGCTGGTGGGGTCTCTACACCCAGCGCAAGCCCGGCATCGACGGCGGCAAGACCGCGACGCTGGAGCCGGAGGAGCTCGAGGACTCCTACTTCATGCTTCGTGTCCGCATCGACGGCGGCCAGCTCGACCTCGAGCAGCTGCGGACGGTCGCCGGCATCTCGACGGAGTTCGGACGCGACACGGCCGACCTCACCGACCGCCAGAACGTCCAGTACCACTGGATCCGCGTCGAGGACATGCCGGAGATCTGGGACCGGCTGGAGTCGGTCGGCCTCTCGACGCAGGAGGCCTGCGGCGACTGCCCGCGCGTCATCCTCGGCTCCCCCGTCGCCGGCATCGCCGCCGACGAGATCATCGACGGCACCTGGGCGGTCGACGAGATCGAGCGCCGCTACATCGGTGACCCGGAGCTCTCCAACCTGCCGCGCAAGTTCAAGACGGCCATCAGCGGCCATCCGAGCCACGACACCGTGCCGCAGATCAACGACGTCGCGTTCACGGGCGTCGTCCACCCCGACCACGGACCCGGCTTCGACCTCCTCGTCGGCGGCGGCCTGTCGACCAACCCGATGCTCGCGCAGCGTCTCGGCGCGTGGGTCCCGCTCGAGGAGATCCCCGAGGTCTGGCACGGCATCGTCTCGGTCTTCCGTGACTACGGCTACCGCCGTCTCCGCACCCGCGCACGCATCAAGTTCCTGATCGCCGACTGGGGTCCGGAGAAGTTCCGGGACGTCCTCGAGAACGAGTACCTCAAGCGCAAGCTGGTCGACGGTCCCGAGGCTCCCGCACCGCAGACGCCCGGCGACCACGTCGGCGTCCACCAGCAGAAGGACGGCAACTTCTACGTCGGCGTCGCCCCGAAGGTCGGACGCGTCACCGGCACCGTCCTCTCCCAGCTCGCCGACGTCGTCGAGGCGCACGGCAGCAACCGGGTCCGTACGACCGCGCAGCAGAAGCTCCTCGTCCTCGACGTCGCCCCGGACAAGGTCGACTCGCTGGTCGCGGCGCTCGACGCGATCGGCCTCGAGGCCAACCCGTCGCCGTGGCGCCGCAACACGATGGCCTGCACCGGCATCGAGTTCTGCAAGCTCGCGATCGTCGACACCAAGCAGCGCGCCGACCTGCTGATCGAGGAGATGCAGCAGCGGATCCCCGAGCTCGACGAGCCGATCACGATCAACGTCAACGGCTGCCCCAACTCGTGCGCCCGGATCCAGACCGCCGACATCGGCCTCAAGGGCCAGCTCGTCCTCGACGAGGGACAGCAGGTCGAGGGATTCCAGGTCCACCTCGGTGGCGCGCTCGGCCTCACCCCCGGGTTCGGCCGCAAGCTACGTGCTCACAAGGTCACGGCGGCCGGGCTCCCCGACTACGTCGAGAGCGTCGTCCGCGGCTACCTCGACCAGCGCGCGGACGGCGAGTCGTTCGCGCAGTGGGTCGCCCGTGCCGAGGAAGACGCCCTGCGATGAGCAACCGCGCGGCTCCGTTCCACTGCCCGTACTGCGGCGACGAGGACCTCCGTCCTCACGGCACGCAGCACGGCGCGTGGGAGTGCCGCGCCTGCCTCCGTGCCTTCTCCCTCTCGTTCATCGGACTGATCAAACCTGGAGGTGACAACGCATGACCACGACAGCAGTACGCGACGGCATCCCCGCCCGCTCCGCCGAGGAGCTGGAGGAGCTCGCCAGCATCGCGGGCCCCGAGCTCGAGCTCGCACCGGCCGAGCTCATCGTGGAGTGGGCGGTCCAGCAGTTCGGTGAGCGGTTCTGTGTGACGTCCTCGATGGGCGACGCCGTGCTGGCCGACATCGCCGGCAAGGTCGCGCCCGGGATCGACGTGGTGTTCCTGGACACCGGCTACCACTTCCCGGAGACGATCGGCACGCGCGACGCGGTCGAGGCGACGCTGCCCGTCAACCTCCTCACGATCACCCCCGTCCAGAGCGTCGCCGAGCAGGATGCCACGCACGGCAAGGACCTGTTCCGTACGAACCCCGACCTCTGCTGCGCGCTCCGCAAGGTGAAGCCGCTGCAGGACGCCCTCGCCGGCTACGACGCGTGGGCGACCGGGCTCCGCCGCGACGAGACGCACAGCCGCGTCATCGCGCCCGTGGTGGGCTGGGACGACAGCAAGCGCAAGGTCAAGGTCTCGCCGCTGGCCCGCTGGACCGCTGACGACGTCGACCGCTACATCGCCGAGAACGGCGTCCTGGTCAACCCCCTCCAGTACGACGGATACCCGTCGATCGGCTGCTGGCCCTGCACGCAGCGCGTCGCACCGGGCGAGGACGCCCGCAGCGGCCGCTGGGCCGGCACCGCCAAGAACGAGTGCGGCATCCACCTCTAGACAACCCCACCGCTGGTCGAGGCGCGAAGCGATCGAGACCACCCGACACCCTCCCGGAAGGAGGAATGCACCATGACCGCCCCGGCACTCATCACGCTCGCTCACGGAAGCCGTGATCCTCGCTCGGCCGCAACCATCGCATCACTGACGGAGTTGGTCCGGTGCATGCGTCCGGACCTGCGCGTCGAGGAGTCCTTCCTCGAGCTCGCCGACCCGTCGCCGCTGACGGTCGCAGACCGGCTCGTGGCCGAGGGCTTCGACGAGATCGTCGTCGTGCCGCTGCTGCTCACGCAGGCGTACCACGCGAACGTCGACGTGCCGCAGGTCCTCGAGGCGATCCGCCAGCGCCACCCGCACGTCCGCGTCATCGCGACCGACGTGCTCGGCGTCCACAAGAGCTTCCTCGGCGTGCTCGACCTGCGCCTGCGGGCCGCGCTGCGCGAAGCGCGCGCCACCGAGCTCGACGCGCTCGTCCTGGCGTCCGCCGGGTCGTCCGACACGCTGGCGAACGCCCATGTCGCGCGTGTCGCCCGCGCGTGGGGCGCGCGCCACAAGCTGCCGGTGCTCGCCGCGTTCGCGTCGGCGGCTCCGCCGGCGACCGGCGAGGCGGTGCGGCAGCTGCGCAACGACGGCAAGCGTCACATCGCCGTCGGGTCGCTGTTCCTCGCACCGGGATTCCTCCCTGACCGGGCTGGCGAGCTCGCGCTCGAGGCCGGAGCCGTCGCGGTCTCCGACCCGCTCGGCGCATCACCCGAGCTGGCTCACGTGATCCTCGCCCGCTACGCGGTCGGTGCGGTCGACCTGGTTCCCATCCCGGCCTGACCTGATCCGGCCTGAGGTGATCCGCAGTCTGGCCTGAGCGTCAGTGGCCGACGTCCGCCGTGGCGTCGAGCCGCTGGCGCTCGACCTCGACGTCGAAGTCCGCCTTCGGCCACTCCGGCGCGACGTCGCCGAGGTGCTCGGCGAGCAGCTGCGCGACGGCCCAGTTGCGGTACCACTTGCGTCCGCTCGGGACGACGTACCAGGGTGCGGCGTCGGTGGCGCACAGCTCGAGGACCGTCTCGTACGCCTCCTGGTAGCGGGGCCACAGCAGCCTCTCGTCGACGTCGGCGGCGTTGTACTTCCAGTGCTTCGTCGGGTCGTCGAGCCGGGCGCGCAGCCGTTCGAGCTGGTCGTCCGGCGAGATGTGGAGGAAGCACTTGATGATCGTGCAGCCGGAGTCCACCAGGCTCTGCTCGAACGCGTTGATCGCGTCGTAGCGCCGCTCGATCTCGGCGGGATCGGCCAGCTCCCGCACGCGACCGATGAGGACGTCCTCGTAGTGCGAGCGGTCGAAGATCCCGACCTCGCCCGCCTGGGGCAGCGCGCGCTCGACCCGCCAGAGGAAGTCGTGCGCGAGCTCGTCGGCCGTCGGCGCCTTGAAGGACGTGACGGTGACGCCTTGCGGGTCCAGCAGGCCGACAGCGTTCCGGACGGTGCCGCCCTTGCCGGACGTGTCCATCCCCTGCAGCACCACGAGGACCCGGCGGTCGGACGTCCCGGCGACCGCGCCGGCGTACAGCCGTTCCTGGTTGTCGGACAGCGGGCCGGCCAGCGACTCGAGGGCCTTCGGCTGGTCGCGCTTCGTCCCCCCGAAGCCGGGAGTCGAGCGCGAGTCGTACGCGGAGAGGTCCACCTTCCCGCGGCCGATCCGGAGCGCGTCGGTCAACCTCGTCGTCGTCATGCGACGCAGTATGCCGCGTGCTCCGACGGGGGGCAGCGGGCGGTAGTCTGAGGCCAGAGGACGCGAGTCGGCGACCTCGTCACGAAAGGCAGCAGCGATGACTGAGCCCACCCCCGACACGCGCACCCCGTACGACGTGGCTGTGCTGTTCGAGCAGGAGCTCTCCGCGCTCGATGCGCAACAGCTCGTCGCCCTGCACGACGGCCTCGACGATCCGGTCGTCTACCACCTCCTGCTCCCCGTCGAGGACGCGGCGGCAACGATGGCGACGTCCCTCGGCGTGCTCGGTGGCGCCGACCTCGCGATGCCGGACGCGCGCTCGATCAGCGAGATCGACCAGGCCGTCACCGAGGAGGGCGACGCGAGCCTCCGCCGCTCGGTGGAGCTCGTGGTCGCCGCCGGCAGGGCCGACACGACCGCCCGCGGCACGATCACCCGCGACGATCCGGTGAACGCCCTGGCCGAGCTCGTCACGTCGGTCGGCGCCGAGGAGGCGATCATCCTCACGACGTCGCACGTGTTCTCGTCGTTCTTCCACGTCGACTGGGCCTCGCGGGCGGAGCGCAAGCTCGACGTGCCGACGTTGCACCTCATCGAGCACGAGTCGTTCGACGCGCAGTCCTCCGGCGCCGGCGAGGGCGCGTCCCTCATCTGACCGCGAGTCACCGCGTGTGTCTGTCCGTACGATGGAGACATGGCGTACGACGTGCAGAAGACCGATGACGAGTGGCGTGTCGAGCTCACGCCCCAGGAGTTCCACGTGCTTCGCGAGGCGGGCACCGAGCGCGCTTTCAGCAGCCCTTACGAGACCGACGAGACACCCGGCGTGTACGAGTGCCGGGCCTGCGGTGCCGAGCTGTTCCGCAGCGACACCAAGTTCGACGCGCACTGCGGCTGGCCGGCATTCTTCTCGCCGCTGGCAGGCGACCGCGTCGAGCTGATCGAGGACAACACGCTGGGGATGCGGCGCGTCGAGGTGCGCTGCGCCCGTTGCGGGTCCCACCTCGGGCACGTCTTCGAGGGCGAGGGCTTCCCGACCCCGACGGACCAGCGCTACTGCATCAACGGAGTGAGTCTGCGCCTCGTCCCCGACGCCTCCTGACTCGCGAACCGCCGGCGGTGACTCGCGAACGGGGTCAGGGCAGGGTGTCGACGATCTCTGCGACGGTACGCAGGCGCCCGGTGTAGAACGGGATCTCCTCGCGCACGTGCAGGCGAGCCTTCGACGCCCGCAGGTCGCGCATGAGGTCGACGATGCGGTGCAGCTCGTCGGCCTCGAAGGCGAGCAGCCACTCGTAGTCGCCGAGCGCGAACGCCGACACCGTGTTGGCGCGCACGTCCTCGTACCCAGCGGCGAGCATCCCGTGCTCGCGCAGCATCTCGCGGCGGTCCGCGTCCGGCAGCACGTACCAGTCGTACGAGCGGACGAACGGGTAGACGCACAGGTACGCCTTGCCGCCCGGCTCGGAGAGGAACGCCGGGGTGTGCGACCGGTTGAACTCCGCCGGGCGGTGCAGCCCCATCTGGGACCAGACCGGCGCGAGCCGCTCGCCCAGCGCCGTACGACGGAAGGCGTGGTAGGCGTCCTGCAGCGCATCAGCGGTCGCGGCGTGCCACCAGATCATGATGTCGGCGTCCGCGCGCAGCGCCGACACGTCGTACAGACCCCGCACGACCAGGTCCGAGTCCGCCAGCTCGGCGAACAGCTCCTCGACCTCGGCGATGACCTTCGTCCGGTCCGCCACGTCGCCGAAGGCGGTCTCGAGCCGGAACACCGACCAGGCCGTGTAGCGGATCGTGGCGTTCAGGGCCTCGTGGTCAACCTCGTGCGTGGTCATGTGCTCATTCTGCCTCTCGCTGATCGGCGCTCTCGAGGTGGTCCGCGATGGTCTGGGCCGCAGCCCGACCCGATGCGATGACCGCAGGGATACCCACTCCGCCGTACGCGGCGCCGCAGACGGCGAGCCCGGGCGCACCCGCCATGGCCTCGCCGATCTGCTCGACGCGACGGAGATGACCGACCGTGTACTGCGGCAACCCCCCACCCCAGCGCTGGACGTGCGCGTCGGCGAGCGGTCCGTGCAGGCCGATCGCGTCGCGCAGGTCGGCGACCGCGGTGGCGACGAGCTCGGCGTCGTCGCGCTGGAGGACGTGCTCCTCCCCCGCGCGACCCAGTGACGCCCGCATGATCACGAGGTCGCCGGCGCGCTCGCCGAGCCATCCCCACTTCGTCGACGAGAACGTGGCGGCCTTGATCGCACGGCCTTCGACCGGGGGGACGAGGAACCCGGATCCGCCGGTCCCCGACGCGACCTGGTCGCGTCGGACCGCCAGGGTGACGATCGCCATCGACGCGTAGTCGATCTCCCTCAGGAGCCGCGCTGCGACCGGGACGGCTGGCGCCAGAAGTCGCGCGGTGGGTGCAGCCGGGGTGGCGAGGACGACCGCGTCCGCCTCGAGCCGCTCAGCGGCGTTCGCGGGCCCGACGACGAGGCTCCACCGACCCTCGGGCAGCGGGGCGATCTCGCGGACCGTCGACAACGTCCGGACGACGATGCTCGGGTGGTCGACGACCGCGCGCGGCAGCTGCCACAGTCCGCCGTCGAGCCCCGCGAACACAGGCGGAAGGTCGCGTGGCGCTGAGGCCGACTGCTCTGCAGCGGCGTGGGCGATCCTGCTCCCGCGCCGGTGAAGTGCCCAGATCGCAGGAGCAGCGGCCTGCACCGAGAGCTCTGCGGCGTGCCCCGCGTAGACCCCGCCGAGGAGCGGCTCGACCAGGACGTCCACGACCTCGCGTCCGAGGCGCCGCCCCACGTACGAGGCGACCGACACGTCGTCGGAGGGCGTCGGCACCGGCAGGTCGGTCCGCGCCCGCACGAAGCCCGTACGACTCAGCACACGGCTCTCGGCGAGCGCCGACATGCTGCTGGGCACACCCATCACCGACGGTGGCAGCGACCGGAGGGCGCCGCGCGTCCAGAGTGCAGCGGTGACCGGCTCCGGATGGACGAGGCGCTCCCCCAGCCCGACGTCGGTCGCGAGCGCGACCGCCTCGGGCCTTCGGTTGAGCATCGACTCGGCGCCGACGTCGACCACGACGCCGCCGACCTCGGTGCCGGCGAGCTTGCCGCCCACGTGGTCGGTGGACTCGTACACGGTCACGACCGCATCGGGCAGCCGGGCGACCAGCTCTCGTGCTGCGGTGGCACCGGCCAGACCTCCGCCGACGACCGCGACGTGTACGGAAGAGCTCATCCGACGTCCCTCATCCGGTGTCCTCAGCGAACCTCGTACGCGTGGACGTGGTCGACCAGGCGCTTCAGCGCGTCGGGGTCGGTCGCGGGGAGGACTCCGTGACCGAGGTTGAAGACATGGCCCCGTGCCTTGCGTCCCGCCTTCATCACGGCGTCGGCCTTCGCCTTCATGATGTCGTCCGGCGCGAAGAGAGCCGTCGGGTCGAGGTTGCCCTGGACGGCCCGCTTGGCGCCGACCCGCTTGATCCCGTCCGCGAGATCGACGCGCCAGTCGACGCCGACCACGTCGGCCCCGGCGTCGGCCATCTCCCCGAGCAGCTCGCCCGTACCGACACCGAAGTGGATCCGAGGCACGTCTAGGTCGGCGACGGCGTCGAGCACCGTCTTGGCGTAGGGCTTGACGTAGCGGACGTAGTCGTCGCGCGACAGCGAGCCGGCCCACGAGTCGAACAGCTGGACCGCCTGGGCGCCGGCCTCGACCTGCACCCGGAGGAAGGCGGCAGCGATCTTCGCGAGCCTGCCCAGGAGCGCGTCCCACGTGTCGGGGTCGCGGTACATCAGCTCCTTGGTGAGCCGGTGGTCGCGTGAGGGGCCGCCCTCGATGAGGTAGGACGCGAGCGTGAACGGTGCACCGGAGAAGCCGATGAGCGGGGTGTCGCCGAGCTCGCCGACCAGTCCTCGCACGGCCTCGGAGACGTACGAGACGTCGCCTGGCTCGAGGTCACGGAGCTGCTTCTCCACGTCCTTGACCGAGCGGATCGGGTGCTCGACGACAGGCCCCGTGCCGGGAACGATGTCGAGGTCGACCCCGATCGCCTTCAGCGGGACCACGATGTCGGAGTAGAAGATCGCCGCATCGACGCCGTACCGGCGGACCGGCTGCATCGTGATCTCCACGACCATCTCGGGGCGTGTGCACGACTCGAGCATCGGGACGCCCTCGCGGACCTTCCGGTACTCCGGGAGCGAACGCCCCGCCTGGCGCATGAACCAGACTGGGACGTGGCTCGGCTTCTCGCCGCGGCAGGCCGCGAGGAAAGCACTGGTGGACTTGGCCTCGGGCGCTGCCGCTGCGCCGGACTTCGGCTTCTTCGCCTCACCGGCCTTCGGCTTCTTCGCCTCACCGGCCTTCGGCTTCTCGACCGAGGCGGCCTTCGCGGGTGTCGGCTCAGCGGACCTGTCGTCCTTCTGCGGGGCAGTCACACGACGATCCTCGCAGGTCGCACGGCGCGTCGCTGCCCCAGGTCTGAGGCGGCGCGATCTAGGGTGGGGGTATGGCAGCACGGAGCGAGCTCGACGGTCAGCCGTCCGAGTTCATCGATGCTGTCGCCGCACTGCGCGACGCCGAGCTACGACCAGAGGTGGTGTGCGAGGAGCTTCCGGCTCCCCGACGGATCGCCCCGTACTCGTACGCGCAGAGCGGCGACGTCCACGCTGGCGGCGACGAGATCGGCACCGGTCGCCTCGTCCTGCTCCACGACCCGGGCGGCAACGACGCCTGGCAGGGGACGTTCCGCCTGGTGACGTTCACCCGGGCGGACGTCGACGCCGACATGGCCGCCGACCCCGTCCTTCCCGAGGTCGGGTGGAGCTGGCTGGTCGAGGCGCTCTACGCCAAGAACGCCGCGTACGTCGCCCCCAGCGGCAGCGTGACGACGGTCCGCACCGAGGGGTTCGGCGGCATGGAGGAGGACGGCTCCCGTGCGCAGCTGGAGATCCGCGCCTCGTGGACCCCGTTGTTCGGCTCGGGCGACGACCTCGCGCGCCACGCCTCCGCCTGGAGCGAGCTGCTGTGCAACGTCGCCGGGCTGCCTCCGCTCGCTCCCGGCGTCCTGACCCTCCCCCGACGTGGCCGTGAGGGGCGGCCGCGGCGGTGACGGACACCATCGAGCCGCCGGCCGAAGATCCGGCGGAGGAGCCGTCCGAGGTTCCCGAGCCGGTCGTGCTGCCGCCGCTCGAGCTGCGCGATCCGCTTCCGAGTGTCGTCGACGACCCTGCCACGCTCGCCGCGGTCCTCGAGTCGCTCCAGGCAGGCACGGGCCCGGTCGCCATCGACGCCGAGCGAGCGTCCGGATACCGCTACTCACAGCGTGCCTACCTCATCCAGCTGCGCCGCGAAGGGGCCGGCACCGCGCTGATCGACCCCGTCGCGTTCGACGACCTGGGTGCACTCAACGAAGTCCTCGCGTCGACCGAGTGGATCCTCCACGCGGCCACGCAGGACCTGCCGTCCCTCGCCGAGGTGGGGCTGCGCCCGCGCACGCTCTTCGACACCGAGCTGGCAGGACGCCTCCTCAACCTCCCCCGAGTCGGCCTCGCCGCGCTCGTCCAGGAGGTCTTCGGCATGAGCCTCGCCAAGGAGCACTCGGCCGCCGACTGGTCCACCAGGCCGCTGCCGGAGCCGTGGCTGCTGTACGCCGCGCTGGACGTGGAGCCCCTCGTCGGGCTCCGCGACGAGCTGGAGCGTCGCCTCGACGCGGCCGGCAAGCTCGAGTGGGCGCAGGAGGAGTTCTCCGCACTGCTCTCGTTCACCGGCCCCGCCGCACGATCCGAGCCTTGGCGGCGTACGTCCGGCATCCACAAGGTCCGCGGCGCACGCCGCCTTGCCACCGTGCGCTCGCTGTGGGAGGCCCGCGACGTGATCGCCCGCGAGCGGGACGTCACCCCCGGCAGGGTGCTCAACGACGCGGTGATCGTCGCGATCGCCCGGGCGAACCCCGCCAGCCGCCAGGAGCTGCGCGACCTCGACGTGATGCGCAGCCGCGGTGCCCGCCGCTACCTCGACACCTGGGACGCCGCGGTGAGCCAAGCCCGTGAGGTCGCGGAGCGCGATCTGCCGTCCGCCGCCGCGAGCGACGCCGACGGGCCACCGCCACCTCGTTCGTGGCCCGACCGCAATCCCGAGGCCGCAGCGCGCCTCACGGCGTACCGGACGGCGCTCACCGCGATCGCGGAGCGCCACGACCTCCCGTCCGAGAACCTCCTCACGCCGGAGACGGTGCGACGGCTGGCGTGGGACGACCCTGCCGGCGGCGACCAGGACGCGGTCGCGGAGTTCCTCACGGCTCGCGGCGCACGGCCGTGGCAGGTCGCGCTGACGGCGAGCGCTCTCGCCACCGCGCGCAGGAGCCTCTGAGTCGCGCTACAGCGCGATCATCCGCCAGCAGCCGTCCCTCGCCGCGGCGAGATCGTCATCGGTGAGGACGAGGTATCCCTGGCGCTCGGCCTTGAACAGGTTGACGAAGGCGCCCCAGATCATCGCCATGACGACCTCGTGGCGGAGGTCGTCACGCAGCGAACCGGACCGCTGAAGCCGCGAGACACCCGCCCCCATCGGCTCGAGGAGCTCCCGCTCGACCCGCCGGCTCTCATCGTCGAGGTACGAGAGGTGGTCCTGCAGCTCCAGGAACCGATAGGCCGCAGGGTCTTCGCGGACGAAGGCGACGAGCGCCGCCCAGAACTGCGCGAACTGCTGCTGCGGCGGGTCGCTCGGCCGTCGGAACGCCGCGTCCAGTCGCGCGCCGAGTGCCCTCTTGTGCTCGCGGAACAGCTCGTTGACCAGCACGTCCTTGCTCGCGAAGTAACGGTAGATCGTCCCCGTCCCGACCGACGCACGCGCCGCGATCTCGGGTACGGCGACGCCGCGGACGCCGCGCTCCGCGAACACCTCGAGCGCGGCGGCGAGGATGGCGTCTCGCTTCGGGGACGGGGCGCGATCAGGCACGGAACGACTGGTGGGGTTGGAAGATGCAGATGTTGGTGTCGCCCATCGCGTTGCTGTCGGTGATCTCGGTGAAGTACACGTACGGAGTATCCCGCGTCAGCGGGTTGGTGACGGTGACATGGTCTCGGTTGCGTCCTGCCGTCGGGTCGGTCCGCCGCTCGAGGAAGATGTTGTCCCACCAGTGCAGGTTCTGCGTGTCGAACTCGAGACCGTTGGTGCCCTCGCTCAACCGGAGGATGTAGTAGGCATCCCGGCCGACGAGCTCCTCCAGCGAGGTCCACCTGATGGTGACGGACTCTCGCGACGCGTCGGCGGGGAGCACGTCGCCCTGACCGGGGGTGAACGAGTCGTAGATCGCTCGACGGCTCGCCGTGTACGCGTCGACGAGCGCCTCGGTCGGCCCGTCCTTCTGGACTCGCGACATCGTGGACGTCGAACCGTCGTGCCCCACGACCTCGACCGTGTACTCGCCGGGCTCCATGAAGCCCGTGGCCAGGTTGAGCATGTACCAGTGGGCACCGGTGGTGCGGTCGTAGATGTGGCCGTTCTTGTTCGCCGCCGTGAACGGCTGGTTCGCGATCTCGACCTCGTAGCCACCGGGACCGCGTGCGGTGATCGACTTGATCAGCTCAGGCGCGGGGGCGCCACCGGTCGGGTAGAGCGCGACCAAGAACTTGTGCTGCTGCTTGTCCGTGCCGGGCGTCCCGAAGTCCCAGTACACGTTGCACGCCATGAGGTCGAAGATCTGGAGGTTGTCGGCCACGGTTCGCTCCTGCGTCGTCCGGAATGAATGTTCATTCCGGACCTTAGCCAGTGTCCTGCGCCACAGGCAAGAGGTGCGCGTACCCACCGCACTAGGCTGAGCCGGTGGCCGAGTTCAAGAAGCCGCTCGTCGCGGGTCCAGATCTGTTCGCGTCGCGTCCTGGCGACGACGACCCGCTCTCGCGCGCCGAGGCAGGGGCAAGGGTCGCGCACCTGCTGGTACGCGGAGCCCGAGACGCCTCCGACCAGGAGACCACCGAACGCGTGCTGGCCCTTGCCGACGAGCACGGGCTCGACCTCCTCGCCGAGCTGTGGGCGGCGGCTCCTGCCGACTCTCTCGCGGGTGCACTCTGGCGCCTCTACGTGCTGCGGACCTGGGTGCGACGCGACCCGTCACGGGCGGCACGCGAGTTCGACGCCGGCAAGCGACACGCCCCGGTCGACGAGGTCGTCGCCGGCGTCGTCGACCCGCCTGGTCCGCAGGAGGTCGTCGCACTCGTCGACGCGGTCGTCCGGGGCGTCGTCACCAACGATCTCGCGGACACGCTGGACCGCGCCGCGGCCTTCGCACGAATCGTCGGGATCGGGCGCGCTTCGCTGGGCGACGACGACCACGACGACGCCCTCAGCGCGCTCCGGCTCGTGGAGACCGCCGCCGCCCTGCAGCGAGCCGCTGCCCATGAACGGCGTGGAGAGCTGGGTTAGGCTGGGAACCGCGCCGGGCTGCGGTAGCCCCGGGTCCCACATTTAGCCGCTGCGAGCGGCCATGCGCCGTGAGGCGCTTCCCAGCCCGGCGCCTCACCTCACGTCTCGCACCGCCGCGCCTCGCCCCTCTTCTGCGCGAAGCCGACACGTAGGACATGCTCGCGTCATGGATCATGCACAGCCCGAGACTGTCGACGTCGTCGTGATCGGAACGGGTCCCGGTGGAGAGGCCGCCGCCGGTGAGCTGGCCCGCGCCGGACTCTCCGTGGTGGCGATCGAGGCCGCCCTGGTCGGTGGCGAGTGCCCGTACTACGGGTGCATCCCGTCGAAGACGCTCATCCGGTCGGCCGACCTCCTCGCCGATGCCCGATCAGCCGACGGCGTCGCCGGAGACGTCACGGTGACGCCCGACTTCAGCGATGCGTACGCGCGGGTGGCGGCTGTCACGGCCGACTGGGACGACACCGCCGCCGTGGAGCGCCTCGAGAACGCCGGTGCGCGGCTCGTCCGGGGGACGGCGACCATCACCGGCCCGGGCACCGTCAGCGTCGGCGACCGCTCGTGGACGGCCCAGCACGGCATCCTCCTCGACGTGGGTACGCGCCCCACCGTCCCGCCGATCGACGGACTGGCCGACACGCCGTACTGGACGAACCGGGACCTGCTCCGCAGCGCCGAGGCTCCGACGTCCCTGCTGGTGCTCGGCGGTGGCGCGATCGGGCTCGAGCTGGCTCAGGCGTACGCGCGGTACGGCGTGGCGGTGACCGTCGTCGAGGCAGCTCCGCGGCTCCTCGCGCACGAGGAGCCCGAGTCCAGCGAGCTCGTCACCCGAGCGCTCGAGGCCGACGACGTCGACATCCGGACGTCCAGCAAGGTCGTCGAGGTGGCCCACGACGGTGAGCGCTTCAGCGTCGCCCTCGCGGACGGGACGACCCTGGGGGCCCAGCGTCTCCTGGTGTCCTCAGGGCGCACGCCCAACACCGATCGGCTCGGTCTCGAGTCGGTCGGGGTCAAGACCAGCCACGGCTACATCGCCACCGACGCACACCAGCGCGTGCTGGTCGACGCCGAGCGAGGCGACGAGCAGGTCGTCGACGGCCTGTGGGCCATCGGCGACGTCACCGGTCAGGGCGGGTTCACCCACGTCTCGATGTACCAGTCGGACATCGCCGTGGCCACGATCCTCGAGCGCGGTGGTGCCGGCGCGTCCTACCGTGCCCTCCCCCGCGTCACCTTCACCGATCCCGAGATCGGCGCTGTCGGTCTCACGGAGGCCCAGGCCCGGGACAAGGGTCTCTCCGTGCTCACGGGCACCACCGACCTCGCCGCGTCCTCACGTGGCGCCACGTACGGTCCGGGCGCTGCCGGGGTCGTGAAGGTGGTTGCCGACGCCGACCGGCAGGTTCTCGTCGGTGCGACGTCCGCCGGCCCCGCTGGCGGCGAGATCCTGGGCGCGCTGACGGTGGCCATCCAGGCGGAGGTGCCGATCGAGGAGCTGCGCCGGACGATCTGGGCGTACCCGACGTTCCACCGGGCCATCGGTTCCGCCATCGCGGACCTTTCAGCCCCGGAGTGACCGAGATCACCGCGGCCTCCGGGCCCCCATCAGCGTCCGGCTAGACTGCTGCGGTGTTCAGGAACGTGTCCCGTCTGGCTGCCGCGATGCTCGCGGCTGCCCTCTCGGCACTCCTGTTCACCGTCGGCGGCGCCGCCGCCTCCGCCTCGGTGATCGAGCACGCTCCTCGCGGCGCCGAGACGCACCCGGCGCACGACCGCATCGGCCCCCAGACCAAGGGCACGCTGCACAAGGTCGACGTCGGTGCTCGCACGCAGGCCGAGCAGCACGCGCTCGGACCCGACCTCGGCACGGTGCCGCCCCGCGCCGACACGCGCGGGCTGATGCTGGTCACGGACGCCGTGTCGGCCGACCACGCGCCTGCTGGCGGGCGGGCCCCGCCGGCGGACCGCACCCGGGCCCCGCCTCGCTGACGGGTCCACCTCGTCAGCCCTCCGCACACCGTGCGGTCACCCATCGTCAGAAGCCCGGAGCCTTCCGTGTCAGGTCCCAAGTCCCGCGCGCCATTGTGGCGCGCCGTGGCGGCACTCGCCGTCCTCGTACTCTCGGCGATCATCGCCCTGAACTTCTCTCCTCGTCTCGGCCTCGATCTCAAGGGCGGGACGCAGATCGTCCTCGAGACGAAGTCCACCGACCGCGTCACCGCCGACAGCGAGTCGACCGACCGTGCGCTCGAGGTGATCCGAGGCCGCGTCGACTCCCTCGGTGTCTCGGAGCCGACGCTCGCACGCGCCGGTGACACCCGCATCATCGTCGAGCTCCCCGGCGTCCAGGACCCCCGCGAAGCGGCGAAGGTCATCGGCCAGACGGCTCAGCTGTCGTTCCACAACGTGGTGGGCCCTGCCGATGAGACCACCAAGCCCGCCGAGGGCCAGCAGATCGTCGAGGACGAGGACGGCAACCCGATCGTCGTCGGCCCCGTCGCGTTGGACGGCAACGGCGTCAGCAGCGCCGACGCCGAGCAGGAGTCGCAGTCGCTCCAGTGGGTCGTGAACGTCAAGTTCAACGGTGAGGGCGCCCCCGGGTGGCAGTCGCTCGTCGCAGAGGCCTGCGAGAACACCGCCGGCGGTCAGCGGATCGCGATCATGCTCGACGACCGCGTGATCTCCTCTCCGCAGGTGCAGCCCAGCCTCTGCACCGGCGCCGGGTCGACGACCAGCATCACCGGCAACTTCACTGCCGACTCCTCCAAGGACCTCGCCGTCCTGATCGAGGGCGGCGCACTGCCCCTCCCCGTCGAGGTCATCGAGCAGCGCACGGTCGGCGCCACCCTGGGCGATGCCGCGATCGAGGCTTCCGTCGAGGCCGCTCTGTTCGGCGTCGCGCTCACCGCCGTCTTCATCATCATCGTCTACCGCCTGATGGGCTTCCTCGCCAGCATCGCGCTCGGCACGTACGCCCTGCTCTCGTACGCGATGCTCGTCTGGCTCGGCGCGACCCTGACGTTGCCCGGCCTCGCCGGCTTCGTGCTCGCCATCGGCCTGGCGATCGATGCCAACGTGCTCGTCTTCGAACGAGCGCGAGAGGAATACCTGAGGCGGACCGGTGAAGGGCTCTCACGCGCTCTGGACACCGGATACAGCAAGGCGTGGACGGCGATCCTGGACTCCAACGTCACGACGATCATCGCCGCCGGTCTGCTGTTCATCTTCGCGAGCGGGCCCGTCAAGGGCTTCGGTGTCACGCTGACCATCGGAACGATCGCCTCGATGGTCTCCGCGCTGGTCATCGCGCGCGTGCTCACGGACTGGGCGGTCCGCCGCTCCTTCGTCAAGAAGCGTCCGGCGATCACTGGCCTCACCGGGACGGGGAAGTTCCGCGACTGGCTGGTCACGAAGGGCCCCTTCGTGATGGGGCGTGCCGGCACCCTCATCATCGGCACGGTCGTCGCGATCGTGATCGCGATCACCGGGGTCGTGACGCAGGGCCTCAACCTCGGTGTCGAGTTCACCGGTGGCCGCGTCCTCGACTACAAGGTCGGTCAGACGATCTCGGCCGACGAGGCGCGCGAGGTGGTCGCTGACGCCGGCTTCCCGAACGCGGTCGTTCAGGAGTCCAGCGGTGAGTCCGGCGACCAGAACAACATCACGGTCCGCACCGACCAGATCAGCGACGACGAGGCCGCCACCATCGAGCAGGCGCTCGACGAGGCTGCGGGCCCGGTGACGAAGGAGCGCGACGAGCTGATCGGCCCGAGCCTCGGCGACGAGCTGCGCAACAAGGCGATCATCGCGTTCATCATCGCGCTCGGTGCACAGATGATCTATCTGGCGATCCGGTTCCGGTGGACATTCGCCGGAGCCGCCGTCCTTGCGCTCGCCGTGACCGTCACTCTGGTCGTCGGCATCTTCGCGTGGCTCGGCGAACCCGTGGACGGGGTCTTCCTGGCCGCAGTCCTGTCGATCATCGGCCTCGACGTCAACGACACCGTCGTCGTGTTCGACCGCATCCGAGAGAACCTGCGAGAACGCAGGGAGGGCAAGAGTCTGCGACGGGTCTTCAACGACGCGATCATGCAGACGATCCCCCGTACGATCAACACCGGCCTGGGTGCGATCTTCATCCTCGCCGCGCTGGCGATCTTCGGTGGCTCGTCGCTGCAGCCGTTCGCGATCGCTCTGCTGCTCGGTCTGGTCCTCGGCACCCTCGGCACGGTGATCGTGGCGTCGCCGATCGCGTTGCTGCTCGAGGAGAAGTTCCCGAAGCAGACGAAGGAGGACCGCGTCGCGGCGGCCGACCCGTACGCGACGGTTCCGGCGAGCGGTCGCGAGGCCGGCACGCTCTGACAGGTACGCGACAGACGTCACCCGGCCGAGGTCTCACCGACCTCGACCGGGTGACGTCGTCTCAGGCCCCGTCTGGCGCCTTCGGCGCTCAGAACGTGCCGGTGCGTTCGCGTGACAGCGTGAATCCACGGCCCGTGTCGGTGTCGACGCAGGTCACGCCGGTGCGCTGGCTCGTGCATCCGTAGGCTCCGATGACCGTCGAGCGGCCGTACGCGAGCTCCGGCGAGTTGCCGCTCATCGCGGGCACCGCGCAGGCGAAGTAGCCGCCGAACTCATCGAGGACCAGCGCGCCTCCCCAGCCGCCCTCGCACCCCTCGGGCCGCTGCGGAGGTTTGTAGGCGTAGTCCTTGATCTGGCAGCGCGCCCCGTCGGTGTCGAGGCGGCAGACGATGTTGCCCGTCGGACTGCGGAACGCGGGCATCTCGTCGCCCGCCTTGGGGAGGTCCGTGTCGACGTCGTCCAGGGGCAGCGTCGCCGTCCGCGAGGGAGTGGTCGGGGTGGGCGCGTCCGTGGAGCCGGCGTCCGCACTGGCGAGGTCGGATGCGGAGCCGCATCCGGCGAGCGTCAGAGCGATCAGCGCGACTCCGGCGAGAGTCGAGCGTGAGTGTCTGCGGTGCACGGTGGTCCTTCCGTCGTGGAGCGGCCTCGCTGGCCCACTCTAGGTCGACCGTCCGGCTAGGAGGACGTGAGGTGGTCGGTCAGGCCGGCCTGGCCTCGTCGCATCATGGCGCGATGGTTGAGCCGGAACACCGGGGCGAGCAGGTGCCCGGCGGCGTTCATCCAGGGCTCGGTGGTGACGACCTCCTGGGAGTAGCGGAGCGTCGTGGTGCCGTCGGCCGCTGCCGTCAGGCGCCAGCTCGCCCAGCCCTCGAGGTCGCCCGCGATCTCGGCGAGCAGGTGCCCGGCATCGCCATCGACGCGGGTCCGGTGGAGGGTGAGGTGCAGGGTGTAGGGCAGTGTCGAGCGGATCGCCACCCGCGCGGTGTCGTCGTCGATGCCGACCACGTGTCGGACGTCGGGCCACCAGGTGGCGTAGCGCTCGAGGTCGGCGACCGTCTCGAAGGCCCGCGCGACGGGCGCGGCCACGTGCCAGATGCTCGCGAACGAGTAGTGCCGGGGAGTCACGCGGTCACGAGCCGGGCCGTGCGGGCGCTGCCGACGCTGTCGAAGCGGGACGGCTGGCAGGTGAGAAGAACGACCTGCGCCGACCGGCCCACGTCGTTGAGGACGACGGCGAGCTGTTGGAGTCGCTCCGGGTCGGCGAAGCCCATCGTGTCGTCGAGGATCACTGGGGCGCCCCCGTCTCCAGCGACGAGCTGGGCACAGGCCAGGCGTCCGAGGACGCCGAGCTGTTCGCGAGCGCCGCCGGACAGCGAGCCGAACGGCACCGTGCGGCCTGCCAGGGTGCGGGACTCGATCGAGAGGTCGGTGCCGATCGAGACCTGGAAGTCGGGTCCGAACACCACCTGACCCATGCGATCGATGCGCTCCCTGAAGGGGGCGACGTACTGACGCTGCGCCTCGTCGCGGTGACGCCTCAGCGTCGACCGCAGGAGGTGCACCGCCTGCGCGGAGCGGTGCACGCGCAGGTGGGTCGACCGCGCTCGGTCGAGGGCCGCCTCGACGTCGGCCAACCGGTCGTGGATGCCCTCTGCGGCTCGGTCGTCCAGCAGGGTCTTGAGCTCGACGCGGCGGGAGGCTGCGCGATCCAGCTCAGCATCGACGCGCACGACGAGGTCGCGGACGTTGTCGAGCTCCATCGCGAGAGTCGCCGGGGACGCCGCCTCGAACGCTGCCCGCGCGGCGTCGCGCGCCGCCGTCACGGTCGCCCGTGCGCCGTCGGCCTCGGCCACTGCTCGCTCGAGGCCCGCGTCGGGCCGGCCGTCGCGGGCGGCCGCAAGGCGGGTCGTCGCGCGGTCGAGCTCGTCGTGTGCGCTCTCGAGCTCCTGTCGCGCACGGACCGCGGCCTCACCGGTCGCCGCCAGCAGGTCGCGTGCGGTGTCGTGAGCGACGCGGGCCGCCTCCGCAGCGGCTTCGGCCTCGTCGGCGGCCTCGCGGGCGGCGTCGTAGGCGCTCTCGAGGGCGTCTCGCGACGAGCCCTCGCTGTCGCTCAGCTCGTCGCCGCTCGACGCGGTGCCGTCGGACTCGGCGGCGGCGAGCCGCTGCTCGAGCGTGGCGAGACGCACCTCCAGCTCGTCGAGCGTGGTGCTGTCGAGGGCTTCGGTGAGCGTGGTCTGCGCCGCGTCGTGCCGCGCCTGCGCCGCCCGCCGCCTCTCATGGGAGGCTCGCGCCGTCGCGAGGGAGTCGACGCCCGCATCGCGCAGCGCCGCCTCGAAGGCCTCGCGGGCCTCGGCGACGCGTCCGTCGAGGTCGGCCGGTGGGGTGCCCGGGCTGATCACGACGTCGACCACGCCGTCGATCGTGACCCGGACCTCGTCGAGGACCGTCGCCTCGTACGGGTCGTCGCCGACGAGATCGTCGCCGACGCTGACGGGGTGCGCACCGTGTGCGCGGATGCGCAGACGCGTGGCGGCGGCGTCGCGTGCACCCTCGGCGACCTGACAGGTGGTCGCCAGGTCGGTCAGCTCCGCCAGCACGAGGTCGTCGACCAGGATCGACGCGCTCTCCGCGCGGGCAGCCGTCTGGGCGGCGCTCGCGTCGCGTGCACGGCGGACCCGCTGGGCGAGGACGCGTCGCTCGGCGCCGTCACGGTGTCGTGAGAGAGCGTCGGCCACGGCGTCCTTCGTCCGGCGAGCCGACGTCGACCGCTCTGTCGCCGCCGCGGCGAGCACCCGTGCGTCGTCGGCGGCCGCGCCGGACTCGGCCAGAGCCCTCACGGCGGTGTCGACGCGCATCTGGACGTCCTCCACCGCGTCAGCGCGCGTCCTGAGGTCGTCGACCAGCGAACGACGCGCAGCCAGGTCGCGCACAGCCTGGGCGTGGCCGCTCTCGGCGACGCGAACGGCGTCCTCGGCGCGGGTGAGCTCCTCGCGGAGCGTGTGCAGGGCACGCACGGACTTCTCCGCCTGGGCGAGCCGCGCCTGCGTCTCGACCTCGAGCGTCGAGAGCCGGGCGAACTCACGCTCGTTGACGTTGTGCTCGGCGACGTAGCGGTCCATCTCGGCGCTCCGCGCGTGCAGCGCGGCAGCCTGCTCCTCGAGGGCGGCGATCTTCGTCGCGGACTCCGCGTAGTCGCCGCGCTGCTTGCCGCCAGGGGTGAAGTAGCGCGCGTACTCGTCGTCGACCGCGGTCATGAGCGCATCGTGGTCGCCGGTCGCTCCGGCGGAGTCGTCGAGCGCTTGCTGGAGTGCGGAGATGTGGGCGAGCGACGGCTGGTCGAGCGCCTGGCCCTGGATGACCTCGAGCGCGTTCCAGAGGTCGACGTCGACGGTCTCGGCGAGGATCGCGTCGAACCGCTGGTGTGCCTCGTCGCCGCTGAGCTGCACCGGGACGGGCGCGCGGACCTCGAGCTCCGTCATCGGCCGGCTCAACCACCGCTTGCGATAGACGAGCGCGTACGGACCGGTCTCGAGCTCGATCTCTGCCTCGGGGCCGACGTCGCGTCCGACCGGCTGGAGGTTGCGGACGGCCTGGCTCTTGGCACTGGACTTGGTCGTCCGCAGCAGCCGGATCGCCTCCGCGATGGACGACTTGCCCGACTCGTTGGGGCCGACGACCACCGTGACGCCCGGGGCGAACGTCACCGTGCCTTCCTCGACGCCGCGGAAGTTGCGCAGCGTCACCCGAACGAGCCTCACCGGCCTGCACCCGCGAGCCGATAGAGGAGGCCGAGCGCATCCTGCGCGACAGTGTCGGCGGAGCTGTGCGCCGACTCGGGCCGTGAGAGCTCGGCCAGCTCGTCGAGCGCGTCCTGCGCGAACCCGCTCAGCCCGAGATCGGCGAAGTCGTGGTCATCGGGCAGCACCGCCAGGTCGGTGTGTCGAGCCCAGACGTCGAGATGGGCGAAGAGGTCGCCGGCCTCGTCCAGGACGGCGTCGAGCCTGGCCTTCGACGACGTGGAAAGGGTGCCGGCCAGGGCGAGCCAGACCGCTCGACACTCCTTGTCGGGGATCGCGCTCAGCAGATCGGCGAGCCGCTCGACGTCCTCGAGGGACTCGAGCCGCTCCTCGAGCACGTCGAAGCTCCATCGCCCGACCCGCCGAGGAGCCACGGTCACCTCGTGCGTGCCGGGATCGACGTCGATCACCAGCACGTTGCCCGGATCGTCCTCGACCCTCGCCGTCACCTCCGGAGCCCCGGCGTACCAGATGCGGGGCTCCACCTCGGTGGTCGAGTGGCGGTCGCCCAGCACGGCGACGTGGGCGCAGCCGCCGTCGAGGACCTTGGTCAGCGTCGGGACGTCGATCGCCGCGAGCGCGTCGCGGTCGGGGTTGAGCGTGCTCGTGACACCGTGGCCGGCGACCACCCGCACCAGGCCTTCAGCCATCGGCTGGAGCCCTGAGCACGCGTCGGCGACCAGGTCGCGGGTCGGATGCTTGCCGAACCAGGGTGCCCCCACGATCTCGACCCCGTCGACGACGGTGAACGGAGCGGCGTCACGGAGCACGTGGACGTGGTCGGGGCGTCGATCGCGGAAGACCGGCGCGTCGTAGATCGAGGCGGCGTCGAGCGGATCGTGGTTGCCCGGGAGCAGCACGACCGGCACGGAGAACGCGCGCAACGCCTCGAACGTCTTGGCCACGATCGCGCGGTCGAGCTGGTTGGACTCGAAGACGTCACCGCAGACCACGACGAACGACGCCTCGGTCTCCGTCGCGAGCTCACCGATCCGACGGACCGCGTCGAGCCGCGCCTGGTGGAACCGCGTGCGCGCCTGGTCGCTGAGGAACCGGGCGGTCATGCCGAGCTGCCAGTCAGCGGTCGCGATGAAGCGCATGCCACACCTCCGGGGTCGAGCGAGCCTCCGAGCAGGCTCGTTCCGACCCTAATGAGCGCGAGGGACACAATGCGGGACCCGCGCCGAGGCTGGGGACGACCAATGGCTGGGGACGGCCTCCCGCGGCCGCACACCCTGTCAGCCCGTCGGTTGCGCACCCGTCCACTGCGTCGCAGCGGCTCCGGCGTCGACCGCCGCAGCGAGCGCGGCTCCCCGGTCGAGCCCCCGTGCGAGCCCGGCAGCGAGCGCGCCGGCGAAGGCGTCACCCGCACCCGTGGTGTCGAGCGGCTCGACCCGTCGAGGCTCGGCCGAATCCTCGCCCCAGCGCGCTCCGCGCCCACCGAGCGTGACGCAGACGGACGCCGCCTCACCGGAGAGCTCCTCGTACGCCTTCGCCTCGTGCTCGTTGACCAGCAGCGGGTCGGCGAGGTCGACCAGCCACGCAGGGAGCGGCCGTACGGGTGAGGCGTTGAGCACCAGACGCGTGCCCGCCGAGCGGGCGATCGCCGCCGCAGCCTCCACGGCGTCCTCCCCGACCTCCAGCTGGACCAGCAGCACGTCCGCCGCTTCGATCACGGCGGCCGCAGCACGGATGTCGGCCGCCTCGAGCCGGGAGTTGGCTCCCACCGCGACCACGATCGTGTTCTCGCCGTCGGCGTCGACGACGATGAGCGCCGTCCCCGTCGGCGCGCCGGGCGTCGTCAACAGGTGGGAGACGTCGATCCCGGCCGCGGAGAGGTGGTCCCGGTACGCCCGCCCGTCCTCGTCGTCTCCGACCCTGCCCACCATCGTGACGTCCGCGCCGCACCGTGCGGCGGACATCGCCTGGTTGGCACCCTTGCCGCCGCGGAGCCGTACGAGATCGTCCCCGAGCACCGTCTCCCCCGGCGCAGGGTGCCGGTGGACCCCGGTGACGAGGTCGACGTTCAGGGAACCGACGACCGCCACGCGCCCGGTGCCGTCGCCACGTGGCGCTGTCACCGCTGGACCGCGCGCGCCGTGTCGTCGGTGTGGGACGCCTGCGGCCGCGCGCCGATCGTCGTGAGGAACAGGTCGCGGGTCGCCTCGACGTCGACGTCGAGAGCCACGTCGACCAGGTGCCCCAACGAGTCGACGCCATGGACGCTGTCCTCGCCGAGGACGTACCGGCGGTCCACGACCGTCTGCCCCCGCGTCAGTCCCGGCGCGAGCGAGACGTGGACCGGCCACCGGTGCGTCGTCAGGAGCTCGGGTCGCGCGACGGCGCACACCGCGCCCGCGTCCCCGATCAGCCCGCCGTGGCCGACGCGAGGGTCGGAGCGGATGACGGCGTGCGAGTGGGCGAGCAGCCTGCCCGCCAGCGCGACCGCGGGGTCCGGGTCGTCGCTCAGTGCCTCGTACGTGTCGGGCTCGACCACCACCCGAGAGAAGACGTCGAGCCCGTACATCGTGACCGGCACCCCGGCCCCGAGGACGATCGCAGCGGCCTCCGGGTCGTGCCACACGTTGAACTCCGCCACGGCCGTCGCGTTTCCACCTGCCACCGCGCCGCCCATCGCGACGATCCCGGCGAGGTTCTCCTTGACCTCCGGGTAGGCCCGCAGCAGCAGCGCGATGTTCGTCATCGGGGCGAGCGGCACCAGCGTGACCGGTTCGGGCGAGTCCAGGATCGCCAGCCGCATCAGCTCGAGAGCGCCACCGCCGTACGGGGTACGCGACGACGCCGGCAGGTCCTGGTTGCCGAGTCCGTCCGACCCGTGGACGTGGCGTGCGTCGCGTGCCAGCTCGAGGAGGGGATGCTCGGATCCGCGGCCGACGGGGATGTCCGGGGCATCGAGGACGTCGAGGACCGCCAGCGTGTTGGCGACCACCTGGTCCACGTCGGCGTTGCCGGCGACGCAGCTGATCCCCCGGACGTCGAGCGCCGGGTGCCGGACCGCGAACATCACGGCCAGCGCGTCGTCGACACCGGTGTCGACGTCGAGCACGACCGGGTGCGGTTGCGTGGTGGCTGGTTCGAGCGGAGCGTTGCTCATGGGGTCACCGTAGTCGGGCAAGGCGTGTGCCCGACCTCACTTGGGCCGCGCGGCCGACTTGGCTACCGTCGAAGGTTGGCGTGATCCACCCGGAGCACGCCGTCCGACTCCTCGGCGACGAGGCCTGCACGACGCGAGCAACCGCGGGAAGGGACGCATGGCGGCCAACCAGACCGACTCCGACGACGACACCGGTGTCCTCTCGGGCATCTCGACGAGCCAGGTCGCGGGCAGTGCTCTCGCCGCCGTGACGGCTGCTGTCGCGGGCTCGTGGCTCGGCGTCGCCGGGACGCTCATCGGTGCCGCCGTCGGTTCCGTCGTCGCCACGCTCGCCGGCACCATCTACACGAACTCGATCCGCAAGAGCCACCGCATCGCGGAGGCCGCCCGCCTCGCGAGCCTCGCCACCCTCGCGAAGCGCGCCCCGACCGGTCCCGGGGGCACCGGCGTCCTTCCCGTCCCCGAGGCGCTCGACGCCACCGGCCAGCCGGGCGACGGCGGCGTCGAGGACGTCGTCGACGCCGAGACGACCGCCGACGAGATCGCGGCGGAGGCCGTCGAGGCGGCTGAGGACGAGTCGAGCACCCTGGTCACGTGGCGCGGCGTCCTCGCGGCAGCCGTGGTCAGCCTCGTCCTCGCGCTCGGCGGGATCTGGGCGTACGAGACGATCGTCGGCCATCCCCTCGGGGAGAGCGGCGGGTCCGGCACGACCTTCAGCAACGTCGGCAGCACCACCGACAACGACGACGACCGCCGGGACCGGCGCAACGACGAGAGCCCCGAGGACCCCGCGCCCACCGGCGTACCCGACGGAGTCGACCCGACCGAGCCGCCGAGCAGCGATGCCACGGAGGAGACCGAGGCACCTCCGACCACACCGGAGTCGTCCACCCCGACGACGCCGACGCCCACGCCGACAACACCGTCACAGACGCCGGACACCTCCGGCGGCGACGAGGGCGACCCCTCGCTCGGCCAGCCCACGCCGCTCCCTGAGGACGGGGCGGCAACGCCGTCGTCGGTCGACGGCTGACGCGCTGGTTTGATGGACCGGTGACGTTCTCCTTCTCCGTCGGCGACCGCCTCGCCGACTCCGTCGACGGCGCCCAGGGGCGTACCGGCGTGATCTCGACCCCGCACGGCGACATCGCGACGCCCGCCTTCGTGCCCGTGGGCACGAAGGCGACGGTCAAGGCCGTGCTGCCCGAGACGATGAGCGACCTCGGGTCGCAGGCGCTGCTCGCGAACGCCTACCACCTCTACCTGCAGCCCGGATCCGACATCGTCGACGAAGCGGGTGGTCTCGGGGCGTTCATGAACTGGCCGGGGCCGACCTTCACCGACTCGGGCGGATTCCAGGTGCTGTCGCTCGGCGCCGGGTTCCGCAAGGTGCTGGCGATGGACACCACCGGACGCAAGTCCGACGACGTCATCGCCGAGGGCAAGGAGCGCCTCGCGCACATCGACGACGAGGGCGTGACGTTCAAGAGCCACCTCGACGGCTCCAAGCACCGCTTCACGCCCGAGGTGTCGATGCGGATCCAGCACCAGCTCGGCGCGGACATCATCTTCGCGTTCGACGAGTGCACGACGTTGATGAACACCCGCGACTACCAGGAGCGGTCGGTCGACCGCACCCAGGCGTGGGCCGCACGCTGCGTCGCCGAGCACGAGCTGCTCACCGCCGCGCGGGCGGACAAGCCGTACCAGGCGCTGTTCGGCGTCGTCCAGGGCGCGCAGTACGAGGACCTAAGGCGGCAGTCGGCGCGCGGGCTCGTGGAGCTGGGGTTCGACGGGTTCGGCATCGGCGGGGCGCTCGACAAGGAGCTGCTCGGCACGATCGTCGGCTGGGTGTGCGAGGAGCTCCCCGAGGACAAGCCGCGCCACCTGCTCGGCATCGGCGAGCCGGACGACCTGTTCGCCGGGGTGGAGAGCGGCGCCGACACGTTCGACTGCGTGAGCCCGTCCCGGGTGGCGCGGTCGTCGCGCGTCTACACCTACGACGGGCAGCGCAACCTGGCGGTGGCGGCGTCCCGTCGCAGCTTCGCGCCGATCGACGAGGAGTGCGACTGCTACACGTGCACGCACTACACCGAGGCGTACCTGCACCACCTGTTCAAGGCCAAGGAGTACAACGCGGGCACCCTGGTGACGATCCACAACGAGCGGTTCATCGTGCGGCTCGTGGACCGGATCCGCGCCTCGATCTCCGACGGGACCTACGCGGAGCTCAAGGCAGAGTTCCTCGGGCGCTACTACGCGTCGCGGGCGTGACGACCGCCCTTCTCACTCCTCAGGCCGTGTCTCCTCAGTACGTGGGTTCGCGGGACTTCAGCCAGCGGATCACGAGCATCGTCAACGGCATCACCACGAGCTCGACGCCGACCTTGTAGACGAAGCCGACGATCGCGTAGTTCCAGAACTGCCCCATCGTCGTGATCCCGATGACGGAGGCGGCGATCGCGCAGAAGATGAGCGTGTCCGCGAGCTCCCCGACGCCGGTCGACGTGATGAGCCGCGCGAAGAGGCCGCGCTCGGCCGTACGCGCCTTCATCCGCACCAGCACGACACTGTTGAGCAGCTGTCCGACGACGTAGCCGGCGAGGCTCGCCAGCACGATCTGCGGCACGAAGCCCAGCACCGCCTCGTACGCCGCCTGGTTCTCGTAGAACGACGCCCCGGGCGCCTGCTGGACGACCCAGAACGTCACCGCCGCGAGCAACGCCATCGCGAAGCCGGTCACGATCGCACGGCGCGCGGCCCGGAAGCCGTACACCTCGGAGATCACGTCGCCCAGGATGTAGGCCAGCGGAAACAGGAGCGCACCGCCGTCGGTGATGACCGGCCACACCTGCAGGCTGCCGATCGACCAGCTGCCCGACCCGAGCTCGATGCCCTTCGTGGCGACGATGTTGGAGACGACCAGCACGACGCAGAAGGCCGCGAGGATGACGTCGAAGTGCGTCGATCCGCGGGAGGCGTAGCGGACCTTCGTCTCCGTCACGACCTCTCCGGTCGCGCCGCTCATGCGAACGGCCTGCGCTGGTCGAGTCGCAGCGACATCCGGCCGGCCCAGCGCCACAGACGGGCGACAGCGTCACGGTCCTCGTCGGTCACCAGGTTGCCCATCAGGCGCAGTGCGACCGTCATGAGCGCGTACGAGCGCATGCCGACGGGTCCGCCGTACGTCACGACGCCCGGCACGGTCAGCAGCCCGGCGAGCCGGCGCGCGATGGAGAACGCCTCGCCGTAGTGCTCGCGGAGGACCGCGGGCCAGGCGGTGCCGAGAACGGCACCGGAGGCGAGCTCCTCGGCGACGAGCCGGCCGGTCTCGAGACCGTAGTCGATGCCCTCGCCGTTCAGCGGGTTCACGCAGCCTGCCGCGTCGCCGATCAGCGCCCAGTTGGGGCCGGCGACGCCCGACACTGCCCCACCCATCGGCAGCAGCGCCGACGTGGGGGCGCGCAGCTCGTCGGCGAGCTCCCACTCCGTACGGCGCAGGCTGGCGTAGTGCTCCATCAACGGGCGCAGCTGCACGTTCGCGGGGCGCTTCGAGGTGGCGAGCGTGCCCACGCCGAGGTTCACCTCGCCGTCGGCCAGCGGAAAGATCCAGCCGTACCCGCTCAGCAGGGCGTCCTGCTCGTCGCGCAGCTCGAGGTGGCTGGAGATCCAGGGGTCGTCGCTGCGGGCGGACTTGACGTACGACCGGCCCGCCACGCCGTAGGCCGTGTCCCGGTGCCACTCGCGACCGAGCACGCGCCCCAGGGGTGAACGCACGCCGTCGGCGACGACGAGGCGGTCGCATGCCACGTGGTGCAGGCCCTGAGCGGTCTTGAACACGACCTCGGTCACCCGCTCGCCGTCCCGGACGACGTCGACGGCTCGCGCCGCGTCGAGAGGCGTCGCGCCGGCGTCGAGGGAGGCCGTACGGATGTGGGCGTCGAGCTCCGTGCGTGGCACCGCAGAACCGTGGTCGGGCAGCGAGCCACCGGGCCACGGGAGGAGGAGGGTCTGGCCGAACCCTGCCGCGCGCAGACCGCGGTTGGTGCCGTGACGACGCACCCACGGGCCGAGACCGAGCCGGTCGAGCTCGGTGATCGCGCGGGGCGTCAGGCCGTCGCCGCACGTCTTGTCGCGGGGAAACCGGGCCGCGTCGGCGATGACGACGTCGAGCCCGTGGCGGGCGGCCCACGCAGCGGCGGCGGAGCCCGCAGGACCGGCACCGACGACGAGGACGTCGGTGCGGGTGGGCAGGCTCGTCGTGGGGTCGGGGCTCACGTGCTCGATTCTGTCATCCCGGGGAAGCGCGATCGTCCCCCGACCGGCGCGTCGGCGGTGAGTGTGGTCCCACGACGAGCGCCGCCCGTGGGACCAGGCTCACCGCTTCTCGCGTGGGTCGCCGGCCGCTGCCCGCACGCGCCGCGGCGTCGGCCTGCCCGTGTCAGTGCGGCGCAGCAGAATGGGTTCCGTGCTCCTCGCCGACGTCGTCGCCACCTCGCGGACCGTTGCCGGCACGCGATCGCGCCTGGCCAAACGATCCGCGATCGCAGGCCTGCTGCGCCGTACGGACCTGGGCGACCTGGAGGTCGTGATCACCTATCTCGCCGGCGAGCTTCGCCAGCGCCGTACGGGCCTGGGGTGGGCGTCGTTGCGCGACATGCCGTCACCAGGTTCTGAGCCGAGCCTGACCGTGGGCGAGGTCGATGCCACCTTCGCGTCGATGGCGGCGATGTCGGGCCCCGGGTCTCAGGGCGAGCGGGCGGCCGCGGCGACCGCGTTGTTCGGCGCGGCGACGGCCGACGAGCAGCGGTTCCTCGCCGGCCTGGTCTCCGGCGACGTGCGCCAGGGTGCCCTCGACTCGATCGTCCTCGACGCGCTCGCCGAAGCCTCCGACGTCCCCGCGGCCGAGGTGCGTCGCGCGGCGATGCTCCAGGGTGCGACTCCCCCGGTGGCGCTCGCCGCGATGACGGGCGGTCGCGACGCCGTCGCTGTGATCGCGGTGCTCTCCCCAGGACGCGCCGTACGCCCGATGCTGGCGTCGTCGGCGCCCGACCTCGCCGCGGCGCTCGACAAGATCGGCCCCGGCACGACCGCGTCGGTCGACACCAAGCTCGACGGCATCCGCATCCAGGTCCACCGCGTCGGTGACGACGTCCGGGTCTTCACCCGCAGCCTCGACGACATCACCGAACGCGTCCCCCAGATCGTCGCGACCGTCCGAGAGCTCGCTGTCGACCCGGTCGTCCTCGACGGCGAGGCGCTGGTGATCGAGCGCGACGGGCGTCCGGCTCCGTTCCAGGACATCGCCTCGCTCGGTGCGACCCACCCGCGCGACACGGCGCCCGACCTGCGGTCGGGGGACGACGTACGAGTCCTGTCGCCGGTGTTCTTCGACGTCCTCCACGCGGACGGCGACGACCTCCTCGACCGCCCGCTGCGTGAGCGCCTCGAGGTCCTCGGCCGCATCGCGCCGAGCCTCGGCGTCCCTCGCCTGCGGACCGCCGATCCCGAGGAGGCACAGCGGTTCTTCGCCGACGCCGTCTCGTCCGGATACGAGGGCGTGGTCGTGAAGTCCCTCGACGCCCCGTACGACGCGGGCCGGCGCGGAGCGGCCTGGGTGAAGGTCAAGCCCCGGCACACCCTCGACCTGGTGGTGCTTGCCGTGGAGTGGGGGTCGGGGCGCCGCAAGGGGTGGCTGAGCAACATCCACCTGGGTGCACGTGACCCCGAGGGTGGGTTCGTGATGCTCGGCAAGACGTTCAAGGGCATGACCGACGAGATGCTCGCGTGGCAGACGGAGCGGTTCCGCGAGCTCGCCAGCGGACCGGCAGACGGTCACGTCGTCCCCCTTCGACCCGAGCAGGTCGTCGAGATCGCGTTCGACGGGGTGCAGCGGTCGCCGCGCTACCCGGGCGGTGTGGCCCTGCGGTTCGCGCGCGTGCTGCGCTACCGCGACGACAAGACGCCGGCCGAGGCCGACACGATCGACGCGGTCCGCGCACTTCGCTAGCCGCGGGTGAGCGCGCAGACACGATCCGGCAACAAGGTGCCCTATATCGTGTACGCAGCCGCGTCCCGGCGCCTACAGTGCATCCGTCCCGTCCCCGCCCTCGGAGTGAGCCATGGTCATGCAGCCCCACAACTGGGCACTGCTCGCCTACACGTTGGCGTCGGTGGCGATCGCCGTCGTGCTCGTCGTGGTGATCCGGCGAGGCCGCTCGGTCGGCGTCCTGGTCGGCGTGCTGCCGCTTCTCGTCACGGTCGGGCTGACCTACGACAACCTCATGCTGACGTTCGGCAGCTCGTGGGGCGAGAGTCGCAGCCTCGAGCTCGCCTCCTACCCCCGGTACCTTCTCCACGCACTCTTCACCCCGCTGCTTGTGGTGTTCGCGGCGCGCGTCGCCCACCGGTGGGACGTCCCCGGCTTCCGTGGACGAGCCAGTCTGTGGTTCTGGTCGGTGGTCACCGTCGCGATCATCGCCCTGGCGCTGTCCGGCGAGGTCGCGATGCACCTGACGCCTGTGACGAAGGACGGTGTCCTCAGCTACAAGCACCTGGACGGGGCGCCGCCGTTCCCCGAGATCGCCACGATCGTCGCGCTCCTCGTCATCGGCGTCCTGATGGCCCGGCACGCCCGGTGGCCGTGGGTGCTCGCCGGTGCTGCGCAGATGTTCGTCGTCGCGGCCGCCGCCGCCTCGAACGCGATCATCACGAACCTCGGCGAGGTCCTGCTGCTCGCGACCATGGCGGCCACCGCGTACGAGGCGGTCCGCCGCGCGAAACTTGCCGAAGTGACTCGCCTGTCCGACGACACCGCGTCGACCGACGCCGTACGCTCCGCGGGCTGAGGAACCGGCGAACAGGCGCGAGGAGGCCCAGATGGCACGGTCGCGGAAGGCACGCGAGTCCGACATCGACGAGATCGCGCTCGCCCTGCCTCGTACGGTCAAGGTCCCCGGCTGGGGCGGCCTGCCGTCGTACCAGGTGAGCAAGAAGTTCTTCGTCGGCTACCGCTCCCCACGCCCCGACGCGGTCGATGCCGAGACCGGCCAGCGGCTCACCGACGTCCTCGTCTTCCGGGTGCCCGACGAAGGCGACAAGCTCGCCCTCGTCCAGGGTGACGGCCCGTGGTTCACGACCCCGCACTTCGACGGCTACAACGCGGTCCTGCTGCGCCTCGCCCACCTCGGCACCCTGACCCGCGGGGAGCTCGCCGAGGTGATCGAGGACGCCTGGCGATCGCAGGCTCCGAAGACGGTCGTCAAGAAGTGGGAGGCCGAGCGTGGAGGCCACTGACGCTGCGATCCGCGGCGCGCTTCGGACCCGTCTGGCAGGCATCGCCACGGCTGTCCTGGTGTCCGCGGGTGCCGCAGCTGTCGCCGCCGCCGTGTCCATGGTCAACCCATATGGTGGCGCGCACACCCTCGCGCGCGCCAGCGACGTCGTGAGCTCGCAGCCCCACGTCGAAGCAGTGGTCGTCGACCCCGAGGAACTACCGGAGTCGATCGACGTCTGGGGCGATGTCGTGGCCCAACTGCCCGACGGGTCGTACGCCCGGGTGTGGAGACTCGACGCGGGATTCCTCTCGATCTTCTTCGGAGGCCCGGACGCGGGAGAGCGCCTCGAAGTCGCGGTCGACCCGGACGAGCCGACGTGGGCGGCCAGCGTCGACGACGCCCAGGCTTCGCTTCTCGATCGCGCTCGCTATGTCTTGTTCGAGCTCGGTCCGCTCGCAGTCCTCCCCATTCTCCTTCTGCGTATCCTCCTCGGGCTGGGCGCCCCGATCCCCCTGCGCGCCTACCGCACCCTGCGTCGCCCTCGCGACCGTGCCGAGGCCGAAGTGGTGACGCTCATGCGCAGCCGCAAGGGCAGCGACCAGCGCGTCACCCTCCGCATCCGAGTGGGCGACAGCGAGTACAGCTGGGATGCCACCCTTCCGAACGACTGCGTCCCGTACGTCGGCGGCACGCTCGACCTGCGCGGGGAGATCCGAGACGGTGGCTGGGTTATGGCGGTCGACCCTCAGCACGGGACGGCGTATCCCCGCGCGCGTCTCCGGAAGTGGGGATCCGAGCCGCCCGTGACGACGTGGCACCCCTCGCCCGGATCGAACGCCCTGACCAGCTAAGCGCCGCTCACCGAACGCGCCTTCACTGCCGCCTCCGTACGGCTCGCCACTCCGAGCTTCCGCAGGATCGCCGACACGTGCACGGATGCGGTCTTGGGGCTGATGAAGAGTCGCTCGGCGATCTGCCCGTTGGTGAGGCCGTCCGCCACCAGCTCGAGGACCTGGCGCTCGCGGTCGGTGAGCTCGTCGCCGTCGCCCCGTCGCGGTGCCCGAAGGCCGACCGACGACAGCGTCGCCTCGGCCTGGTCGGCGACGAGCCCGCAGCCGATGGCGCGTGCCGCCTCGACCGCTTCCGCGAGCCGATCGCGCGCCGCCGCACGGTCACCGTCAGCGAGGAGCGCCTCTCCGTCGCGCAGCAACGCGTAAGGGCGGACGTGCGCCGGGCCCCCGTCGAGATCGACGACCACCGACCAGGGTGCCTCGCCCAGTTCCGCGGCGAACACTGCCGCCCAGAGCTCGAACCTGCTCGTGTGCGTGCACTTGGCGAGGAGGGCACGGTACGGGGAGATGTCCGGCCCCTCCGCTCCCGGGGAACGGCGGAGCATCGCCACAGCCCGCGCCGCGACCGCGAGCATCGACGGGTCGTACGCGGAGTCGCGCGGGCGATCGGGTGCGAGGACCACGTCGGTGATGAGCTGCAGTGCTAGCTCCGGGTCGTCGCGCAGCAGCGCGAGATGGGCCATCGTCTCTGCGACGCGGGTCCGGACCTGCGCCTCGAGCCGACCGACGCGAGCCCACTCGGCCTCGCTCGACCGCACGAGCGTCTCGGCCGCGTCGACGTCGCCGCGCCACATCAGCAGCCACGCCCACCGCTCCCGCAGGTAGACGGCGAAGGCACTCGACGACACGAGCGGGACGGACTGCTCGTACCAGGCCTGCGCCCGGTCCCACTGGCCGAGCGCGATCATGCACTCCGCCATGTTGCCCTCGAGCATCGCGGCGCTGCTCCACCCGGCGCCGAGCGCGTGCGACCGGCGCGCGCCCTCCTCGGCCAGCGCGAACGCGCGCGCGTACTGGCCCCGGACCAGGTAGGCGTGAGAGGTGTTGGTGAAGTAGCGCCCGAGCGGCATCCAGACGTCTCCGGCAAGCTGGCGAGCGAGCTCGAGGTCGTCGAAGCCGCCTTCGTCGCCCTTGTCCACGACCCGGCTCACCCCACGCATGTTGAGAGCGAGCGACGCCTGGGGCATCGCGCCGACGGCGATCGCCGTGTCATAGCACTCGGTGGCGTATGCGACGGACTCGGAGGCACGTCCGTCGAGCATCGCGTCGCGCGCCTTGGAGACCAGGAGCGCCACCCGTACGTCGTCACGCGTGCCTGGTGGCACGAGCGCCAGCCCTCGCTCGAGCAGGACGCGCCCCTCCTCGCTGCCGGACTGCGCCATGATCACCGCCGCGTCGTCGAGCGCGAGGGCGAGGCCGTACCGGTCGTCTTCAGGCCACTCGTCGAGCGCCTGCCGGCTGAGCGCCACCGCACGGTCGAGCCGGGTGGTCGCCGCCACCGCGTCGGCGACGCGGATCAGCAGACCGTGGTGAGAGAGCCCTGCGACGTCCGAGGCGTCGGGCACCATCTCCCAGAGCTCCAGGGCGCGCTCGCCCAAGGAAGCCGCCGTCGTCCGTGATCCGGCGGCGTCCGCCGCTCCGAACGCCGTGACGGCGGTCGCCAGCGCCCGGTCGAGCACCCGGGCCTTCCACCAGTGGTCGGCGATCTCCGACAGCCGCGACACCGTCGACGGCAAGGTCGCGAGCGCCGCCGCGTAGTCGGAGTGCAGCCGCCGCCGCTCCCCGGGCAGCAGCTCGGTGTAGACCGCCTCCTGGACCAGCGCGTGCCTGAACGCGTACGCGTCGCCGTCACCGACGAGCACCGCCGCCTCCACGGCCTCGCGGGCAGCGGCTTCGGTGTCGGTGAGGGTGTCGGCGCCGAGGGCGTCGGCCAGCAGGTCGTACGGCGCGCGCAGCCCTGCGGCGGCCACCCACCGGCAGAACTCCTGCGCGGTCGGCGACAGACGCCGGTAGCGGAGCAGCAACAGGTCGCGCAGCGACTCGGGCAGCGACGAGCCCAAGGACCCCAGCAGCTCCTCGACGTAGAAGGGAACCCCGTCGCTGCGCTCGATCAGGTCGGCGAGGCCCGGCCCCAGCTCGTCGGTGTCGAGCAGCGCGGAGGCGAGCTGCGCCACCTCGGCGCGGTCGAGCCGTCGGAGGTCGATCCGGGTGACCACCCTCGACCGCTCCAGCTCGGCGATCACGCCCCGCAACGGGTGGCCACGGCCGACGTCGTCGCTGCGGTAGGTGACGACGAGGAGCATCGACGTGTCGCCGGCGACACGGGCAAGTCGGTCGACCGTGGCCCGGGTGGTGTCGTCCGACCAGTGCAGGTCCTCGACGACCACGACGAGCGGGCGGCTCCGCGCGACCTCGACGAGGAGCCCGGCGACGACCTCCGGCAGGCGCCCGGGCATGACGTCCGGGCGCACGTCGATGAGGCGTGGCGCGATCAGCCCGAGCGCGTCGGCTCCCGGCCCGGCGGCAGCGAGCGTCTCGTCGACCCCCAGGGCACCCACGACGTCGCGGAGCACGCCCTCGAGCGCCGCGTACGGGATCGGACCCGAGCTGGAGCCCGCGCACGTGCCCCTGACCACGAGGGTGGCGCCGTCGTCGCGAACCGACAGCGTGAGCTCGTCGACGAGGCGGCTCTTGCCGATGCCCGCCTCGCCGGCCACGACGAACGTCCGCGACGCACCCGCGCGCACCTCGGCGAGCGCCGCCTCGAGCGCCCCGAGCTCGGCTGCGCGGCCTACGAGGGGTGCTCGGACTCGAGACATGGCTCCATCGTGCCCCACCGCTCAGACAGACTCCACGCCGGTCGCGACCGGCCGATCGGGGTCGCTCACCCACTCGCTCCACGAGCCGGCGTACAGCGCCGCGTCCACACCGGCGCGGCGCAGTGCCAGCACCTCGTGGGCCGCCGTCACCCCGGAGCCGCAGTACGCGGCCACCTCGACACCGGCGACGGCGCCGAGCCCGGCGAAGCGGTCGGCGAGCTCGCCGCCCGCCCGCCAGCGGCCGTCGGCGTCGACGTTGGCGAAGGTCGGCGCGCTCACCGCACCCGGGACGTGCCCGGCGACCGGGTCGATCGGCTCCACCTCCCCGCGATAGCGCTCGGCGACCCGCGCGTCGAGCAGCACGCCCTCCCGTGCCACCCGTGCCGCACCCGCAGCATCGACCAGCGGCAGGTGCCCGGGCTCCGCGACGAAGTCCCCCGGCTCGGGGGACGGCGGGTCGGACGACGTCGGCTCCCCCGCGGCGACCCAGGCCGCGTACCCACCGTCGAGCAGCCGTACGTCGGGGTGGCCGTGGTACGTCAGCAGCCACCACGCCCGGGCGGCCGACGTCCCGTCCGCGGCGTCGTACACGACCACTGGAGTCCCACCCCGTACGCCGTGGACTCGCATCGCCGCCGCGAACCGCGCCGGATCGGGCAGCGGGTGCCGACCCCGGGTGCCGTCGCCAGGCGGGTCAGCCAGCTCGGTGTCCATGTCCACGTACGCCGCTCCCGGCACGTGGCCGGCGTCGTACTCCTCGCGTCCGGGCGCGCCACCCAGGGCGTACCGGACGTCGAGGACGACCACGTCCTGCGCCGCGAGCATGAGCGCCAAGTCTCCGACCGTCACCACGGGATCCGCCGCCATGCCGACACGGTAGCCTCATGCCTCGTGGCGAGCCTGCTCTTCTTCACCGGGACCATGGACAGCGGCAAGTCGACGCTGGCCCTCCAGACGAACCACAACCACGCCGCGCGCGGGCGTGTCGGGCGAATCTTCACGAGCCGCGACCGGGCCGGCGACGGACGCCTCTCCAGCCGTCTCGGCCTCTCCACCGAGGCGATCGAGGTCGACCCGGCGTTCGACTTCTGGGAGTACGTCGTCAGCTCGCTCACCGCCGGCGGGCGGATCGACTACGTGATCGCCGACGAGGCCCAGTTCTACACCAAGGAACAGGTCGAGGCGCTGGCCCGGATCGCCGACGAGCTGCAGATCGACGTCTTCGCGTTCGGGATCCTCACCGACTTCCGCACGCGGTTGTTCGAGGGGTCTGCCCGCCTCGTCGAGCTCGCCGACCGCATCCAGCCGCTCCAGGTCGAGGCGCTGTGCTGGTGCGGCAAGCGCGCGACCCACAACGCCCGCACCGAGAACGGCGTCATGGTCACGGAGGGCGACCAGATCGTCGTCGGAGACGTGGACGAGCCCGGGTTCCCGACGCCGAACGTCGGGTACGAGGTGCTCTGCCGCCAGCACCACCGCCGCCGGATGACGACAGCCCGCGCCCGTGCAGTGACGACCCTGAACGACCCGCTGCCCTTCGGCGGCTAGCGCGGCGCGGCGTCGAGGCCGACGATCCGGAACACCTCGACGGGCTGCGCCTTGCCCTTCAGCTCGAGGAACCCGAGCGGCTCCGACTGCGCGTCCGGCAGCAGCGCCAAGGTCGCCGCACTGACGGCGACCCCGCCCGCCGGCGCCTTTCCCTCGATCCGGCTGGCGGTGTTGACGGTGTCGCCGATGACCGTGTGGGTCCGCCCGCCCGCGGTGCCGAGCACGCTCACCGACACCGGACCGGAGCTGATCCCGACCCTGAACCGGGGCCAGTCCGGGTGCTCCTCGAGCACGGACGCGGTCGCCTCCTGGAGCGCGAGACCGGCGAGGGCCGCCCGACGCGCGTGGTCCGGCTGGTCACCTCGGCGGTTGAAGGTGACCATGAGCGCGTCGCCGATGATCCGGTCCACGTCGCCGCCGTACCGTCCCGCCACCGCCGGCACGGCGACCTCGAAGAACACGTTGAGCATCTGCGTGACCTCGCGCGGCTCGTGCGCCTCCGAGAACGTGGTGAAGCCCTGGAGGTCCGCGAACAGGATGCTCATGTCGCGCTCCCCCTCCGTCGTGTCGTCCAGGTAGAGGCCCGCGAAGCGTTCCTCGTGCCACTGCGCGCGGGCGGTGACGGCGACGAGCACGACGGCGGCCAGCATCAGGAGGTGCCACTCCCACCACGACAGGTGCCAGCTGCGCGAGAAGGCGACCGCGACCGAGGCCTCGGCGAGCAGCACGAACGCCGACGCGACAGCGAGCGGCAGCGCAGAGCGGCGCTCTCGCCAGATGCCGAGGTAGCGCCAAGCTGCTACCGCGTACCCGACGATCGCCGCACCGGCGAACGCCGTCAGCAGGCCGTCGACCTGCTCGGGCACCGCACCGGTGTCGAACGGCCAGATCTGGGCGAGCGACAGGACGGCCCACCCGAGCGCCAGGGCCACGATCACGCCGCGCAGCAGCGGCGCACGGCGTACGACCGCGACGTCGCGCTCCCCGCTCAGGTTGCTCCCGGACCACACCGCGAAGACCGCGCCCAGAGCCAGGCCGGCCGGCGTCGCGAGGACGAAACCGGCGTTGGGTGTGTCCAGCAGCACCTTCGGCGTCGCCAGCGCGTGCAGCCCGAGGAACGCAGCGGTCACGAGGAACGCGTACGCGGCGAGCAGGACGCGAGCGTCGCCGCGACGCTGGGCCGCCGTCCCCATCACGGATGCGAGGACGGCGCTGGTCGCGGCCGCGGCGAGGACGATCCAGAAATGAGCGGGATGGTCCTCCCAGACGATGTCGATCTCCGGGCGCCACAGCAGCAGGCCGAGCCCGAGCAGCGGCAGCGCGAGACACACCGTGACCGCGGCGAGGCCGGCACGCTGGGACGACGGCGTGCCGCCGTGGACCGCCCGGCGCTCAGACATCGCCCTCGGCCAGGCACTCGTGGACCTGCGAGACGACGACCGACCCCTCGCCGACCGCCGAGGCGACGCGCTTGACCGAGCCAGCCCGCAGGTCACCGACCGCGAACACGCCCGGCAGGGTCGTCTCGTACGGCCGCGGCGGACGCGCGCGCGACCAGGTGCCGACGATCGCGGCATCGGCCCCGGCGAGCACGAAGCCCCGCGGGTCCCGCACCACCGCGTCCGGGAGCCAGTCGGTCCTCGGCTGGGCGCCGATCATCGCGAAGAGCCCGTCGGCCCGCTCGACGTCCTCGAGACCGGTGGTCCGGTCCCGGACGACGACGTTCTCGAGCCAGCCCTCACCACCGCCGCCGACCACCTCGGTCCCGGTCCGCACGGTGATGTTGTCGGTCGCGGCGATGGCGTCGACGAGGTACTTCGACATGCCGGCCTCGATCGTTTCCGAGCGGATCGACAGCGTGACGTGGGCGCAGTAGCGAGCCAGGTGGAGGACTGCCTGGCCCGCGGAGTTGCCGCCTCCGACGACGACAGCGCGTCGCCCGGTCATCGCGTGCGCCTCCGAGACGCTGGCACCGTAGAACACACCCGACCCGCTGAAGGCCTCCAGGGCGGGGACGCCCATCCTGCGGTACGAGACGCCGGACGCGAGGACGACGGCACGGGCCGTCACGGTGCCCACGCCGCTGACCTCGACCTCGAAGCCGCCCGTGTCCCGGCGTCGCAGGGCGACGACCTCCCGCATGAACAGCACGTGGGCCCCGAACACCCACGCCTGCTGGTAGGCGCGCTGAGCGAGCTCCGCCCCGCTGATGCCTCGCGAGAAGCCCAGGTAGTTGCGGATCAGCGAGCTGGACCCCGCCTGGCCGCCGATCGCCTCCCGCTCGACGACGAGGGTGCGCAGTCCTTCGGACGACCCGTACACCGCTGCCGCCAGGCCCCCCGGACCGGCGCCGACGACCACGAGGTCGAAGTCCCGGTCACCCTCGAGCGTCGTCCGTACGCCCCACGCCTCGGCGATCTCCACGTCGCTCGGGTCCAGGAGGACCGTGCCCCCGATCGCGGGCATCCACACGAGGACGTCGACGCCGTCCAGATCGTGGCCGCCGTCGCGGACGACTCCCTCGACGCCGTCGGCCAGCGCGGTGCCGCGTTCGCGGAACGCGTGGGGCACGCCGTTGCGCAGCAGCATGCTGCGCACCTGGGCGGCTCGCGCCGAGCTGCGGCCCGCCACCACGACGACCTCGCGCATCGTGCTCGCGTCGTTTCGCGACCACTCCTGCACGAACTCGGCGACCGTACGGTGGAACAGCTCGTCGCGGCTCGTCCACGGCTTCAGCACGTAGTAGCTGACGTCACCGACAGCGACCGCCGACAGGATGCTCCGAGCCACCGAGCGGCTCGCCCAGGAACCCCACTCGACGAGCATCGCGCGGCGAGCGTCCGGGTGGAGGGTGCGCGCGGTCGAGAGGACGTCGACGCGGTCCTCGGGGTCGAGGCCGTGGTCGACGAGCACCACGGCGACCGGGGCCGAACGGTCGTGCGCCTGCTCCAGGACGCGTACGGCGTCGGCCGAGGTCAGCTCGCCACGGACCCGGTAGTCCGAGCCGAAGGCACGACCCAGCTCCTCCTCGATGCGCTCGAGGGAGTCGGGATCCCGGTCGACCGCGAGGAGCAGAGGTCGGGCAGTGTCGCCATGACGCGCCATATCGGCACGCTAGACGAGCCCGCGGCTCCGGTGCGCCTACATTGTCCGCCGCGTCACAGGTCGACGAGGAGCGGCACCCGCATCTCGGCCGGGGTGACCGAACCGTGGAACCCTGCCATCTGGAGCTCGATCGCGAAGTGCCGCGACGAGAAGACCCCGAAGTCACCGAGCGCGGCCACGACGACGTCGCCGATCCGAGGGCGTACGCGGTCGTCGATCGGACCGAACCAGCCAGCCGCCTCCGCCTCGTCGCGTGTCAGCACCAGGGCCTGGTCGGCAACCCTGTCGCGCCAGCGCGCGGCGACCTCCTCCTCCGCACCCGAGCGGGTGTAGAGGTGACGGAACCGCGCCTCGCCTGCGAAGACGGTGACGTCGGTGAGCAGGCCGGGCTCGGCCTCCACGTCGAAGCGACCCGCCCGCGGCAGGTCGAGCATGCCGTGGTCTGCGGTGACGACAAGAGCCGTCCCCGGACCGAGCGCGTCGCGCAGGTCGGCCAGGTCGTGGTCGATGCCACGCAGGCGGTCACGCCACTCGGGCGAGGTGGAGCCCTTCTCGTGACCGGTGTGGTCCAGCGTCGACTCGTACGTGTAGACGAGCGACCGGGGCGTCGCCTCGGACGCCTCGACGACCACGTCGAGGCGCTCGTAGACGGAGACGAACGGGTGGAACGGCACGCCGCTCTGGCTGCAGACGGTCAGGCCCGTCCCCTCGAACTCCGCCTTGTTGACCGTGGACGTGGGGATGCCGGCGGCGTCGATCCGCTCGAACATCGTCGGGTGAGGCTGCCACTGGGCGGGGTCGACCTCGGGATCCCAGCGGAGCGAGTTCATGACCCGGTCGGTGCCCGGGATCCGGCTCGTGTAGCCGACGATGCCGTGGCGACCGGGAGGCAGACCGGTGCCGAGGGAGGTGAGGCTCGTGGCCGTGGTCGACGGCAGCCCGGAGCGCAGCGGCTCGCGGTGCAGCAGCGAGGCGAGGTAGGGCGCGGCGTCGGCGTGCTCGGCGAGCAGGTCGTGCCCGAGACCGTCGACGAGCACCACGACGTAGCGGTCGGCAGGCGGCAGACCCAGCACGTCGGTCCAGCTCGGCACGCCCATGGCCGCGGCGATGCTCGGGAGCAGAGACGTGAGGCTGCGTCCGTGGTAGTCGACCGTCGACTGCGCGATGTCGGCCGCGGTCACCGCGGACGGCTCGTCACAGCAGAGAGCTCACGGGCGAACCCCAGCAGCCGCTGCACCGCACCGCCGCCGTCGGCGGCGGCGCTGACCCGCAGCGAGAAGTCGTCGGCGGTCGCCGAGCCGGTGTATCCGTGGTCGGCCTCGCAGTTCGGGTCGGAGCACGCCGCGGGCTCCAGGTCGAGCCTGCGCACTGCGCCCCAGCCGATCGTCAGCAGCGCCTCGGCGGCGTCCTCCGAGGTCACCTCACCGACCGCGGTCGCCGCAGGGACCGTGCGCGTGACGACGACCGAGTCGACGGTCCGCAGCGGAACAGCCTCGGTCGTCGTGGACGTGTACGGCTCGGGCAGCACGTCGTCGGCCGGGTGCTCGTCGGTGTGCGCGAGGACGAGGCGCGTCGGCGTGAGGGTCAGCACCGTCATGTGGCGGCGCACCTCGTCACGGTCGAACGTCGGCTCGTGGTGGAGGACGTAGGCGAGAACCGGCTCGTCGGCCAGTGCGTCGGCGAGCCCCGCCGCGACGACCTGCGGGTAGTAGCCCGTGGTCTCGATGTCGGCGCTGAGCTCCGACGTACGGTCGCGCGCCTGGTCGGGGGTCTCCGCGCGCTGGGGCGACGGGTGTCGGTTGGCCATGCCTCCCAGTCTCCCACTCCCCGCATAGTCCTGGGCGGTCGTCCCCAGGTGCGGTCCCTTCGACCGAGAAGAGGGCCACCTCATGCGTCGGCCATCGTGTCGCCGAGACCGACCGGCGAGCTCAACCGGCGCACGTACCAGTCCCGACGGTTGTCGATCGGCTGGGCGACGCGTGCGCGGGCCTTGAGGACGCGGTGTCCGTCGTGCCCGGCGAGCACCGGCTCGAGGTTGAGCTCCGAGACCTCGGGCAGGTCGTCCTTCAGCGCCGCCACCCGCTGGAGCAGGTCTTCGACGGCTGCGAGATCGGCGCGCGGGCCGCCCCGGTATCCGAACAGCAGCGGCGCCGACTTCAGCTCGCGGACCATCGCCGCGGCGTCGACGTCCGTGACGGGAGGGATCCGGTACGCGCGGTCCTCCAGGAGATCGCTCGCGGCACCCGACAGCGCGAACGACAGGAGCGGGCCGAACAACGGGTCCTCGACGGTGCGGATGGAGATCGGAACCCCGGGTGGGGCCATCTTCTGGACCACGAACATCGCGCGCTCCGCGGGGCCGATGTAGTCGGTCATCGCCGCCCACGCCTCTGCCATGTCGTCCGCGTCGGAGATGTTGCGCCAGACGTGGGTCAGGTCGGGGCGTGCGCGAACGGTGTCGGCGGTCGCCTTGAGGACGACGTTCCAGCCGAACCGCTCACCGGCGGCGACCGCCGCCTCGAGGCTCGGAGCCGGCTCCCAGTCCCACAGGTCGATGCCGTAGAGCCGCAGCAGCTCGTGCACCTCGGCATCGGTCAGCCAGCTGCCGTCAGGGGTCCGCGACAGCGCGGTGCGCACCAGGCTGCTCGCCGCCTCGCGGTCGATGTCGTCGAAGTGCGCGATCTCGCCCTGCTCGCTGCCGGCCCACTCGGCGTAGCTGACGACGCGCGCCAGAGCGCGTACGGCCGACTCCGGCGCCGAGTACGAGGGGACCGAGCCGCGACCGGCGGCGCCCTCCACGTCCGGCACCCTCAGCAGCTCGGGGACGCCCTCGGACCCGAGGAACGTCGACACGATCGGCTTGTCGGACTGCTCCCCCACCGCCGCGAGCACGTTGGCGACGTCGGCGCCCTTGGTGTTCACCGGCGGGATGAAGACGGCCACGATCGCGTCCACGTCGGGATTGTCGATCGCCGCGTCGAGGGCCTTCTCGAAGTCGTCCGCGCTCGCGTTCGCGCCCAACGCGATCGGGTCGGCGACCTTGAGACCCGAGGCGGTCGCGGCGTCGGCGACCAGCAGCGCCAGCGCGTCGGAGTTGCCGACGACCGCGACCCGCGGACCGCGCGGCAGCGGCTGGTGGGCGAGCAGCTGCGCGACGTCGAACATCTCATCGAGCGTGTCGACCTGGATCACGCCGGCCTGGTGGAACATCGCGTCGACCGCCGACTGCGGGGCGGTGGTCTTGCGGACGGCGTGACCGACCGGCACGCCCTGGGTGGACCGGCCGGACTTCACCGCGACAACAGGCTTCTTGCGCCCGACCCGGCGGGCGATCCGCGAGAACTTGCGCGGGTTGCCGATGGACTCGAGGTAGAGGAGCACGACCTCGGTCGCGTCGTCCTCCTCCCAGTACTGGAGGAGGTCGTTGCCGGACACGTCGGCACGGTTGCCGGCCGAGACGAAGGTCGACAGGCCGAGGCCGCGCCTGTCCACGTTCTCCAGGATCGCGAGCCCGAGCGCACCGGACTGGCAGAAGAACCCGACGCGGCCGCGCGGCGGGATCAGCGGGGACAGCGACGCGTTGAGACGCACCTGCGACGACGTGTTGATGACGCCGAGGCAGTTCGGGCCGACCAGGCGCAGCCCGTACGACCGGGCGAGCCCGACCAGGCGACGCTGACGGCGACGCCCCTCGTCGCCGATCTCGGCGAAGCCCGAGGAGATGACGATCAGGCCGTGGACGCCCTTGGCGGCGCAGTCGAGCACGACCTCGGGGACCGACTCGGCCGGCACGGCGATCACCGCGAGGTCGACGTCGCCGGGGATGTCCTGGACCGTCTTGTACGCCGGGAGCCCGGAGACCGCCTCCGCCTGCGGGTTCACCGCGTACACCGCGCCGGCGAAGTCACCCAGCACCAGGTTGCGGATCATGCCCTGGCCGATGGTGTCCTGACGGCGGCTGGCGCCGACCACGGCGACGCTGCGGGCGTTGAAGAAGCGCTCGATCGAGGCTGCCTCGGCTCGGTGCTCGCGGGACTGCATGACCCCGATCGCGGTCTCGGTCGGGTCGATCGGGAAGACGAGACGCATCACGCCGTCCTCGACGCTGCGCTCGACCTGGTAGCCCTGGTCACGGAAGACCTGGATCATCCGCACGTTCTCGGGGAGCACGTCGGCGACGAAGCGGTGGATGCCCATCTCGCGACCGGCCTGCGCCAGGTGCTCGAGGAGCAGCTGGGCGAGCCCCCGGCCCTGCTGGTCGTCCTCCACGAGGAACGCGACCTCCGCCTCGCCGGGCGCGACCGCGTCGTAGCGTCCGACGGCCAGGATGCTCGAGCCGATCGTCACCACGAAGGCGACCCTGCGCTGGTAGTCCACCTCCGTGAAGCGCTTGACGTCACGGCTGGACAGCGTCGGGTACGGCGCGAAGAACCGGTAGTACTTCGACTGCTCCGAGACGCGGGAGTAGAAGGCCACGAGCTCTTCGGCGTCGTCGGGGATGATCGGGCGCAGGTGCGCGGCTCCGCCGTCGCGGAGAACCACGTCCGCCTCCCAGTGCTCGGGATAGCGCTCGTCGGGCTGGTGCTCGGTGGATGGGCGCTCATCGGTCTGGTGATCATCGGTCTGGGCGGGTTCGTCGGCCACACCCAGAATCTACCGTCTGCCACCACCCGTCGTGGCGTCGCAGCCGAAGGGCGTCGGTGTGATGGCCTAATGTTCTGAACGACCCGATCCTGCCCCGAAAGCCTCAGTCCCTGAAAGCCTCAGTCCCCGAAAGGACGTGCATGGCCCGCCGTACGCCGAGCGCCCCGCCGCCAGACGACATCGAGGAGCACATCCTCGACGTGGACGTGCGTGAGGAGATGCGGTCGAGCTTCCTGGAGTACGCCTACTCGGTCATCTACTCGCGGGCCCTGCCCGATGCTCGCGACGGACTGAAGCCGGTCCAGCGACGCATCCTCTACACGATGGACGAGATGAACCTGCGTCCCGACCGCGGTCACGTCAAGAGCGCCCGCGTCGTGGGCGAGGTGATGGGTCGTCTCCACCCGCACGGCGACGGCGCGATCTACGACGCGCTGGTCCGCATGGTCCAGTCGTGGTCGCTGCGGCTCCCGTTCATCGACGGTCACGGCAACTTCGGCTCGCCCGACGACGGCCCGGCGGCCATGCGCTACACCGAGTGCCGCATGGACCACTCCGCGCTCGCGATGACGCAGTCGATCGACGAGAACACCGTCGACTTCCGTCCCAACTACGACGGACGCGAGCAGGAGCCGGTCGTGCTCCCCGCGGCGATCCCCAACCTCCTCGTCAACGGCGCCTCGGGCATCGCCGTCGGCATGGCCACCAACATGGCGCCGCACAACCTCGTCGAGGTCGTCCAGGCGCTGAAGCACCTCATCAAGCGGCCGGACGCCTCCCTCGAAGACCTGATGCGCTTCATCCCGGGTCCCGACCTGCCCACCGGCGGCAAGATCGTCGGGCTCGACGGCATCCGCGAGGCGTACGCGACGGGTCGCGGCAAGTTCATGATGCGTGCCGCAGCCCGTGTCCAGGACATCACGACCCGACGCAAGGGCATCGTGATCACCGAGCTGCCCTACAACGTGGGTCCCGAGAAGGTCATCGAGCGCATCAAGACGCTGGTGCAGTCCAAGAAGCTCACGGGCATCTCGGACCTCAAGAACCTCTCCGAGGCCGACATCAACCTCGTCATCGAGGTCAAGAACGGCTTCAACCCCGACGCGGTGCTCGCCCAGCTCTACAAGATGACGCCGCTGGAGGAGTCCTTCGGCATCAACAACGTGGCCCTCGTGGACGGCCAGCCCCGCACCCTCGGCCTCAAGGAGCTTCTCGAGGTCTTCCTCGGCCATCGCATCGACGTCGTCCGGCGCCGCACCCAGTTCCGGCGCGACAAGGCGATGGACCGCCTCCACATCGTCGAGGGGCGCCTGGTCGCGATCCTCGACATCGACGAGGTCATCCAGCTCATCCGTGCCAGCGAGAACCGCTCCGAGGCTCACGACCGCCTGATCGAGGTGTTCGACCTCTCCGAGGTGCAGGCCGAGGACATCCTCCGCATCCCGCTCGGCAGCCTCACCCGCATGTCACGCATCGAGCTCGAGCGCGAGGCCGACGAGCTCCGCGCGACGATCGAGCAGCTCGAGGCGATCCTCGGCGACGAGCTCCTGCTGCGCGGGCTGGTCTCCGACGAGCTGGGCGAGGTCGCCAAGCAGTTCGGCACCCCCCGCCGTACGGTGCTGCTCGAGAGCGCCGGCCAGACGGTCGCGACCGCCGCCGTGCCGCTCGAGGTGGCCGACGATCCCTGCTACGTCCTGCTGTCCGCCACCGGCCTCCTGGCGCGGACCGCCGACGACACGGTTCCCGAGATCGAGTCCGGACGACACCCGCACGACGTGGTGGCCTCTGCCGTGCGGGCGACCGCGCGCGGCGAGGTCGGCCTCCTCACGTCGGCCGGTCGCGTCGTCAAGCTCGACGTGCTCGACCTCCCCGGCCTGCCGCCGACGGCGGCCTCCCCGTCGCTCCAGGGTGGCGTGCCGTTGGTGGAGGTGGTGAGCCTCGAGGTCGGCGAGCACCCGCTCGCGCTCACGACCTTCGACCCCGACTCCCCCGGTCTCGCACTCGGCACCCGTCAGGGCGTCGTCAAGCGGGTGAAGCCCGAATACCTCCCGAGCAAGGACGCCTGGGACGTCGTGGCGCTGGCCGACGGCGACGAGGTCGTGGGCATCCGCGAGCTCAGGACCGGTGACGAGGAGCTCTGCTTCATCACCACCGACGCCCAGCTCCTGCGCTTCTCGGCGAGCGGCGTGCGACCCCAGGGTCGTACGGGCGGCGGCATGGCCGGCATCAAGCTCGCTGCTGGTGCGTCGGTCCGGTTCTTCGGCGCGTTCGAGGCCGCGGACGATGCCGAGGTCGTGACGGTCGCCGGGTCCGCGGGCGCGCTGCCTGGCAACGAGGCGGGCACGGCCAAGGTCACGCCGTTCTCCGCCTATCCGGCGAAGGGACGAGCAACAGGCGGCGTCCGGTGCCACCGGCTGCTCAAGGGCGAGGACGGTCTCCTGCTCGCGTGGGCGGGCCGTGGTCCCGCGATGGCGTCCGGCTCGGGAGGGGTCGCCGCACCACTGCCCGAGATCGACGAGCGTCGAGACGGCTCCGGCACGCCGGCCCCGCAGCCGCTGCTGTCGGTGGGCAGCCCGGTCGCGACGCAGATCGGCTGACGGTCAGGTCAGCCTTCAGCGCTCCGGTGGTGTGCTTCCTGGACCGCCCAGGAGTTCCCGTCCGGGTCGTCGAAGAAGACGTACGACCAGAAGTCCCGGTGCTGCGGATCCGCACCCGGCACCATCTGGCCGTCCGCGAAGTGGACGATCCCGTCGTTCGGGACTCCGGCTGCCTCGAGGTGCGCGTGGGCGGCCTCGATGTCGTCGACGACGAGGTGCAGTCCCTTCGTCGCTCCGGGCTCCGCGCCGTTCACGCCGATGCCGAACGTGATGGAGCAGCCAGATCCAGGAGGCGTCAGCTGCACGACGCGGAACGTGTCGCTCGGCTGGTGGTCGACGTCGAGATGGAACCCCAGGCCTTCGTAGAACTGCTTGGCGCGATCGATGTCGGTGACGCCGAGGACGACGTTCTCAAGCTTCCAGTCCATCGGATCAGTCCTTTCGTCAGGGGGCACCGGGCGTGCCCCCTATGCTGACGCCATGTCGAAGCGTGCCACCCTTGCGGTCCTTCTGCCCACCCTTGCGCTCTCCGTCATGGGGTGCTCGGGAGAGGACGGCGGCAAGGACGACGGTGGCGGTGCGGACCCCGCCGAGCGGCTGAGCGCAGCCCGCACGGTGCTCGACGACGCGGCGAGCATCGAGCTCGACCTCGCGACGAAGGCGCTGCCGAGCGGCATCACCGGCCTCCTCGACGCCAAGGGCACCGGCACCCACGCTCCAGCCTTCGACGGCGCGGTCACCGTCTCGCTCAAGGGTGTCCCGGTGAAGGCCGACGTCATCTCGGTCGACGGCACCGTCTACGCGAAGACCGGTTTCGCACCCGACTTCCTCCCGCTCGACCCCGCCTCGATCGGCGCCCCCGACCCGGCGGCACTGATGACGGCCGACGGCGGCATCTCCGCGCTGCTCGAGGAGACCGACGATCTCAAGGACGACGGCGAGAGCCGGGACGGTCGCGACGTCCTCACGACCATCACCGGCACGATCTCGGGCGAGGACGTCCGTGCTCTGATCCCGACGGCCCAGGCCGATGCGACCTTCGACGCGACGTACCGTCTCACCGACGACGACGTGCTGCGCGACGTGACGCTCGACGGGCTGTTCTACGACTCCGACGAGGCCGTCGTCTACACGATCGCCGTGACCGCGTCGGACGACGACGTGGAGATCACCGCACCGTGACGCAGGCTTCTCCCTCCCCCGGTTCGACGTCGGTGGACCGGTCCGCGCGCGTCCTCCTCACCCTTGCCGCCGTGGCTGTGGCGTTCGCGGCAGCGGACACGTACGTCGTCGTGCTCGCGCTGCCCGACATGATGACGGCCGCGGGGCTCGGGCTCGACGAGCTCCAGCGGGCGGCGCCGATCGTCTCCGGGTTCCTCCTGGGCTACGTGGCGGTGCTGCCGCTGGTCGGTCGGATCGCCGACCTGCGGGGACGCCGGCCGGTCCTGGTCGGCTCGCTGGTCCTCTTCGCGGTCGGGTCGGTGGTCACGGCTGCGGCCGACGGCCTCGCGCCCATGGTCGTCGGACGCTTCCTGCAAGGCGTGGGAGGCGGCGGGCTCGTTCCCGCCACTCTCGCCCTGGTCGCCGACCTCTGGCCGCCACGTCGCCGAGGAGTGCCGCTCGGCGTCGTCGGGGCGGTTCAGGAGCTGGGCAGCGTCGTCGGCCCCCTGTACGGCGCAGTAGTGCTCGCGGTCGCCGACTGGCGGGCGATCTTCTGGCTCAACTGCGCGGCCGGCCTGGTCCTCGCTGCCGCCATCGCCGTATCCGGCCGCCGCTCCCGCTCGTCGACGCCGCCGCCTTCCCGCTCGTCGGCGCCATCCCTTCCCGACCTCCTCGGCGCCCTCCTGGCAGTGCTCGCCGTCTCAGCGCTCGCGCTGGCGATCGCGCAACCCGCGGCCCTGCGGGACGACGTCGAGATCGGCACGCTCTTCCTCCCGACGCTCGGCGAGTCGCGGTGGACGACCCCGATCGCGCTGATCACCTACGCGCTGATCGCGGCCTTCGTCGTCCGCGAGGCCACCGCTCGGCGTCCCCTGGTCGCCGTACGTACCTGGCCGGCGACGGCCAGGGCGGTCGACCTGCTCGGCGCACTGCTGCTCGCGGTGGTGCTCGGCTGCGTGATCGTCGCGTTCGCGTCGGCCGATCCGGAGCGCAGCGTGGTGTCGCCTGCTGCGCCGTGGCTGCTGGTGATCGCAGCGGGTTCCGCCGTGGCCTTCGTCGTCCGCCAACGCACGGCCAAGGCTCCACTCATCCCGAGCGGCACGTTGCGCGCGCGGCCGGCGTGGGGTGCCCTCGTCGTGTCGCTGTTCGTCGGCGCGGCGTTGATCGCCGCACTCGTCGACGTGCCGTTCTTCGCGCGGCTCACCGAGCACCGCGACTCGCAGCTCGCGGCGGCGCTGGTCCTGGTGGAGTTCCTGATCGCGATCCCGATCGGCGCCGTCATCGGTGGCTACGCGACTCGGCGCGTCCAGCCGGGCTGGATCGCGGCGAGCGGCATGGCGCTCGCCTGCGGCTGCTTCGTCGTGATGGCTGGATGGGAGCGCGACGCTCTCACCCATCCCTCGTCGGTCGTGGTGCTTGCGCTCGCCGGCTTGGGCTTCGGCCTCGCGGTCGCACCGGTCAACGCCGCCCTCCTGGATGCCACGCCGGCACCGACCCACGGGATCGCGTCGGCGCTGGTGGTCGTCGCCCGCATGGTCGGGATGCTCGTCGGCATCTCGGCACTGACCTCGTGGGGACTCAGCGCGTACCACTCGGCTGTCGAGGACATCCCGTCGTTGTCCGAGCTCTGCCCAGGGTCCGACACGACCTGCAAGGCCTACAACGGAGCCTTGATCGATGCCGGGATCGTCCAGCTCAGCACCGTGTTCACCGGCGCGGCGATCTGCGCCGGGATCGCCGCCGTCGCCTCCCTCGTGCTCCTCTCGGGAGGTCGCGCCGACCGCCGAGGCGAGGCGTCGTAGGCTCCCCTCATGACTCCAGGCCCTGACACGCCAGGCTCCGCTACGCACGGCTCGGACAAGGACGGGTTCGCGGATCTGCTCGCCGCGAACCGTGCCTACTCCGACAGCTTCGACCTCGCCGGTTTCGACGGCGTCGCGCGTGCCGGTGTCGCGATCGTGACCTGCATGGACTCCCGGATCGACCCTCTCCGGATGGTGGGTCTCGAACCCGGTGACGCCAAGATCCTGCGCAACCCCGGCGGGCGGGTGACGGAGCAGGTGCTCGTCGCGCTCGTCCTGGGCGCCAACCTGCTGAAGGTCGACCGCGTGATGGTCGTCGAGCACACGCGTTGCGCGATGGCCAGCGCGTCGGAGTCGGCGCTGCAGGCCCGGATCGGCGAGGCGACGGGCACCGACGCGACGTGGATGTTCCTGGGCGCGATCAACGACCAGCGCGCCGAGCTCGCCGAGTCGGTGCACAAGATCAACTCGCACCCGTTGATCCCGCCGCACGTCAAGGCGGGCGGGTTCCTCTACGACGTCGACTCGGGGCTGCTCGAGCACGTCGTGTGAGGGCTGACGCCCAGCGACGTACGCGTCGCAGGACGACTACGCGTCGATGCGGTCGGCATCCAGCTCGTACGCGCCCTGGACGATGAACTCCTTGCGCGGCGCGACCTCGTTGCCCATCAAGAGCTCGAAGACCTCGCTCGCCTCCTCCGCGTCATCGACGGTGAGCCGGCGCAACGTCCGATGCCGAGGATCCATCGTGGTCTCCTTGAGCTGGCTCGCGTCCATCTCGCCGAGGCCCTTGTAGCGCTGGATCGGGTCCTTCCAGCGCATGCCCTTCTTCGTCAGCTCGGCGAGCTTCCGCTGGAGCTCGGGGTCGGAGTACGTGTAGACGTACTTGTCCATCCCCTTCTTCGGGTTCGTCAGCTCGATGCGGTGCAGCGGGGGCACCGCGGAGAAGACACGGCCCGCCTCGACGAACGGCCGCATGTAGCGGAAGAACAGCGTCGCCAGCAGGCAGCGGATGTGGGCGCCGTCGGCATCGGCGTCGGCCATGAAGATGATGCGCCCGTACCGAGCCTGCTCGACGTCGAACGTCCGCCCGGACCCCGCGCCGACGACCTGGATGATCGACGAGCACTCGGTGTTCTTGAGCATGTCGGCGACCGACGACTTCTGGACGTTGAGGATCTTGCCGCGGATGGGGAGCAGCGCCTGGTACTCGGCAGACCGCGCCGCCTTCGCCGTACCGAGCGCAGAGTCACCCTCCACGATGAACAGCTCGCTGCGCTCGTTGTCGTTGCTCCGGCAGTCGGCCAGCTTGGCGGGCAGCGTGCTCGACTCGAGCGCGTTCTTGCGTCGCTGCGTCTCCCGCTGCTGCCGAGCCATCTCGCGGGTCCGGGCCGCCGCGACGACCTTCTCCATGACAGCCCGGGCCTTCGCCTTGTGGGCGGTCTTGTTCGAGGTGAGGAACTCCTTGAGCTGGTCGGACACGACCTTCGTGACGATGCGCGTGACCGGTGGGGTGCCGAGCACCTCCTTGGTCTGCCCCTCGAACTGAGGCTCCGCCAGCCGGACGGTCACGACGGCGGTCAGGCCCTCGAGGATGTCGTCCTTGATGACGTCCTTGTCACCCGCCTTGAGCTGCCGGTTGGCGCGCAGCACGTCGTTGAACGTCTTGGTGAGGGCGCGGTCGAAGCCCGTGATGTGGGTGCCGCCCTTCGGCGTCGCGATGATGTTGACGTACGACCGGGTCACGGTCTCGTAGCCGGTCCCCCACCGCAGTGCCACGTCGACCCCGAGGTCGCGCTCGACGTCCTGCGGCGTCATGTGGCCATGGTCGTCGAGCAGCGGCACGGTCTCGGTGAAGTGGCCGTTGCCCGAGAGGCGCAGGACGTCGGAGACCGCAGGGTCGGGAGCGAGGAACTCGCAGAACTCGGTGATGCCGCCCTCGTGCTTGAACGACTCCTTCTGGGGGACGTCGCCTCGCTCGTCGCTGAGGACGATCTCGAGACCGGGCACCAGGAACGACGTCTGGCGGGCGCGCGCGACGAGGTCGTCGTACGAGAACTCGGCGCCCTTGATGAAGATCTGGTGGTCGGCCCAGTAGCGGACCCGCGTGCCGGTGGTCGTCTTCTTGATCCGACCGAGCTTGCGCAGGCCGCTCTCGGGCGTGAACGTCGCGTCGGGGCCGTCGCCGGCGAACGAGCCGGGAGCGCCACGACGGAACGACATCTCCCAGCGCCCGCCATCCTTGGCGACCTCGACGTCGAGCCGCTCGGACAACGCGTTGACCACCGAGGCGCCGACGCCGTGCAGGCCACCGGTCGCGACGTACGATCCACCGCCGAACTTGCCACCCGCGTGCAGCTTGGTGAAGACGACCTCGACGCCACTCAGGCCCGTCTTGGTCTCGGTGTCGACCGGGATGCCGCGCCCGTTGTCCTGGACCTCGACCGAACCGTCCGGGTGCAGGACGACCTCGATCCGGTCGCAGAAGCCGCCCAGGGCCTCGTCGACCGCGTTGTCGATGATCTCCCACAGGCAGTGCATGAGACCACGGGTGTCGGTGGAGCCGATGTACATGCCGGGCCGCTTGCGGACGGCCTCCAGGCCTTCGAGGACGAGCAGGTTGCGGGCGTTGTACTCGGTGTCGATGACTGTCTCCTTGTCCACGTGCCCCGGGACCGTCCGGCGCGACGGTGCCAATCTACCGACGCCGTCCGACGGACCTGCCTCACGCCGCCCCGGACGGCTTCGGCGTGTCGTGCGCCACACCGCTCTCGGTGACGTGGATGGGTTGCGGACTCCGGGTACGTTCGAGGTGTCGGCACAGCTGCATCGAAGCCGATGTCGGAACGACTCGCCCGACTCACCGGCGGGGGAACACCGACTCGTGGTTGGATGTTGCACCAGGTGGAGGCGAGAGCCCCCACCCAAGCTGGAACCGTTGCTCAAGAACTCGATTGCTCAAGAGAAGAGGTCAGACGTGACAACTACTGTCGCCCCCACCGCTGCCCTCAGCGCCGCTGATCGTTGCGACCGTTGTGGAGCCCAGGCCTACGTACGAGCCGAGCTCGCCAGCGGCTTCGAGCTCTTGTTCTGCGCCCACCACGCCCGTGCGCACGACGAGAAGCTTCGTGAGGTCGCCGCGACCATCCACGACGAGAGCGACCGCCTCACGACCACCACCCCGGCGACGGCGCCGGCCGAGGAGCACTGACCTCGAGCACGACCTGACCCAGCATGACCTCGTACGAGGGCCCCGCACCGATGGTGCGGGGCCCTCGTCGTTCGTGGTTCAAGGACATCCCGTACGGCCGAAGCTCACCGTGGACCCGTCGGCGTCCGGCGTGAAGCGGTAGCAGACGTACTCGGTCTCGGGAGGCTCGAACACCTTCTCGACCCTGCGCTCGTAGCGCACCACGACCTCGATCTCGTCGCCGTCGCGCGAGCCGGCGGTGCCGACGACCTCCCCCTCGCGGACCCAGGTGCTGAGCCTCTCCCCCGTCTCAGCCCCGCGGAGCCACAGCCGGCGAGGGCGAGGAGAAGGGCGGTCACGAGGGCCAGGACGACGCGTCGGATCACCGATTCAGCATGAACCTCCGACGAGACCCCCGGCCAGTGCGGGACTACTCAACTCGGAGGTGCGTCCTCAGGGCGAGCCGCGCCAGGCTAGCTACCCTGACTCCGAGCTCACCGCCACGCCTGGCACGCCTGAGAACGACGCGGATGTCGGAACCACCTTCGACACCTCCGAGAGAGGCGACCGAGCGAGGAGCCATGCGGATGGCCGAGCCACCGAAGTACCGCTTGCCGCGCACCCGCTTCATCGCGCCCGTCCGCCTCAGCGCGCGATCGTCGTACGGTCGTCGTCCTCGCTCGACGAGGCAGGCGCGCCTCCACCGATGCTGATCGTCAGCGCCGCTGCGATCGCCGCCACGGCTGCACTGCGGACAGGTCTTTCCACGCGACTCCTTCAGTGACGACGCGCAGGAGCGCGACATCCGAACTGCTTTGTACCGGACGACGTATCCCATCGGAAGTCCCTCCCAGGTCTCGATCTGGCACCCTTCCCCCATGGGAACCCTCGGCACCGTCCTCGTCGGCCTCGCGATCGTCGTGGGGCTGGCGGGCATCATCGTGCCGATCCTGCCCGGCTCACTGCTCATCTTGGTCGCGATCGGAGTGTGGGCGATCGGTGTCGGCGAGCCGACCGGCTGGGTCGTGCTCGGGCTGGCAACGCTCGTGTACGCCGTCGCGCTGGTCGTGCAGTACGCGATCCCCGGCAAGCGCCTGAACCGTGCCGGTGTGCCGGGTCTCGCCATGCTCGTCGGCGGACTCTGCGGCATCGTCGGCTTCTTCGTGATCCCGTTCGTGGGGCTGTTCGTGGGCTTCGTCCTGGGCGTGTATCTCTTCGAGGTCGGCCGCAACCGCACCCACACCGCCGCATGGGAGTCGACGAAGCACGCGATGAAGGCCGCTGGTCTCTCGATCCTCATCGAGCTCGCGGGGGGGCTCGTGTCTGCGACCCTCTGGGTCGTCGGCGTCGTCCTGGTCTGAGCTGGCCGACCCGTACGCCGCCGCGTCTGCCGGCGTGATGTGCACGGGGTTCGCGGGGTGTCAGCGGCCGCCTCTACTGTCGAACGCATGATCGAACAGGGCGTGTCATCGGCGCGGCCGGAGGGTGATCCCCCACCCGACGGCGGCTTCGCCGACGCGGTCCTCGACGCACTGCTCGAGCGCGTGGGCGAGGTCGTCGCCCACGCGCTCGCTGTCGTCGCCGACGCCCACGAGTCGCACCTCGCGGCAGGCGCCGCCGAGGTCGAGGTCATCGCGGCGTGCGAGTCCGTGGTCCGGATCGCCCAGGGCATCCAGCACGATGCCGTGTCGGCGCTCGAGCACCGGCGTGCAAGCACCGAGGCCGAGCCGGGCCCGGTGAGCGACCGCAACCGTGCTCGCTCGCTTCGCGCCGAGGTCGGCATGGCCCGCGGTGTCGGCAACGGTGCCGGACAGCACGCCCTCGATGTCGCGGTCGCGCTCCGCGAGCATCCGATGACCCACGCTCTCCTCCGCGACGGAGCGATCAGCGCCGCCGTTGCCGCTGCTGTCTGCGCGGAGACGGCGTCCCTCGATCGCCGCCTGCGTCGACGCGTCGACGAGCTCCTCGCGGCGAGCCTCGTCGGCATGTCCGTGCGCGAAGCCTCAGCAGCCGCGCGGCGCCACGTGCTCGCCCTGGACGCGGAGGGCGGTGCCGCTAGGGCTCAGGCCGCTCGGGCGACCCGGCACGTCCGTCTGCGCCGACTTCCCGACGCGATGGCGGAGCTGACGGTCAGGGCGCCTGCTGAGCACGCGATCAGCGCGTGGCGCCGCCTCCACCGCGACGCCGTCAGCAGCCCTGGGTCCCGGCTCGACCGGACGACGCGTCAGATCGCCGCCGACCTCGCGGTCGAGGCGCTCATCGGCGTCTCAGTGGGTGATCCCGACGGCTCCTCGCCCGTGCTCCCGGCCGAGGTCGGGCTCCTGATGCGGCCCGAGACGCTGTTCGGCAGCGAGGACACACCTGGCGTGCTGGACGGCTACGGGCCGATCCCCGCTGCCCTGTGTCGTCGCCTCGCCGGCAGGGAGGCGAGCTGGGTGCGCCGTCTGTTCACCGACGACCACGGTGATCCGCGCGATGCCGACGACCGTCGACGCCGCTTTCCCGCGCGCCTCGCGCGCCTTATCAGGACGACGGACGGCCAGTGCCTCCGCCCGTACTGCGACTGCGACATCACCGACATCGATCACGTCCACCGACACAGCAGCGGCGGACCGACAGCCGTCGTCAACGGCCAAGGTGCCTGCAGCCACGACAACCTGGTGAAGGAGACGCGCGGGTGGGCGGTGCGCACCTCCGCGAGCGGCCGCGACGACGCTGGCGACGGCGATCGCGCCGCTGCCGGCGCTGGGCTGCCCGACACGGTGACCTGGACGACGCCTACCGGCCACCACTACACGGCGCGGCGCCCCCACCGCGCCGGCCACGGTCCGACGCTGGTCGCCTATCGCGACCTCCACGACCGCAGCCCGATGGAGAGCCACCTTCACGACCTCGTCCGCGCCTACCGCCCCGAGCGGCAGTGAGCACCGTCCGATCCTTCCGCCCGAACGGCAGTGAGCACCAGGAGCGTGCCGGATCAGCGACGAGCGCAGCTGATCAGTACGCCGACGTCCTGCGCTGCGCTCGTCGTTCACGATTGTCGCGACGTCCGAGCCACCACGCCATCAAGACGCCGGCCACGGCGCCCATCAGATGTCCCTCCCACGAGATGCCGGCTTGCCCGGGGAGGACGCCTCCGACGATCCCGCCGTACATCACCGCCACGACGACCGCCACGAGGACAGAGATGATCCGACGCGTGACTATCCCCCAGAAGACGAGGAAGGCCGCGTAGCCGTAGACAAGGCCGCTCGCTCCGATGTGGATCGTGTACGGCGCCCCGATCAGCCAGGTGCCGAGCCCGCCGATGAGGACGATGCCGAGCGTGGCGGGCCAGAACCGTGACGGCGCGGTGTACGACAGAAGGATCCCGAGAACAAGGAACGCCGTGGTGTTGGCGATCAGGTGGTCGAACCCGCCGTGCAGGAACGGCGCGGCCGCGATCCCGTACAAGCCGTCAGCGTCTCGCGGTCGGATGCCGTGCTGGTCGAGCACCACCCCCGGGAGCGCGTCGACGATCTCGAGCAGCCACATGGCACCGAGCATGACGAGCACGGGAATCGTGGGCCCCAGGTACGACCGACGTGCGGGCGTGCTCGTCGTGGACATGCCCACAGCGTATCGGCGTCCCGCAACCACCGGCGCTCACGAACCACCCCCACCCGCGACGCCGCTACGCTGCGACCCTCACGGCACCTCACCTCCGACACGTCACGTGGACGCCGCCCGCCGTCCATGACGAGGACACCGTCAGGTCGCCCTGCCGCACGACTGTGGTTCCGCTCATGCACCCGAACCCAGGAGCTCTCGTGGCCCGTCCGCTACCTCGCAACCGACCGCTGCCTCAGAACCATCCGTTCCCCCACGCCCGTCCTCGCGCAGCGGTCCTGGCCACTGCCGCCGTCGTCGGTGCACTCGGCCTGGCAGCCACGCTCCCTGCCGCGGCGACCACCGACCGCTCGCCAAAGTCGCGGCCGGTGACCGCGACCGTCGAGACACGATCAGTCTTCGACGACGACGCAGGCGGCAACGCCGACGCCGACGACCCGGCCATCTGGGTTGCACCTCGTGACCGTTCCAAGAGCCTCGTTCTCGGCACCCTCAAGAACGGCGGCCTCGACGCCTACGACCTGCGCGGCCGACTCGTCGAGCACGTCGACGCACCGGTCGCGCCTGGCGACGATCTGGAGTCCAGCCGGTTCAACAACGTCGACATCGCGACCGGCGTCCGCATCAGCGGGGAGCGGAAGGACATCGCTGTCGTCACGGACCGCGGCCGCGACCGCCTGCGCTTCTACACCATCGACGGATCGGGCATCCGCCGGGGCGACGTCCTCCGAGACATCACCGCCTCCGGGGCACCCCGCCTGTTCTCACCCGACGAGGCCTCCGTCGAGGAGCAGGCCACCGGGTACGGGCTCACCGTGCGCCCGGATCCACGCGGCGGCCTCCCGTACGTGGTCGTCAGCCAGCGCCATCGCACCACCGTGGGTCTGTTCCGCGTAGTCGTGACGTCGAGCGGCACGATCACGTACCGGGCCGTCGACGACGTCGTGCTCCCCACGACGTTCCCGCTTGCGGGGGGTGGGTCGTGGACCCCGTGCGGTGAGCCCGGCGAAGCACCGCAGGTCGAAGGCATGGTCGTGGATATCAAGTCCGACGTTCTGTACGCCGCTCAGGAGGACGTCGGCGTCTGGCGCGTCCCGATGGGCCGTGACGGACTGGGCAAGCCCGACCTCGTCGAGCGGGTCCGGGAGTTCGGTGCACCAGCGGCGTACGACCCCGAGACCGAGGAGTGCACGACCACCGGCACGTCGCCGGCCAGCGGCGAGCACCTGACCGCCGACGCCGAGGGCCTCACCATCGCGTACGGCCGCAACGGTGAGCGGACGTTGATCGCCTCGAGCCAGGGCGACAGCACGTTCTCGCGCTTCCGGATCGAGCGAGGCTGGCGCTACGTCGACACCTTCGCGGTCGTCGACTCCGCAGCATCCGACGGGGTCCAGCACAGTGATGGTGCTGCCGTCGTCACGACGCCGCTCGGCCGCGAGTATCCCCGAGGCCTACTGGTCACCCACGACGGCGAGAACGCGCCCGACATCACTGGCACCGACGGCGAGGTGCGAGTGAGCACGAACTTCAAGCTCGTCGACCTCGGCAAGGTCGGCCGGTTCTGACGGACGTCACGCACGAGCGCCGCGTACGGAGTCCCGTACGCGGCGCTCGTCGCGTTCGTGGCGCAGGCTCAGTCGAGGTAGTCGCGCAGGCTCAGTCGAGGTAGTCGCGCAGGACCTGCGAGCGCGACGGGTGACGCAGCTTGCTCATCGTCTTCGACTCGATCTGGCGGATCCGCTCACGGGTCACGCCGTAGACCTTGCCGATCTCGTCGAGCGTCTTGGGCTGGCCGTCGGTCAGACCGAAGCGCATCGACACCACGCCCGCCTCGCGCTCGGAGAGCGTGTCGAGGACCGCGTGGAGCTGCTCCTGCAGGAGCGTGAAGGAGACGGCGTCAGCCGGGACGATCGCTTCGGAGTCCTCGATGAGGTCGCCGAACTCGGAGTCGCCGTCCTCGCCGAGCGGCGTGTGGAGGCTGATCGGCTCGCGACCGTACTTCTGGACCTCGACGACCTTCTCCGGGGTCATGTCGAGCTCCTCCGGAGTGGGCTCGCGACCCAGGTCCTGCAGCATCTGACGCTGGACCCGAGCGAGCTTGTTGATGACCTCGACCATGTGGACCGGGATGCGGATGGTGCGGGCCTGGTCGGCCATGGCGCGGGTGATCGCCTGACGGATCCACCACGTCGCGTAGGTCGAGAACTTGAAGCCCTTGGTGTAGTCGAACTTCTCGACCGCACGGATCAGACCGAGGTTGCCTTCCTGGATGAGGTCCAGGAACAGCATCCCGCGGCCGGTGTAGCGCTTGGCCAGCGACACGACGAGTCGCAGGTTGGCCTCGAGCAGGTGGTTCTTGGCGCGGCGGCCGTCCTCGACGATCCACTCGAGCTCTTCGCGCATCGACTCCGAGAGCCGCTTGGCGGTGGCGAGCTGCTCCTCGGCGAAGAGACCGGCTTCGATCCGCTTCGCGAGCTCGACCTCCTGGCCGGCGTTGAGCAGCGAGACCTTGCCGATCTGCTTGAGGTAGTCCTTGACCGGGTCGGCGGTCGCACCGGCGACGGTGACCTGCTGCGCCGGCTCGTCGGTCTCGTCGGCCGCGGAGATCGTGAAGCCGGTGGCCTCGTCCTCCTTGAGCGTCGGATCAGTCTTGAGATCCTTCTCGAAGACCTCGTCGGAGATGTCCGGAAGAACCTTCTTGCCGTTCTCGTCGACGATGATCGCGCCGGCGGTGACGTCGACCTCGGCGGTCGTGCCAGCGGCCTTCTTGGCGGCCGTCTTCTTGGCCGCGGCCTTCTTGGCGGGCGCGGCCGCCTTCTTCGCAGGTGCCGCTGCCTTCTTGGCAGGAGCGGCCTTGGCGGTGGCCTTCTTCGCCGCGCCCTGGGCGGTCGAGGCCTTCACCGTGGTTCGGGGGGCTGCTGCCTCCGCGAGGACCGTCTTACGTGCTCCACTGTCGGGCGCTGAAACCACGAGGTGACTCCCTTGGGGTGCTTGGACCAGAAGGTCGCTGCAGGCGTTCGAGGGCGCGATCAACCGGCCTCCCGTCAACCGCGGCACCGTCCAGTGTGCCACGCGCTCGGGACGAACCACGAACCACCCGGCCATCGAATTCGGACCGTGACCGAAACGCGACCTTTGTCCTTCGTCAGCCCAACGTTACGCCCCTGCGAGGTCGTCAGCTCGTCGCCTTGACCGCGAGCACCGGGCACGTCGCGTCCAGCAGGACCCGCTGCGCGTTGCTGCCCAGGATGAGCTTGCCGACGGGCGACCTGCGACGGAGACCGATCACGATGAACTCGGCCCCCACCTCGTCGGCGACCTTGATCAGGTCGTCAGCGGGATCCATGCCTCGCACGAGCTGGCGTACCTCGGACTCGACACCCGAGTCCGCGAGCCGGCCGCGGACCTCAGCGAGCTGCTCCTCGGTCTTGACGGCATCCTCGTCGTCGAAGTCGCGTCCACCGCGGTGGGAGTTCACCACGACGAGCTGTGCTCCCCTGAGCTTCGCCTCCTCCACGGCACGCGCCAGCGCAGCGTGACCCTCGGGCTTGGGGACGTAACCCACGACGATCGTGCCCATCCTCGACCTCCAGCTTCTCGATGATCTCGACGGATCCGACAGTATCCCTGTTCGAGCGTCCTCGATACCCGGCACCCACACCGGTCCGACATCGCGGTGTGCGCTGTGGAAGCCACAGCGGTGGACGGTCTCCGGGGACCACTGTGGAGTCATGACGCGACGAGACAACTCTCTGCCGCCACGGCTGACCCTGGAACCCTCTGTTCGGCCTCCCTCTGCGAGCGTGCGTGCGCTCGCCGATGCGCTGGTCGAACGCTGGATCGCCCGCGGCGCCGGTCCGGGCGTCGACCCGTGGCTGTCGCTCTGGTCGTACGACTTCGCGTCTGCACGGCTGCTGGGCGACTGGTCAGGTCCCGCTCGCTCGGCACACCGTCTCGACGCCTGGGCCCGCACGGAGGTGCTGCGACGCCTCGCCCGCACCTCGGGCCCCCTCTCTGCGCCCGGTGGAGCGATCGGAACAGTGCTCGCGTGGGGCCGGACCGGCCGCCCGGAGATCAGGTCGGACGACCTCGCCTGGTTCGCCGCAGTGCGCGCGACGGCGACCGGTCAGGACGCGGAGCACGCGGAGCACGCGGAGCAGACAGAGCACGCGGAGCACGCGGAGCAGGCAGACGACGTCCGGCGCGAGTCACCGACCGTGCTGGTCGTGTCCCGTGGCGGCTGGGTCAGCGTCCCGGACGGCATCGTCGGGCGTTCACGCAGCACCCGAGCGAGCACGCGAGCGGGTTCGCGCAGAAACTGACCCCTCGCGAACACCTGACCGCCGCTCGCGACGATCAGTCCCAGGTGTGGACCGGCTCGTTGCTGTGCATGCGCTCGCGGTAGTCGAGCGTCATCGCACGCAGGGCCTCGGCGCGGTCGGTGCCGGCATGCTCGTACAGCGCTCGGAACCGGTCGATCTGCCACGTCGCACCGTTGCGGCCGGTCAGGCAACGCTGCTCGATGATCCCGAGGTACTTGTCGCGGTCGGTGCTGTCGACACCGAGCGAGTGGAGCCCGTCGGCCGCCATCGGCAGGAGCTTGCGGAGCACGAGCTCGGAGACACCGACCGTGCCGATCCCCGGCCAGTAGATCGAGGCTCCGATGCCGTCCTTGGCAGCCGCCGTGAAGTTCTCCTCGGCAGCGCTGAAGGACATCTGCGTCCACAACGGGCGGTCGGCGTCCACCAGCGCCTTGACCAGGCCGAAGTAGTACGCGGCGTTGGCGACCGTGTCGATCACCGTGGGGCCGGCCGGGAGGACCCGGTTCTCGACGCGGACGTGCGGCCGATCACCGACGACGTCGTAGATCGGCCGGTTCCACCGGTAGATCGTGCCGTTGTGCAGCCGCAGCTCGGCCAACGACGGCGTGTCACCGGCTGCGAGCACCACCTCGGGGTCCTCGTCCTCGAGCACCGGGAGCAGCGCCGGGAAGTAGCGGACGTTCTCCTCGAAGAGGTCGAAGATCGACGTGATCCATCGCTCGCCGAACCACACTCGCGGACGCACACCCTGCGCCTTCAGCTCGTCGGACCGGGTGTCGGTCGCCTGCTCGAACAACGGGATGCGGGTCTCGTGCCACAGCTGCTTGCCCATGAGGAACGGCGAGTTGGCGCCGATCGCCAGCTGGGTCGACGCGATGGTCTGGGATGCGTTCCAGTAGGCGGCGAACTCCGAAGGACTAACCTGCAGGTGGAGCTGCACGCTCGTGCAGGCAGCCTCGGGCATGATCGACTCGGACGTCGTCGACAGGCGCTCGGCACCGGAGATGTTGATCGCGATGTCCTCGCCGCGTGCGGCCAGCACCTGCTCCGACAGCAACGCGTAGCGGGGGTTCGCCGAGATCGTCGATGCCGTCATGTGCCCCGCCTTCAGGGTCGGCAGGATCCCGATCATCAGGAGGTTCACGCCGACGGAGCGCGCGCTCGCGTCCGCGTGGTTGAGGTCGTCGCGGATCGTCTTCTCGTACCGGCTCAGCCCCTCGCCGTCGAGGGCTCGTGGATCGATGTTGATCTCGATGTTGAACTGCCCGAGCTCGGTCTGGAAGTCGTCGTCGGCGATCGCCTCGAGGACCACCTCGTTGCGGAGCGCGGGCATGCCCTCGTCGTCGATCAGGTTGAGCTCGATCTCGACCCCGGTCATCGGCCGCGCAGCGTCGAACGTGGCGTCGCGAAGCATCCGGGAGAAGACGTCGAGGCTCTGGCGTATCTTCGCCCGGAACGCCGTGCGGTCCTCGCGGGTGAATACCTGCGGATCGACCTCTTGCCCCATCGTGTGCCCCTCTCGCCTGCGCCGCTCCGGCCCGGGCGACTCCAGACTAGGAGAGTCCGGGCACTGTCCGCAGGACGTCGTCCTCGCCGATCCCCTGCCACGCTCGCGGATCGAGGCAACCCGTCAGTGTCGTCTGGACCAGGCCGGCCATCGAATAGCCGGGTGCCACCTCCGCGACCCGGTCGAGCGCGCACTGTGCCTGTGCCCCGTCCCCCGACAACCATGCAGAGAACGCCGCCAGCGTCAGCGGGGCGGCCTGGAACGGTGCGACGGCGCTCACGCCCACCTCCCGCCAGGTCGCGAGGCTCACTGCAGCGTTGCTGTGCGTGATGCGCGACCAGAGCACGTCGCGGACCACGATCAGCGACGTCCACACCGCCAGGGCGGCCTTGTCGGGGATCGACAGCACCACCCCGTCGGCGACCGCGAGTCCGTCGAGCCGCTCGACGATCGGACGCACGCGATCGAGGCCCCGCCGCAGGAGGTCGGGGTCGCGCTGAGCCGGCAGGCAGGAGCGCCTGCGGCCGAGCGCTGCGGCCTCGCGCGCCGTCGCCCGCTCGGCCTCACGACGCGCCGGGCCGGTGACGGCGGCGTACCGGCGGACGAGGTCGTCCCGGCTCGGGAGCACCTCGAGCCCGCGGTAGACGGCCTCGGCGAGCATCGGCGACGACGCCACGTCGCACGGGACACCTTCAGGTGCACAGCACTCCGGGTCGGTGCACGAGTAGGAGAAGTAGTGCGTGCCGTCGTAGCGGACGGCCTCGACCACCCGCACACCCTCAGCGGTGAGCCCTTCGGTCATGGCGTCGACGACGGCACGGGCCTCGTGGTCTCGACCCTCCTCGGCGAAGGCGATCAGGACGACCGCCTCGGGCTCCTGGGCGACGAGGTAGCCCACGAGCGAGCGGGCAGCCGCCTCGGCCTCGACGACGGGCGGCAGGTCGGTGCGGAGCCGAAACCCGGCACGCCCGGACGGTCCGTCGAGGCAGAGTGCGACCAGCGAGTCGTGGGGATGGAACCCGAAGAGGGCGGGGACCACCCCGATCAGGTCGGACAGTGTGCGTGCGCGCAGGAGATCGGTCATGAGGACAAGGTGGGTCCTGGCCGTGGGCCGTGACGGTCGCCGAGACGTCCCTGGGGACGAGCAGGTCTGTGGACGAAGTCAGAATGGACTCATGCGCCGCCAGGCCACCGTCCTCCATCTCGACCTCGACGCGTTCTTCGCCGCCGTCGAGCAGCGCGACAAGCCGTCGCTGCGGGGCAAGCCGGTGGTCGTCGGCGGGCTCGGCGCCCGCGGTGTCGTGTCGACCGCCTCGTACGAAGCACGGGAGTACGGCGTCCGTTCCGCCATGCGTACGGCCGAGGCGCGGGCACGCTGCCCCCACGCGGCGTACCTGTCCGGGCGCTTCGACGCCTACCGTGCAGCAAGCCGCGTCGTCATGGGCCGACTGCGTGAGATCTCCCCGCTGGTCGAACCGCTGTCGTTGGACGAGGCGTTCGTCGACCTCGCAGCCGGCGAGACCACCCGCGACCTCGACCTGGAACGCATCCGCCTGCTGGCGGAGCAGGTCCGCGGCGACGTCGCCGAGCGCACCGGCGGGTTGACCGCATCCGTCGGCATCGCGTCGTCGAAGTTCCTCGCCAAGATCGCGAGCGAGCTCGCCAAGCCGGACGGCGTGCACGTCGTGACCCCTGGCACCGAGCTGGAGGTCCTCGCACCGCTCTCGGTGCGCGCGATCCCCGGTGTCGGACCCGTCACCGCGGAGCGGCTCCGTCGCCTGGGGGTCCACACCGTGGCTGATCTCCGCGGACTCGACCTGCCCGACCTGACCTCTCTGCTCGGGTCCGCGTACGGCACCTCGCTGCACGCGCTCGCCCGAGGCGAGGACCACCGGGCGGTCGTCGCCGAGCGCGAGACGAAGTCCCTCAGCGTCGAGGACACCTTCGAGACCGACATCACCGACCGCCGGATCCTCGCCGACGTCGCCACGATGATGAGCCGCCGCGTCTCCGAGCGACTCCGAGGCAACGGCATGTCCGGGCGTACGGTCACCCTCAAGATCCGGCACCACGACTTCGAGACCCACACACGGTCCGCGACCCTGGCCGGACCCACCGACGACGCACGAGTCATCGCGCGCACCGCGACCGGGCTCCTCGCCGAGATCGACACGTCGTCGGGCATCCGGCTGCTGGGCGTCGGCATGTCGGGCATGGCCGACTGGGTGCAGGACGACCTGTTCGCCCCGGACGACGACGACCCGGCCGACGATGCCCCGGCCGACGACCACGCCGACCCGCGCGAGGCTGCCGGCGCGGACGACCGCCCCCCGAGCGGCGCCACGACGGCTGCGGGGGTCGACGCCGCCGCAGGCACGGGCGGGTCGACCCCTCGTACCCTCCGGGCCCGCCCGCGCTGGTCGCCGGGTGCCGACGTCGTCCACGCCGAGCACGGCCCCGGCTGGGTGTGGGGATCCGGCATCGGGCGCGTCACCGTGCGCTTCGAGACCCGCCACACCGGACCCGGACCGGTACGCACCTTCGACGCGGACGACCCGTCGTTGCGACCCGGTACGGTCGAGCCATGAGCACGTCTTCCGCTTCGCGGCCACCGGTCGCGCCGCGCCATCCGCAGGTCCGGACCCACCACGGTGACGATTTCGTCGACGACTACGAGTGGCTGCGGGACAAGGAGTCACCGGAGACCGTCGCCTATCTCGAGGCCGAGAACGCGTACGCCGCCGAGCGCACCGACCACCTCGCCTCGCTCCGCGACCGCCTCTTCGACGAGATCAAGTCGCGTGTGCTCGAGACGGACCTTTCCGTCCCCGTCCGCCGCGGTTCCTGGTGGTACTACGCGCGGACGTTCGAGGGCCGCGAGTACGCCGTCCACTGCCGGTGCCCGATCGCCGGCCCTGACGACTGGACGCCTCCTGAGCTCGACTCGGCCGTCGCGGTCGCCGGTGAGGAGGTCCTCCTCGACGGCAACGTGGAGGCCGACGGTCACGACTACTTCTCGCTGGGTGCCCTGAGCGTGAGCCGCGACGGGGCGCTCCTCGCCTACTCGGTCGACACCGCCGGTGACGAGCGCTTCACCCTGCGCGTCAAGGACCTCACGACCGGCGAGCTGCTCGACGACGAGGTCACCGACGTCTCGTACGGCGCCACCTGGTCGTTCGACGCCGGGCACCTCTACTACTCGACGGTCGACGACGCGTGGCGCCCCGACAAGGTCTGGCGCCACACGATCGGCACGCCGGCCGCGGACGACGAGCTCGTCTTCCACGAGACCGACGAGCGCTACTTCACCGGCATCGGCGCCACCCGCAGCGACCGCTACCTCGTGATCGCGTCCGGCTCGAAGATCACCACCGAGATCCGGGTGCTGGACGCGACCGATCCGACCGGCGAGTTCCGGGTGGTCGCGCCGCGCCGCGAAGGCATCGAGTACTCGGTGGACCACGTCGTGGTCGGCGGCGAGGACCGCTTCCTGATCCTCCACAACGACGGCGCCGTCAACTTCGAGCTGGCCAGCGCGCCCGTCGCCACGCCCGGGCCCGAGCACTGGCGTCCCGAGATCGCCCACCGTCCCGACACGCGTCTGGAGGATGTCGACGCGTTCGCCGGCTTCGTCGCCGTGAGCCTCCGTCGCGACGCCCTCAGCCAGGTCGCCGTCGTGCGCCTCGACCCCGCCGCGTCGCCTGGTGACCCGCTGGGCCGTCCCGAGCCCGTCGCCTTCGACGAGCCGCTCTACACCAGCGGCGTCGGCGCCAACCCGGAGTGGGAGCAACCTCTCGTTCGCCTCGGCTACACGTCGTTCGTGACGCCGGAGACGGTCTACGACTACGTCGTGGCGACGGGCGAGCTGCTGATGCGCAAGCAGCAGCCGGTCCTCGGAGGCTACGACCCGTCGGCGTACGAGCAGCACCGCCTGTGGGCGACCGCTCGTGACGGGGTCCGCGTGCCGGTCTCCGTCGTCGCACGCAAGGGCGTCTCCCTCGACGGCACCTCCCCTGCGCTGCTCTACGGCTACGGCGCGTACGAGGCGAGCATGGACCCGAGCTTCCGGGTGACGCGACTGCCGCTGCTCGACCGAGGCATCGTCTTCGCCGTCGCGCACGTCCGCGGCGGGGGCGAGATGGGGAGGGGCTGGTACGAGGACGGCCGCATGCTCCACAAGAAGAACACGTTCACCGACTTCGTCGACTGCGGCCGCCACCTGGTCGCCGAGGGCTGGACGTCCCACGACCGTCTCGTCGCCGAGGGCGGCTCGGCTGGGGGCCTGCTGATGGGTGCCGTCGCCAACGACGCTCCTCAGGACTACACCGGCGTCCTGGCGGTCGTCCCGTTCGTCGACGCGCTGACCTCGATCCTCGACCCGTCGTTGCCGCTGACCGTGATCGAGTGGGACGAGTGGGGTGACCCTCTGCACGACCCCGAGGTCTACGCCTACATGAAGTCCTACTCGCCGTACGAGAACGTCTCCGCCCAGGCCTACCCCAAGATCCTGGCGATCACGAGCATCAACGACACCCGCGTCCTCTACGTCGAGCCCGCCAAGTGGGTGGCGCGTCTGCGGGCGGTGGCCGACGCCGACGTGGTGCTCAAGACCGAGATGAGCGCCGGGCACGGTGGCGTCAGCGGACGGTACGAGGCCTGGAAGGAGCGCGCGTACGAGCTCGCGTGGGTCATCGACACGTCCGGCGCTCCTCACGACCTCGTCGGCGACTGAGACCGCGACTGTCAGTCTCCTGCGCGACGATGGCGACATGACACGCACGATCTACTACACGGCATCCAGTCTCGACGGATTCCTCGCCACCGAGGACCACTCGCTCGCGTGGTTGCTCTCGCAACCGGTGTCCGACGACCTGCAGGGCGAGATGGAGGAGCTGGGGACCCGCTTCGGAGCCCAGCTGATGGGATCGAGCACCTATCAGTGGCTGCTCGACCACGAAGCCCTGCTGGACCATCCTGAGAAGTGGGCCTACCCGGCCCCGACCTGGGTGATGACGCACCGTGAGCTGCCGGCGGTTCCCGGAGCCGACATCCGGTTCGCTCAAGGTCCCGTCAAGGACGTCCACACCGAGATGGTCGCCGCTGCTGGCGACAAGGACGTGTGGGTCGTCGGCGGCGGCGACCTGGCGGGTCAGCTCGCCGACGAGGGCCTCCTCGACGTCGTCGAGCTGTCGTACGCACCCGTGACGTTGGGCTCAGGAGCGCCCCTGCTACCCCGTCGTCTCGATCTCGACCTGCGTGAGGTGCGTCACGACGATCCGTTCGTGACAGCCCGATTCGAGGTCCGGAAGCCGTGATTTCCCGGGATTCGTGTGATCTGAGTTAAGAAAAACCTGAGACCGGCACCTTTAGCACGCTCCGTTCGTCTTTTCCAGTGCAGGACGGAATCGACCGGCGGCTGACCTTGTTGTACAGGTCGAGCCGAACACGAAGTAAGGAGCTGGTCTGCGTGACGACAGCAACCCAGGTGCGAGAGCGCGTCGATGGCCGAGACAGCGTCGGGATGTACCTCGACGAGATCTCGCGCACTCCGCTGCTCGACGCCGCCCGCGAGGTCGAGCTGAGCAAGACCATCGAAGCCGGTCTTCTCGCGAAGAACCTCCTCGCGGAGGGCCGCGTGGGTCGCAAGAAGGGCGGCGCCCCCAAGTCCGCCACCCAGGAGGAGCTCGAGTGGATGGCGGCCGAGGCCGACCGTGCCATCGACGAGTTCATCACCGCGAACCTCCGCCTGGTCGTCTCGATCGCCCGCAAGTACGGGCGCTCGCAGATGCCGCTGCTCGACCTCGTGCAGGAGGGCAACACCGGCCTCATCCGCGCGGTCGAGAAGTTCGACTACCTCAAGGGCTTCAAGTTCTCGACGTACGCCACGTGGTGGGTCCGCCAGGCCATCACCCGCGGCATCGCGCAGCAGGGTCGCGTCGTACGCCTTCCCGTCCACGTCGTCGAGGAGCTCAACCAGGTCGGTGCCGCACGGCGCAACCTGGAGCGCAAGCTCGGCTACGAGCCCGATCCCGCCGAGATCGCCGAGGAGCTCGGCATGGAGGTCGACCGTGTGCTCGACCTGATCTCGTGGGGCCGCGACCACGTCAGCCTCGACTCCCCCGTGGACGAGGACGGCGACACGTCGCTCGGTGACCTGGTCGCCCGCGAGACCCAGCCGGGCCCGGACCACGCGGTGCTCGACACCGAGTCGCGCGACCGCCTCTCGGGCCTCGTGGAGCACCTCGGCGAGCGCGAGGCCGACATCATCCGATGCCGGTACGGCCTCCTCGACGGCCGACAGCACAAGCTCGCCGACATCGGCAAGCGCCACGGCATCTCTGCGGAGCGGGTCCGTCAGCTCGAGCGGGAGTCGATCCAGCGCCTCCGCAAGATCGCTGACCCGGATCTGGCTGCCTGACGGAGCAGGTCCCGCACGACGAAGCACGTCCAGCAAGACCGACGGGCCGGTGCCCTTCGACCGACGAGGTCGAGGGCGCCGGCCCGTCGTCGTCCCTGGCGCAGCAGGGCTACGGCGGCGCGCGGTCTACCAGGGCGGGTCGTCGCCCATTTTCTCGTAGTAGCGCGCGACATGCGCCTTCACCCGATCGACCTCGTCTGAGGGGATGTCGACACCACTACGGGCGCCTTCCAGCACGCCCGCAGCGGCCATGAGGCCTCGGGGCACGGCGCGCATGTGCCCGTCCACCACGTCGGCGACCAGCATCTTGTAGGACGTGAAATTGTCCGGCGAGTCCCCGTCGTACCAGAGATGAGCGTCGCGGTACTTGTCGTTGGGCCCGTCCTCGGCGTCGGCCCAGGCGCGGACCCTCTTCTCGGCTGCTGCTCCGTCCCACTCGCGGTCACGGTCGGCCAGCGGCAGGTCCTGGAATCGTGTGACGGTCATTCCTCCACGCAACTACGGTCCGCCCCGACACGCCACCCGAGCCGGGCGCCGTCCCCCGCCGGCCCGCTCAGGTCGGCTGCGGGGCGAGCGCCGGGCGGAGCTCGTCGTACGCCCACGCCGCGAGCGTCGTGGGAGTCGTCGTCAGCGCGTCCCGCGTCTGTTCGGGCACGTAACCGTCGCGGAGTCCCGCAGACATTCCCACCACACCGCGCGCGGCACCCTCGGGGATCCCCACCGAGGTGAGCGCAGCCGCCAGCTCGTCGTCGCCGATCTGCTGGGCCGCCACCGGGTGCCCCGTGACCTCGGTGACCGTCCGGGCGACGTCGGCGAAGGAGAGGTCCTGAGGCCCGTGGACCCCCTGGACGCGCAGCCCCAACCAGGCTCCGCTGAGGAGATTTGCCGCCACCACGTCACCGACGTCGTGCGGGGCCACCCACGGGAGCGGCCGGTCCGGCGTCATCGCTGTTGTCAGGACACCCGCGCGCAGCGAGTCGAGGTCGTCGAGGAGGTTGGTGAAGAAGTATCCGCACCGCAGAGCGAGCAGGTCAGCGTCGGTCGCCCCGAGGATCTCCTCCGCCGCACCGAGTCCGTCGATCAGGCCGGCGCCCCGGCGGAGCTCCGCGCCGGCGCTGCTCTGGAGCACGACCCGCGAGATCGCGTGCCGGCTCACCGCAGCAGCGGCGTTCTCGGCGAGGGCGCGCGTCGAGGCGTTGGGGTCGTCGACGCTCAGGTCGGTGGGATCGACCCAGAACAGTGCGTCAACGCCTTCGGTCGCAGCAACGACGTAGTCCGGATCGTGGAGGTCACCCTCGCGAGGATCCACGTGCGGCAGCAGATCGGGGTCGAGGCGACCGGCGTCGCGGAGGAGGACGATCGGGCGTACGCCGGCCTGGACGAGGAGGCGCACCACCCGCGAACCCACGTGCCCGGTGGGTGTCGTGACAGCGATGGTGGTCATCCGGCAACGCTAACGCCGGCGGCTGACATCCTCGCCGCTCGACAACGAGGACCACAGGCTGTCGACAGCGTGCTCGAGGTCGTCGAGCGAGCCTGTGTTGTCGATCACCACGTCTGCGGCCTCCAGGCGCTGGTCGCGGGAAGCCTGCGCCGCGATCCTGCCCTCGGCCTCATCCCGAGACATGCCGCGCTTTGTGACCAGACGGTCGATCTGGGTCTCGACCGGCGCATCGACGACGACCACCACGTCGTACGCCGCGGCCTGGCCGGTCTCGACGAGCAGCGGGACGTCATGGACGACGACCGCGCCGTCGCCGGCTGCGGCCTCGAGCTCGGCTGCCCGAACCCGCACCTGTGGGTGGATGATCGCCTCGAGATCGCGCCGGGCCGAGGCGTCGGCGAAGACCAGCGCGCCGAGAGCGGGCCGGTCGAGCCGACCCTCCGCGTCGAGGACCTCGGCTCCGAACCGGTCGACGACCGCAGCCAGACCAGGCGTGCCCGGCTCGACGACCTCGCGTGCCAGCACGTCCGCATCGACCACGACGGCTCCGCGGGCTCGAAGCAGCGACGTCACCGCGCTCTTGCCGGCACCGATACCGCCGGTCAGTCCGACTCGTGTCATGCGGGCCGTCGGACCTCGCCCTCACGACCCACACGGTGGTCGGCCTGAAGACTCTCCGCTCGACCCCTCGTCGCGTCGTCGAGCGTGTCGATCTCGACGTCGGTCATCCGGGCGTAGTGCCGCATCAGGGTGCTGGCGACGTCGTCGACCTGGACGCCCGGGACCTCCTCAGCGACCGAGCCGACGGACTGCCGCCGGAACGGCAGCTCGAGCCGGTTGTGAATCACGGGAAGCGCCGACCGGAGCGTGGGCCCGTCACCGACGACGACGACGGCGCTGAAGAGCCAGGCTCCTCGCACGACCCGCTGCGCGGTCCCGACCAGCTTGGTGAGCCCGCCCGCGTTGATGCTGTATTCACCCGGGCAGTACTCACCGGGAACGGCGCCCACGCGTGCGTCCACTCCGAGCTCGGCGAGAACCGCCGTGATCAGCGCACCGTAGTCGCGAAAGCGGTCGCGCATGCCCGTGCCGGGGTCTGAGTCGGGGCTGACATGGTCGATGACGAGTGTCTTCTCGGTGTAGGCGGCGACACGACCACCGGCACCACGGACGATCGGCGCGAAGGCGAGAGCACGACATGCCTCCGCCGCCGAGGCGAACCCCGGGCGGCGGACGTCGGAGCGCCCGAAGGCCGCTGTCGGCGAACCGGGGACACTGATGCGCACCGTCGGACCGATCTTGCCCTCGCCCGCCTGGCGTAGCAGCGCATGCGCGATGGCCACGTCGGTGACCGGCTCGGAGTCCACCGGTTTGGGGTCGAGGATGAAGCGCACGAGGCAAGGCTACCGACCGTCCGCGACAGACGACGAGGCCCCCGCCCGAGTGGGCAGGGGCCTCGTGCAGCGCGTCAGCGGGAGCGGGTGATCACTCGCCGCCGGTGAGCTTGTCGCGCAGCGCCTGAAGCGCCTCGTCCGACGCGAGCGCGCCACCCGTGGAGCGGGTTGCGTCCTGCGACGTGGTCGACGACGACGTGGTCGTCGCGGCGCCGCCGCCGGACGAGTACGACCCGCCGGTGGCCTCGCCGGCCTCGCGTGCCGAGACCTCGGCGTCGGCGATCTGCTTCTTGTGGGCCTCCCAGCGGGCGTGGGCCTCGGCGTACTGCCGCTCCCAGGTCTCCCGCTGCTCGTCGAACCCCTCGCGCCACTCGCCGGTCTCCGGGTCGAAGCCCTCGGGGTAGATGTAGTTCCCCTGGGCGTCGTACGACGAAGCCATGCCGTAGAGCGTCGGATCGAAGTCGTCGGCGTCCTGCGCGACCTCGGTCTCGTTGGCCTGCTTCAGCGACAGCGAGATGCGGCGACGCTCGAGGTCGATGTCGATGATCTTGACCATCACCGCATCGCCGACCTGCTCGGGGATCTCGACGTGACGCTCGGCGAGCTCCGAGATGTGCACCAGGCCCTCGATGCCCTCCTCGACGCGAACGAACGCACCGAACGGGACGAGCTTGGTGACCTTGCCCGGGACGATCTGGCCGATCTGGTGGGTCCGGGCGAAGTGCTGCCACGGATCCTCCTGGGTCGCCTTCAGCGACAGCGACACACGCTCGCGGTCCATGTCGACGTCGAGCACCTCGACGGTGACCTCGTCGCCGACCGCGACGACCTCGCTCGGGTGGTCGATGTGCTTCCAGGACAGCTCCGAGACGTGCACGAGGCCGTCCACGCCGCCGAGATCGACGAATGCGCCGAAGTTGACGATCGAGGACACGACACCCTTGCGGATCTGGCCCTTCTGCAGCTGCGTGAGGAAGTTCTGGCGGACCTCGGACTGGGTCTGCTCGAGCCACGCGCGGCGCGACAGGACCACGTTGTTGCGGTTCTTGTCGAGCTCGATGATCTTCGCCTCGAGCTTCTGGCCGACGTACGGGGCCAGGTCACGGACGCGACGCATCTCGACGAGCGAGGCGGGCAGGAAGCCGCGGAGGCCGATGTCGAGGATCAGGCCGCCCTTGACGACCTCGATGACGGTGCCCTCGACGACGCCGTCCTCTTCCTTGATCTTCTCGATGTCGCCCCAGGCGCGCTCGTACTGCGCCCGCTTCTTCGAGAGGATCAGACGCCCCTCCTTGTCCTCCTTCTGGAGGACGAGGGCCTCGACGGCGTCGCCGACGGAGACGACCTCGTGGGGGTCCACGTCGTGCTTGATGGACAGCTCCCGCGAGGGGATGACACCTTCGGTCTTGTAGCCGATGTCGAGGAGAACCTCGTCACGATCGACCTTCACGATGATGCCGTCGACGATGTCACCGTCGTTGAAGTACTTGATGGTCTTGTCGACCGCTGCGAGGAAGTCCTCCTCGCTGCCGATGTCGTTGATCGCGACCTGCGGCGCGGGTGCTGCCTGGATGCTGCTCGTCATATGGGATTGAGTCCTGGGTGGATAGAAGTCGTGCCGAGACGTCGTGAACTCTGGTCGCGTGCATGCCACGAGCACGAACCCGCTCGGTCTGGGGCCGTACGAGTCCACAGCGCACGTCTAGGGTACGGGGTCGCTCACAGCACGGTCAACGCGGGATACCACACCCTGCGGACCCGCTCATCCGACGGGGGCGAGGAACGCGGTCAGCGCGTCGGCGTACATGCCGGGGTCGGCTGCACCCATGAGCTCGCGCGCGGAGTGCATCGCCAGCTGCGGTGCGCCGACGTCCACCGTCGTGATGCCCGTCCTGGCGGCCGTCATCGGGCCGACCGTCGACCCGCACGGCAGGTCGGCGCGGTGCTCGTAGCGCTGCAGCGGGACACCGGCCTGCTCGCACGCGAGCGCCATCTCGGCCGTGCCGGCGGCGTCGGTGGCGTAACGCAGGTTGGGGTGGACCTTGAGCACCGGGCCGCCGTTCGGGGTGATGCGGTGATAGGGCTCGTGCCGCTCGGCGTAGTTCGGGTGGGTCGCGTGCGCCATGTCGCCCGACGCGACCACCGAGGCGGCGACCGCGCGGTGGTAGTCGTCGCGGGTCCCGCCCGCTGCCAGGACGATCCGCTCGAGCACGGTGATCAGCAGCTCGGACTCCGCGCCCCGGTCCGACGTCGAACCGACCTCCTCGTGGTCGAACAGCACGAGCAGCGGGATCACGGCGTCTGCGGGCTCCTCGACGGCCGCCAGCAGGGCCGTCGTCCCCGCCCAGCAGGTGGTCTGGTTGTCGAGGCGAGGCGCAGCGAGGAGGTCGTCCTGCCGCCCGAAGACCCGGCTGGGGGCCAGGTCGTGGGTCATCAGCTCCCACCCGAGAAGGGCGTCCGGCTCCACCTCGAGCCGGGCCGCGACGTCCGCGAGCAGATCGGCCCCCTCCCCCACGCCGTAGACCCCGTCGAGGTGGCGCTGCGGGTCGAGCGCGACGCCCTTGCGGTCCTCGGAGAGATGGATCGCCAGCTGCGCGACGGTGAGCACGGGTTCATCGATCCGCAGGAGCATCGGAACCGCGCGACCGTCGCGTCGGACGGTGACCCGGCCCGAGAGTCCGAGCTCACGGTTGAGCCACGAGTTCAGGAGGGGCCCGCCGTACGGCTGGAGCGCGACCGTCTCCCAGCCCGCGCTCGTACGGTCGGGGTGCTGCTTGACGCGGAGGTTCGGGGAGTCCGTGTGCCCGCCGACGACGCGGAAGGCCGTGTGCGGGCCGGTGGCCGCCTCCGTGCTCCAGGCGACGACGGATCCGCCGCGTACGACGAAGTAGCGACCCGGCTCGGACGGCCACGGATCGACCTCGGCCACGGGGACGAAGCCGGCCGCGCCGAGGCGTCGGGCGACCTCCTCGCACAGGTGGAAGGGACTCGGCGAGACGTCGACGAGCGCGCACAGATCCTGTGCGCGCTCGTCACGTGGGCTGGTGGTCGTGCTCTGCTTCGACATCGACGCCATCGTAGTCAGCCCGACCGACGACGGCGCCCGGCGATCATGCCTTGATGTGGGCCGCCTTCGCGGGCGAACCCTCGCCCGAGGGCTCGGTCTGCGCCTCGTCGCCACCCGCGCCACCCTTGCGGGAGCGGAGCAGCAGGACGGCGCCACCGAGGACCAGCAGCCCACCGAGGATGCCGCCGACGAGCGGGACCGTCGTGCGGACCAGACCCAGCGCCGTCGCCTTGCCCTTGTACTCGTCGACGGTCGCCTTCACCGTCTCGTCGTCGTAGCCGAGCGTGGCCTCCGTGATCGTCGCCTTGGGCTCGCCCTCGACGTCGAGCGTCGCCAGCTGCTCCTCCTGGCCCTTGATGATCACGCCGGTCTCCGGCTCGACCCACAGGGTGCGGGTGTTGGCGTACATGCGGTCAGCGACGACCGTGGACTCTTCGGGCATGCCGACGAGCGTGCCCGGCACGGGCTGCTCGGCGATCTTGGTCGGCTCGATCGTCTGGACGAACTTGTAGACCTCGAGGCCCTCGATCTCCTCGGTGCTCTCGTACTCGGCGGGCATCGCCTTCTTGAGAGAACCGTCCCAGAAGTCCACGGAGTCCTTCTGGGTGTTGAACGGGAACTTGAAGTAGTTGCCGTAGAAGCTGAACGGCGAGATGACGATCTCGTTGCTCTCGGTCTCGGCGCCCTGCCAGCGGACCGTCTCGCCCGTGGTGCGCTCGAACGGGACCACGTCACGCGTGCCGCTGAGCGCCTCCTCGGCGGGTGTCCCCGGCGGTGCGGTGTAGGAGAAGGTCTCCCAGACGGCGAGGTTCTCGTCGAGCTCGTCGCTGGCGTCCTTGCTCGCCTCGACCTGGCCGACGACCTTGCGTCGCGACTCGAGGGGGCCGGTCTCGATCGCGGGACCACCGGCCGCCGCGACGTTGAGATAGGTGGCGTCTTCACCCGGCATGGTCTTCGAGACCGTCGTCGTGTCCTGATCGAGCGGAACGACGGCCAGCTCGTCGTACGCGTACGTCTTGGCCAGGACGGCCAGCACCAAGAGGAACGCGCCGATGATGACGGCGGCGAACCCTGTCTTCTTGCCCACGTGAACTCCCTCACAGTCGTTTGAGACGCGGGAGAGACTACCAGTGAGTAGCCCTGAGACGGCATCTCCCTCTACAACGATTCGGCATAGGTCGCCACTCGGGTCCGCGGAGGGGGTTGGTGCGCCTAGGGTTCCGGCATGAAGCCCGCTCTTCCGGTCGCCCTCGTGGTCGCCGTTCTGCTGGTCGCCGGCCTCGTCGTCGCCCAGCCCGCCACGCGCGCCGATGCTGCCGCGGCACCGACCCACACGCTCACGGTGGCGGGCCCTGGAGCGGCGATGTACCCGCGCTTCGACCCGGCCATCGAGCGGTACGCGATCACCTCACCGAGCGGAGCGCCGACGGTGACCGTCAAGGCAGCGAGCAGCGAGCCGGGCAGCGTCGTCCGCATCAACGGCGCGCCCGCCCCAGGAGGGACGCGTACGCTGACCGGCCTCGAGCCCGGTGACGAGATCTCGGTCCTCATCACCGACAGCACCGGCACGGCCGTGCACTCCCTCTTCGTCACGCCGGCGGGGTTCCCGACGCTGGAGCGGCAGGACGACGGCAGCGCCACCACGGCGGTCCCCCCAGGGCACATCCTGCTCACGCTGAGCACCTGGACGGGCGGCGCACCGTTCTACGAGACCGCGGTCGACGCCAACGGGGTCCCGGTGCTCGCGCGCCGAACCAGCAGCTCCATGGACTTCAAGCGGCAACCCGACGGCACGCTGACGGTGTCGCGGGGTACGACGACGCCGGGGCGCACCGGCAGCGACCTCGCCCTCCTCGACGAGCGGCTCGCGGAGGTGGGTCGACGGGAGACGGCCGGCCTCGTCGACACCGACGGGCACGACTCGATCCTCCTGGACGACGGCAGCGTCTATCTCCTCGCGTACGAGCCGAACCCAGCCACCGGGCTGACGGACTCGGTGATCCAGCACCTGTCCGCGACCGGTGACCTGCTCTGGGAGTGGAGCACGGCCGACCACGTCGATCCGTCGACGGAGACCGTGATCGACATCGCGAGCAACCCGGACTACGCCCACATCAACTCGATCGAGATCATGCCCGACGGCGATGTGCTGGCGTCGTTCCGGCACTTCAGCTCGGTCTTCAAGATCGCGCGGCACTCGCACGACGGCCACGCGCGGGGAGATGTCGTCTGGAGGCTCGGCGGACGCCACAGCGACTTCACGTTCGTGGACGAGAACGGCGAACCCGTCCCCGGCGACGGCGGCCCGTGTGCGCAGCACACCGCGTCGGTCGTCTCCGGAGGCCGCATCCTGCTGTTCGACAACGGCTCGTGGGACTACAACGACAGTGAGCTGTGCGTCGACCCCGCCGACCCGTCCGGTCCGCTCCTGGCGAGGCCGCAGACGCGGGTCACCGAGTACGCGCTCGACGTGGACGCGGGCACGGCGACCACCGCGTGGAGCTACGAGGAGCCGGGGCGCTTCGCCCTGTTCGCGGGGTCGTCCGAGCGCCTGAGCAACGGCAACACCCTCATCGGATGGGCCTCGTCACGGCTTGCCGTCGCGACCGAGGTGGATGCGACGGGTACGAAGGTCTGGGAGCTGATCGACGCCACCACCGCCGACCCGAACGCCCGGCAGTTCACCTACCGTGCAGCGCGCGCGACCGTGGACGACGCCCTCCGCCCGGAGATCGCGGTGAGCGGGTTCACGAGCGGTGCCTCGTACGCCGAGGGAGCCCGGCTCACGCCGACCTACTCGTGCACGGACCGTGGAGGATCGAGCCTGCGTTCCTGCACGGTCGCCGGACTCGACGGCACGCGGCTGGACACGCGGACGCCCGGCACGCGCCAGGTCCGCGTCACCGCGACCGACGGTGCCGGGAACTCGACGACGGTCGCGCGCTCGTACGTCGTCCGGCCGACCGCCGCCGCGGTCCCCCAGGTCCGCCGACCCGACGTCGCCGTGCGGGCGGCCGGAACCGCGACCTACCGCGGGGTCGGCACGATCGGTTCCGCACGGGCCCAGACCGTGGCGGGGACGATCCGGCGCCGCGGAGCCAGCCGCACGTTCGTCGTGCGGATCACCAACCGGGGCAACCGAGCGGAGCGGTTCACGGTCGAGGGGACGAAGGGGACGAAGCGCTTCCCGGCGAAGTACCGCGTCGCCGGCGCCAACCGCACCACGAAGATCGTCCGTGGTGCGTACCGCACCCCGGTCCTGCTCCCGGGCCGGTCGATCACGCTCAAGATCGTCGTCCGCCGCAGCGCCTCCACACCGGCGGGAGCACGGCGTACGTTCAAGATCCGCGCCACGTCGACCGCGCAGGCGTCTGCGCGGGACACGGTGGCGGCGGTCGTCCGGGCGAAGGCCCGGCGGGCGCCGAACCCCGCCCGGCTAGAATCCGCCGGGTGAACACCCTTGCCGCGGACACGACGCGGGCGGTCCGTGGCTGGGTCCCCGCCGACATGACGCGTGCCCAGATGGTCACCGCAGCGGCGCTCTCCCTGATCGCCGCACAGCTGGCGCTGCGCGCATGGGTGACCCAGGGCAGCTGGTTCTTCGAGGACGACTTCCAGTTCCTGTCCGACATCGCACTGGGGCGCGACGACCTCGACTGGTACCTCCGGCCGCACAACGTCCACTTCATGCCGCTGAGCTTCGTCCTGGTCAAGATCGTCACCCTGGGCGGCCCGTTCGCGTGGTGGCTCGCCGTGGTCGAGACGCTGCTGCTGCAGCTGGCGGCGAGCGTCTCGTGCTGGTGGATGCTCCGCAAGCTCTTCGGCGACCGGCCGGCGATCCTGGCCCCGCTCACCGTGTACCTGTTCTCGATCTTCAGTGTGCCGACGCTCACCTGGTACGCGGCGATGATCAACCAGCTTCCGCTGCACACCTGCATCTTCCTCGGCGTGCTGGCCCACGTGACCTACCTGCGGACCCGGCACTACCGCTGGGCGCTGGTCGCCGCCCTGGTCACGGCGGTCGGGCTGCTCTTCTACGTCAAGGCGATCGCGCTGCTGATGGTGTTCGGCCTCCTCGCGCTGCTCTACTTCGGCCGCGGTCCGTTCGTCCGGCGCTTCCTGGGGGTCGTACGCCGCTACCTGTGGGGCTGGTTGACGTACGCCGCTCTCGGTGCCGCGTACCTCGTCATGTACTGGATCCACATGCCGCGCGAGCCCGCCGAGGGCGGCACCGACTACCTCGGGCTCGCCCGGTCGATGCTCTTCGACACGCTGGGCACGGGCCTCACGGGCCTCTCGTGGAGCTGGGACCTCCTGAACGGCGGTCCCCGCTCGGTCACCGATCCGTCGACGTTCCTGGTCGCCGTCTCATGGGTGGTCGTGACGGCGGTGTGGTTCTACCTGTACGCGACACGCGTGCGCGTCCTGCGGTCCCTCGTCCTCCTGGTCCCCTACCTCCTCCTCGGCTACGGGATCATCGCCGTGGGACGCTCCAGCTCCTTCGGCGCGGTGAGCGGCAACGAGGCCCGTTACCTCTCCGACACCTCCGCGATCCTCGCGCTCGTCCTCGCGCTGGCGACGATGCACCTCAAGGGTGCGTGGGAGTCCTCCGCGCGACGCCCTGAGCCGCTCCTGACCGTCCGGCTGTCGCACCGGTCGATCGTCGCCGGGCTGGTCGTCTACGTCGCAGCATCGACGTTCTCGACCGTCATGTACGCCCGGCCTTGGCACGACGGCAACGTGACCAAGGACTACGGCCTCCGTGCGATCGAGTCGATCGAGGACGCCGAACGCCCCGAGCTCGCTGACGTCCCAGTGCCCGACGACGTGATGTGGAACGCCAACGCCCCGTACAACCTCACCTCGGTCTTCTTCGCGCCGCTCGGCGACCGGTTCACGACGCCCGCCGTGTCCAACGACCTCCAGGTGCTCGATGACGACGGCGACGTCACGCAGGCGGTCGTGGTCCCCGGGATGACGAGCGTCCCGGGCACGGTCGCCGGTTGCGGCCACCTGGTCCAAGAGCTGCCGGAGACTGTCGCCCTGCAGGCGGAGACCTTCGACTTCCCGTTCTGGATGACGATCGGCTATCTCGCCGGCAGCGACGGCGAGATGGCGGTGTCTGCCGGAGACGTGTCCGAGACGGTCCCTGTGAGGGCGGGGCTCCACACCTTGTTCCTCCGCACCGAGGGCGCCTTCGACACCGTGCGTCTGCGCGCCACCGACGGCGCGACCATCTGCGTCGACCAGATCACGGTCGGGACGCTGGAGGCGACAGGGTGAAGGACAGACCCGATGAGCGGGAGCACCGGCGCATCTACCCGGGGCTCGACACGATGCGCGCGATCGCCTCGATCGCGGTCGTGGCGACCCACGTGGCGTTCTGGGCAGGCACGTACTCCGACGGGATCCCCGGTGCGCTGCTGGCCCGGATGGACTTCGGCGTCGCCATCTTCTTCGTGCTGTCGGGCTTCCTCCTCAGCCAGCCGTACCTGGGCGCGATGGCCGGTCGTCGCGACACGCCTCGCGCCGGCCGCTACTTCTGGCACCGTGCTCTCCGGATCCTGCCGGTCTACTGGGTGACCGTCGTCGCGGCGATGACGCTCCTCCCGGAGAACGAGTCGGCAGGCCCACGCATCTGGCTCGAGAACCTCCTGCTGGTGCGTCTGTACAACGACCCGGAGCTGACCCCCGGCCTGACCCAGATGTGGAGCCTCTCGACCGAGGTCGCGTTCTACGTGTCGCTCCCCGTACTGATGTGGCTCCTCGCCCGTACGGTGTGCCGTGCGCGGTGGCGCCCCGTCGCCTTGCTCGTCTTCCTGGGCGTCGCGTCGGTCGCGAGCTGGGTGTGGGTCGGGCTCGCCGCCAGCCCGGTGCTCGGCGACCTCCCCTCGCCCGGCCAGTGGCTCCCCGCCTACCTCAGCTGGTTCGCCGTGGGGATCGCGTTCGCCATCGCCGAGCGGGAACGGACGCCGGCGCTGCGCCGGCTCGCCGAGGCGCCCTGGACGGCATGGCTCGCCGGCGGAGCACTGCTCCTGGTCGTCGCCACGCCACTCGGAGGCCCCCTCATGCTCGAGGCCTCGACGCCGGCCGAGGCAGTCACGAAGAACGTCGTGTACGCCGCGGCGGCCGCGCTCCTGGTGCTGCCGGCGATCTTCAGCGACCCGGCGACCGTGTTCCAGCGGGCGCTCTCGGTGCCGTTCTTCCGGCATCTCGGCCATATCTCGTACGGACTGTTCTGCTGCCACCTGGTGGTGCTCCACCTGGTGTTCGAGTGGCGTGGCTACACGCTGTTCGACGCGCCCTTCTTCCTGCTGCTGGCCCTGACGCTCGGCGCCAGCCTCCTCGTCTCCGAGGTCCTCTACCGCGTGGTGGAGCTGCCCTCGATGCGCCTGCGCAACCTCGGCCGGAGACGAACCCCGCCGACCACCGACGCGGCGAGCATCCCGAGCGAGAGCGCCAGCACCAGCTGAGCCCACGCGAGGTCACCCGCCCAGCCGTCGTCTGAGCCCCACGGCAGGACCGCGTACGCACCAGCGGCGACCACCACCGGGACGGCGGTGAGCCAGGCGGCGGCCTCGGCCGAGAACCGTCGTACGACGAGGCCGGTCACCCATCCGAGGGCCGCGATGCCCAGACCGACGGTGCCTGCCAGGAGGCCCGACACCGCGAAGGTGAGTCCCAGCACCAGCAACGACCCACGGAACTCGCGCTCGCGCTCGGCCGGCTGGCGGACGCGGCGCCGCAGCAAGGTCATCCCGAGAAGCGCGACGAACGCGAGCGCACCGACCAGCAGTGCCCAGCGATAACGTGCGGCCGGTGCGAACTCCAGCCTCAGCTCGTCCGCCGCAGCAGGCACGACGTAGCCCTGCTGCCAGCCGTTGACCTGCACCGACGTGCTGCCCGCCACGTCACGCCAACCCGCGTTGCCGTTCTCGGCAACGGTGACGAGCCGGTCCCCCGACTGCGCGCCGTCGAGATCGACCGTCCGCTCCGTCTTGCCCCACCGGGGAGTCGTCGCCACTGTGGGCGCGTCCACCGCCTCGGGCTCCGGTGCACCGAGCACGAAGGACACCGGTCGGTACACGTCGTTGCCGACGACCTGGATCCTGTGGGTCCCCTCGTCGAGCGTCACCTCGGGGAGACCGCAGATCTGGGCCTGGACCTGCTCGGCCGCGAGCAGGCTCTGCTCCGACGCGGTCACCCGCGTCCGGTAGCGGCGCCCGTCGATCTCCACCGCCGGTCCGTCCCCGCACCGGCCCCGGACGGCCGCGTCGCTCGGAGGCTGCGGGAACAGACGCCGGGGACCTCGCACGTCGATCTCGCTGACCCCCACGGGCAGAGGCGAGGTGGTCCCGAACGCGTCGATCCCCGAGCGGGTCTCGTCGGAGTCGAGGTGGACCTCGACGGAGGAGGCTCGCACTGGCGCGAAGCGGGCGACACCGTCCTCGAGCTCGACCTCACGCACTGTGCCGTCGTCGAACCGCAGGGTCGCCGACGTCGGGGGCGAGGCGCCCAGGTCCTCGTCGGTCTCGACGCTCAGGGACCGGATCTGACGATCACCGAGCCACGCCAGCGTGAGCGTGGGGTCGGCGTCGTCGTCGGCGGCGATCCAGCCGGTCGACGGGTCGCCGTCGATCGCGCGTACCGCGCTGTCACGCGGGTCCTCCACCAGGTACGAGCTCGCGGCGACGGCGGCCAGTCGGCCGACCTGGACCGCCGCGTCCAGCGCGGCGCCGCCGATCGGAGCGACCGCGAGCGACGGGGTGTAGGTCGCAGAGGACGACATCGTCAGCTCGCGGTCGATCGTGCGGCCGTCCTCGCCCCACTGCTCCTGCCCTGCGACGCACCGGAGGGTGCCCGCTACGTCGAGGCAGCCCGACCGGTAGCCCTGGTCGACGGTCATGACGATGTCGTCGGGGGCACCCCAGGACGACGGCAGCTGCGGCATCACCAGCGGCCGCGACAGGTCAAGGCCGGGGACGACGACGTCGGTGATGGTGATCGGGTCGAACGCCGAGGCCGCGGCGCTGATCCGGATGCTGTCCGTGGCGCCGGGCGGGAGGTCGACCGTGGTCGGGAGCCCGGGCTGCGCGACCGCCTCGACGCTGCCTGCGTCGGTCGTCACCGTGAGCGTCCGGGTGCGCTCCATCGTCGGCGCGAGGGTGATCGTGATCTCGTCCACCTCGGTCGGGCCGCCGAGCCGCAGCTCGATCCAGGAGGTGTCCACGTCGGCGCCGCCGGCCTTCCACTGCGTCCGCGGATCTCCGTCGAAGGCAGACCAGGGCTGCGCACCGGGCACGGCAGGTCCTGGCGAACCAGCGTCCGACTGCGAGGACGAGGCCTCGATCCCGGCAGCGCCCACCATCTGCGGCGAGGACTGGAAGTCTGAGGTCGGGCTCACCCGGTAGTCGTGGACCGGTCGATCGAGGGAGTACGGCTCGTCGTCGGCCAAGGAACCCGACCGGTTCTGCTCGGCTCGGCCGAACGCCGCTTCCCTCCGCCGGTCGCCGTCGGTGAGCACGACCCGTCCGGGACGCTCGTCGCGGTCGACGACGTCGTCGGCGAGGATCGCCGCACCCGGTGCCACGCCGAGCTCGTCCAGGGCCAGCAAGGAGTCCGGTCCGCCCGCCACGACCGGCGTCTCGTCGAGGTCTTGGACGCTCACCGGGCCTCGCCCCGACGAGCCGACCGCGAAGACCTCGACAGCCGGGCGGATCGCCTGCCATCCACCCTTGACGAGCACGCGCTCGCCGTCCTCGTCGGTGAGGACAGGATCGCTGCCGAGACCGGGACCGAACTGCGCGACCGACGTGACGCCCGGCGTCTCGGCGAGAGTCGCGTACACGCGTTCAGGATCGGTGTGCTCGCTGGTGGCGGCGAGGTCGTTGCGGACGACCAGGTAGCGGACGCCGGAGCCCTCGAGGTAGTCGGCGAACCCTGCCGATCCATGGCCGGAGGCGAGACGGCGCTCGATCACGTCGAGGGTCAGGATGTTGCCGCCCGGTGCCAGCGGGATGGCGTTGCGGGTGGCCCACGGGGAGTCGGCGAGCGGCTGGATCACGTCGTCGCCCGTCCGTCCCCACAGGTAGTCGCCGAACGACGCCGCTGGGACGAGGAGCGCGCGTTGGCCGGAATCGTGCTGCGCCAGCCAGTCTGCCGTCTCCTGCCAGTAGCCGGGGACGCTCTCGAACGCACCGCGGCTGGCGAGAGCGCCCGTCCATGCTGGGACGGTCGCTCCCAGGAGCGCACTCACGCCGAGCACAGCGACTCCCCTGCGCAGGAGTCGTTCGGAGTCGGTCTCCCGCACCGCGGACCCGAGTCGCGAGATGGTGTGCGCGAACCCGAGGACGAGCGGGATGCGGATCACGAGGTCGAACTTGTGCGTGTTGCGCAGCGGTGCCAGGACGCCGTCGAGCGCCTGCTGGACGGACTCCGCGCCCCAGCCGTGCACGGTGCCGGTGTGACCGAGGGTGACCAGCAGGAGGCCCATCAGCAAGCCGCCGAGCAGGAAACGCCGCTGTGGTGTGCCGCGGCGAGCGATGCCGACGATGCCGAGGGCGACGACGACGGCGCCGTTGACGATCAGTCCGATCGAGCGAAGCAGGTCGTTGCCGGCGACGGAGTTGGCGTCGACGTACGGGACCCAGTTCGTCGTCCCGCGCAGCGCGTCGAACAGCGTCGCGGCGAACGTGGTGGTGGAAGCGCTCTCGATGTAGTCGAGGAACGGTGGACTGTACGCGCCCAGCATGAGGAGCGGGACCAGCCACCAGAGGGTGCCGAGCAGGACGAAGAGCGGCCACCAGACCATCAGCGAGCGCCGCCTGGGCGACGCGGGCTGAAGGAGCAGCCAGAGTCCGCCGAGCGGGATGACCGCGAACGTGGCGACCGCGTTGACGCCCCCTACGCATGCGACGGCGAGCGCGCTGAGCGCCGCCATCCACCGCGGGTCGTGACGTCGCATGCCGATCACGAGCGGCACCAGGACCCACGGGGCGAGCGCCATCGGCCAGACCTCGATCGAGCTCGGCCCGATCACGGTGAGCATGCGGGGCGAGAGGGCGTACGCGAGGCCGGCGACGATCCGCGCCCAGGGGGCACCGATGCCCATCGCGCCCGACAGCTTGACGATGCCCAGGAACGCCGTCACCAGCAGCAAGGACCACCACAGCCGTTGGATCACCCACGGCTCGATCGCCGCGAGCTTGCCCAGGAGGAAGAACGGGCCCATCGGGAAGAGGTAGCCGTACGCCTGGTTCTGGACCTGCCCGAAGGCGCCGACCGGGTCCCACATGGTGAGGGCACGTCCGAGGAACCCGCCCGGGTCGATCACGAGGTCGAGCTTGGTGTCGGCGACGATCCTCCCGGGCGCCTGGACGAACGCGACGGCGACGAGGGCCAGGCTGACGGCGGCGAGCCGGAAGCGCCAGGTCAGCGAGCTCAGCGTTTGCGAAGGACGATCGCGAGGTTCCACGTCGTCACCTCCCGCAGCACCGGCACGCGCAGCGTCCACCACGCCCAGCGTGGGTGGTAGCGGGGCATCGTCTCGAGCACGTCCGCTCCGGTCTGCGAGCTCGCCCACCGCAGGCCGGCACCGGCCGTGACCGCGAAGAGCGAGCTGCCGAAGTCGTTCTTGGGACGCTTGCCGTGAGTGCGGGCGTAGCGATCGGCAGCGCGGTGTCCGCCGAGGTAGTGCCACGGGGCGGTCTCGTGGCCACCCCACGGCCCCCACCACAACGTGTACGACAGGAACACCAGGCCGCCCGGACGGGTGACCCGGATCATCTCGTCCGCCATCGTCCACGGCTCGGGCACGTGCTCGAGGACGTTGGACGAGTAGGTGACATCGAAGGCGTCGTCGCGGAACGGCAGTGACATGCCGCTGCCGATCACGGTGCCCTTCTCGGGATCGCCCAGGCCGGACAGCTCACCGAGGTCGGAGTCGAGCGGCGTGTACGAGGCGCCCGCCGCGCGGAAGGCGTTGGCGAAGTAGCCGGGACCTCCACCGACGTCGAGCACCCGGGAGCCCCGCAGGTCCGCGTACTGCGACAGCTGACCGACCGAGTCGGCGGCGAGCATGCCGTAGAAGAGGTCCGGATCCGTCTGCTCCACGCGGTGCGCCCGGAAGAGCCGGAAGGAACGACCGAGCGTCGGACGTGAGGTAGGCGTGGCGTAGGACGGATCGGTCACGCGCCCGACGATATCCGACCGTACCGAGCCGTTCGTGACGTGCCTAACTCGCTGGTAACCTAGCGAACTTGGGAGGGAGACCAACTTTTATGTCGCTGCGTTCGACTAGCCCGCGCCATGTGCTGATCTGCAACTGGCGCGACACCCGCAATCCTGAGGGGGGCGGCTCCGAGAAGTTCGTCGAGGAGGTCGCGCTCGGTCTCGTCGAACGCGGATACCGGGTGACGGCGTTCTGCGCGGCCCACGACCACGCACCCCGCAACGAGGTGCGTGACGGCATCCGCTTCGTGCGCCGCGGCGACAAGATGGCGGTCTACGCGTTCGCGTTCCTCGGTCTGCTGCTCCGCCGGTTCGGCCGGGTCGACGTGGTGGTCGACGTCCAGAACGGCCTCCCGTTCTTCACTCGGCTCGCGACCCGCAAGCCGGTCGTCGTCCTCGTCCACCACGTGCACCGCGAGCAGTGGCCGGTCGTCTATCCCGGGCTCGTCGGGCGCATCGGGTGGTGGGTCGAGTCCTGGCTCGCCCCACGGCTCTACCGTCGGTCCCGCTACGTCGCTGTGTCGACCGCGACCCGCGACGAGCTCGTCGCGCTGGGCGTGGAGGCCGACCGGATCTCGATCGTCCACAACGGCACCGAGCCGAGTCCGGTCACGCACGTGACACGGACCCCGCACCCCTCGGTGTGCGTCGTCGGCCGCCTGGTCCCCCACAAGCAGGTCGAGCACGCGATCGACGCCGTCGCAGAGCTGCCTGAGTTCCCCGAGCTGACCCTCACCGTCGTCGGCGACGGCTGGTGGGAGGACGAGCTCCGTGCGTACGCCGCACGGCTCGGGGTCGCCGACCGGGTCGACTTCACCGGGTTCGTGGACGAGCGCACCAAGCACGACATCTACGCGAGCAGCTGGGTGATGGCGCTCCCCTCGCTCAAGGAGGGCTGGGGTCTGGTCGTCGGCGAGGCCGGCTCGCACGGCACGCCGACGATCGCCTACCGCTCGGCCGGCGGCACCCGCGAGTCGATCGACGACGGTGCATCTGGCGTGCTGGTCGACGAGCACGCCGAGTTCGTGGCCGCGATCCGTTCCGTGCTCACCGACGACGAGGACCGTCGCCGCCTCGGCAAGGGCGCCTTCGAGAAGTCTCAGATGTTCACCTGGGCACAGACACGAGAGGGCTTCGCCAGTGTCCTGGCGAAGCCCTCTCGGTAAGTCTGCCCTGCGTCAGAGCGTGCCGTGATCGCTCAGTTGGAGCCGTAGTCGACGACCTGCGACGTCGGCTGCGTCGGGCTGTTGTCAGCGGCCTGCGTCTGGACGACGCCGACCACCGTGGCAGCGCCAAGGCCCGCACCAACAACGATGGCGGCAATGCCGCCAAGGAAACCACCCACGAGATTCTTCCCTCCTGAAGTCCGAGCCGCCAGGTTACCAGCCGGTTAGGCCGAATGACCAACATCCCGAGGCCGAAGACCGTACCGATATCATCACGAGGCACTTCGAGGCCCCCATCACCTAGGCTTGGCGGACGATGAGATCCCTGACACGCCGGTCCCCGGTCACGAGCCTCGTCGTCTCGATGCGGCCACGCCAGTGGCTGAAGAACCTCATCGTGGCGACCGCTCCCCTCGCCGCCGGTGTCCTGACCGATCCACCGGTCCTCTTCCGGGTTCTCGTGGCGATCGCGACGTTCATCCTGGTCTCAGCTGCGGTCTACCTCGTCAACGACGTCTGCGACGCCGAGGAGGACCGACGGCACCCGCTCAAGTCCTTGCGTCCCATCGCCGCGGGAGATGTCGCACCGTCCACGGCGCTGCTCACAGCAGCGCTCCTCGCGGCGGTCGGGATCGCAGCGGGTTCGGTCCTCGACTGGCAGCTCGGCGTCACGCTCGCCGTCTACGCCGGCCTCCAGGTCTCGTACGCCCTGTGGCTGAAGCACCTGGCCGTCATCGACCTCGCGGTCGTCGCCTCCGGCTTCGTCCTTCGTGCAGTCGGGGGCGGTGTCGCGGCCGGGGTGGTCCTGTCGCAGTGGTTCCTTCTCGTGGCTGCGTTCGGATCTCTGTTCATGGTGGCCGGCAAGCGGTACTCCGAGTTCAAGGCGCTCGGCAGCGCAGCGGGCACGCGCCGCTCGCTCGAGCTGTACTCGGAGTCCTATCTCCGCTTCGTCTGGGGACTCGCCGCCGGCGTCACGATCACGGCCTACAGCCTGTGGGCGTTCGAGATCTCCCCCGATTCCGGCACGCCGTGGCAGGCGATCTCGATCGCGCCGTTCGTGCTCGGAGTCCTGCGCTACTCGGTCGACGTCGACCGCGGGCTCGCCGGTGAGCCGGAGGACATCGTGCTGCGCGACCGGGTGCTCCAGACGATCGCCGTCGCCTGGCTGGTCACGTTCGCGCTCGGCGTGTGGGCCTGAGCGCGGCGCCCAGCACCGCCCGAGGCTCGAGCCGTCAGTCGGGCACCGCGTAGACGGCCAGGTCGTCACCGGTGTACACCGGGTCCAGGTCCTCCAGGAGCTCGCCGAGGTCGTCGGCTCCGGGCGCGTCGAGCTCCACGACGACGAGGCCGATGCCCTCGTCCCGCAGGCCACTCGCGGGATCGCTGGACCCGAGCGCCTCCCCGACCGCCTCGGCGCGCTCGTCCTCGCCCGCGATCGCCTCGCCCGACACGACGAGGTCGTCGTTGACGACGGTCTCGCGCGAGAAGTAGCGGCCGGCCGGGTCGAGCACCACGCGACCGTGGTTCCACCCGGGCGCCCTGAACGCGCTGAAGGGCAGGGCGACGATGTCGCCGTCGACGTCGGACTCGGCGATCGCGGTCCGCGCCTGGGCCCACTCGTCGGGGTACGAGACCGGTTGGAGCCGGCCGGCCGCACCCCACGCCAGGTCCGGCATGGCGAGGACCGGGAGCAGGATCGCCACCGCGAGGAGGCTCCACCGCGCGGACCGCTGACGGACACGTTCGGCGAGGGCGCCGACACCGGCGGCCACCAGGACCGCCTGGAGCGGCGCGACCAGAGCGAGGTACCGGGCGCCGTCGCGCAGCAGGCCGCCACCGGGCAGGGTGCCGACGATCCACTCGAGGAGATCGGGCACGAACGCTCCAAGCAGTGCGATCGTGAGGCCCACCCCCGCAGCGGGCGCGAGCGCGAGCAGCAGCGTACGGCGACGCGGGCGCCGCCACGCGGCCACCGCGCCGAGCCCCATCACCGCCCACAGGATCAGGCAGAACACGGTCGCCGTCACGAGGTCGCGGGAGGCTGGCACCACCTCGACGTTCCAGATGCCGCCCAGGCTGAGCGCCGCCCCGAGCCGCCCGAGACCCGCCTCCGGCTGCAGTGCGAACGCCCCCACACCGGCAGGGTCGCTCCGCCCGACAGCCGGGTGTGCGAACCCCGCCACGATCCAGGGCAGGTTGAGAACGAGCCCGACGAACAGGACGCGGCCGCAGCGGCGCCACCCGCACACGGAGAGCGCGAGCACCACGCCGATCACGCCTGAGGCGGGCGTCAGCGCCGTGGCGGCCAGCGGCAGCACCCACCGCCACCAACGGACCGGCTCCCCTCCCCTGACCCGCAGGCACGCGACCACCACCCACGGCATCGCGGCGTACGCCACCAGCAGCGGCCAGTGGCCGATCACGAGACGCTCGGCGACGTACGGGTTCCAGACGAACCAGGTCGTCCCGGCGAGCTGCGCGCCGGGGCCGAAGCGTTCGAGCATCCGCATCGCGCCAGCACCGGCCACCACGAAGACGCCGACCAGCACGAGCTTCTGCAGCAGCCAGCCCGGGACGACCAGGTTGAGGACAGCCACCACGGCATCTGACGGGACCGCCCGCGGCATGGCCGATCCGAGCCCCCAGACGTCCGGACGCGTGACATCCAGGCGCGGGACGAAGACCATGTCGTACGAGAGGACGTAGCCCCACGCGAGCATCGGGGCGCACACCAGCAACGCCATGACCCACGGCCAGGCGCGCCCCAAGCGACGTATGTCCATCACGCATGGTTATATCGGGTCCGTGCCGACGCCCCCCGCCGAACCGACGCGCGCACCCGCCGCTGTGAGTGCCGGGGGCCGCATCGCGGTGGCCATGACGCTCCAGAACGTCGGTGCCTACGCCTTCACGCTGCTCGCCGCACGCCTGCTGATCCCGGCGTCTTTCGGCGCGCTGACCGCGCTGCTGGGAGTGCTCCTCGTCGCCAACGTCGCCTCGCTGGCCGTGCAGACGACGACGGCCCGCCGCATCGCTGTCGCGCCCGAGCATGCCGACCGCATCGCCGCGACGGCGACCGCCGTGTCGGTCTCGCTCGGCACGGTGGTCGGTCTCGCCCTCGTCGTGCTCAGCCCCGTGCTCGCGCCGCTCCTCCAGCTCGACTCGGTCTGGCCGCTCGTGCTGTGCGGAGCCACCGTGGTGCCGCTCACGCTGATGGGTGCGCTCGCCGGCATCACTCAGGGCCAGCACCGGTGGACCGTCCTCTCGGTGCTCTACGTCGCCAACGGAGTCGGCCGTGTCGTGTTCGGCACGGCTGCCATGCTCGTGAGCGCCACGCCGACCGCGGCGATCGCCGGTGTGATGGTCGGGGCATGGCTCCCCGTCCTGCTCGGGCTCCGCTACCTGCGCCCCGGTGGTCTCGGCGGCTCGCGGGCGTACGTCTGGGAGCTGCTCGCCGGTTCGCACGCCATGCTCGCCTACCTCGTGCTGAGCAACCTCGACGCTCTGCTGGCGCGCGTCGCGCTCACGCCCCACGACAGCGGCCTCTACGCGGCCGGTCTCATCCTCACGAAGTCAGCGTTGTTCCTCCCCCAGTTCGTCAGCATCGTCGCGTTCCCGCGTCTCGCCCGGGCCCGTGCCGAACGCGCCCGTCGCCTCGCGGTCGGCACGGTGGCGCTCGTCGGCCTGGCCGCCACGGTGGCGACCGCTCTGCTGCCGGGGATCGCGCTGATCCTCGTCGGCGGCGACCAGTACGCCGAGGTGAAGCCGCTGCTCTGGCTGTTCACGCTCGAGGGCGCGATGCTCGCCGTCGTCCAGCTGCTCGTCTTCGACGCGCTCGCCCGGCGTTCGCACGGCATCGTGCCGCTGCTGTGGGGCGCCGCCGCCGTCGCCGGCGGCATCATCCTGATCGCACCGCTGCACGTCGCGGGCGTCGTCATCACGATGACGGTGACCGCGTCGGTGGTCGCCGCGACGGCCTGGTGGCTGTCCAGCCGGACACCGGAGACCACGGCCTACTGACGCGCCATCGCGACCCGCAGACGCTCCTCGGGATCGATGTAGTGGTCGTGGTCGTCGCTCCCCGCGTCGAGCTGGACCCAGTGGATCGTCCCCGTGAAGCGGCTCTGACGTGACGTGTAGTCGGAAGTCACGGTCGTCCCCGACTCGTAACCGACGTCGGTGGTCTCGTCGGCGGAGAAGACCATCGGCTGCGTCGCTTCGACCCGCCCGGCGCCGACGACCGTGCCGTCGTAGTACAACGTGACGTCGCCGCCCTTCGCGAGCCCGCCACCGTCGTACGCGAACTCCATCCTGATCTGGTGGCGCCCCGCCGGGATCGGGGTGTCCGCCACAGCAGCGAACTGCTGGATGCCGAGGACGTTGTAGGCGAACTTCGCGCGCCCGTCCTTCGCGTAGACGGCCCAGCCGCCGAAGCGACCGCCCTGGGCGATGATCACGCCCTCCGCGCCGTTCTCGGGAACGTCCACCTCCGCGGTGACGGCGTACGACCTGTTCTTGATGCTCACGACGCTGTTCTCTGACAGGCGCCCCATCCCCGGGAACAACAGCTGCGAGTCGCCGCGGATCAGCGTCGGCCGGCCGGCCATCGTCGGCTCGAGGCGCTCCGACGTCCGGTCGTCGAGCGGGATCACGTCGTACTTCGTGGCCTCGATCAACCACAGACGCTGCAACGTGGCGAGCTTCTCCGGATTCTCCGCCGCCAGGTCGTGTGCCTGGCTGAAGTCGGTACGGCCGTCGTACAGCTCCCACACGTCGTCGTCGAACGCAGGGAGGTCTCCGCCGACCATGACCCATGGGGTCCGGTGCTTCGTGACCGCGCTCCACCCCCGGTGGTAGATGCCGCGGTTCGCGAACATCTCGAAGTACTGGAGGTCGTGACGCTCGTCGGCGTCGGCGTCGGTGAACGTGTACGCCATGCTGGTCCCCTCCATCGGGGACTGCATCACGCCGTTGACCATGGTCGGCTCGGGCAGCCCTGCCGCCTCGAGGATGGTCGGCGCCACGTCGATGACGTGCGTGAACTGGGACCGCAGGCCGCCGTGGTCCGTGATGCCCTCGGGCCAGTGGACGATCGTCCCGTTGCGGGTCCCGCCCCAGTGGGAGGCGATCTGCTTCGTCCACTGGAACGGCGTGTTCATCGCCCAGGCCCAGCCGACGGAGTAGTGGTTGTACGAGTCGGGTGTGCCGAGGTCGTCCATCTTGCTGACCATGAACTCCGGCGTCTCGATCGCCGCCATCCCGTTGAAGTTGGCCATCTCGTTGAAGGCACCGTTCATCGTGCCCTCGGCCGACGCTCCGTTGTCGCCGATGATGTAGTAGACGAGCGTGTCGCCGAGGATGTCGAGCTCCTCGAGGGTGTCGATCAGCCGGCCGACCTGGTGGTCCGTGTGCTCGAGGAAGCCGGCGTACACCTCCATCTGACGCGCCAGCACGGGCTTGAGCTCGTCCGGCATGTCGTCCCAGGCGGTGATCTCGTCGTGGCGCGCCGTCAGGTCGGCGTCGGCGGGGACGACGCCGAGCTCCTGCTGACGGGCGTACGTGCGTTCGCGCTGGACGTCCCAGCCGTCGTCGAACTTCCCCGCGTACTTGTCGGCCCACTCCTTCGGCACGTGGTGCGGGGCGTGGGTCGCCCCGGGCGCGAAGTAGACGAAGAACGGCTTGTCCGGCATCAGGGCCTTCTGCTGGCGGATCCAGCTGGTCGCATGGTCGGCCAGGTCCTCGGTGAGGTGGTAGCCCTCCTCGGCGGTCTTCGGTGGTTCGATCGCGGTCGTCCCGTCGTACAGGGCAGGGTCCCACTGGTTGTTCTCACCGCCGATGAAGCCGTAGAACGTCTCAAACCCGCCGCCCCCCGAGGGCCAGGCGTCGAACGGGCCCATCGGCGACGCCTGCCACACCGGGACCTCGTGGCACTTGCCGAACTGCGCCGTCGAGTAGCCGTTGAGCTTGAGCGTCGTCGCCAGCGGAGCCTTGGTGTTCGGTCGCAGCGAGCTGTTGCCCGGTGCGGACGTCGCCGTCTCGGTGATGCTGCCCATGCCGACCGAGTGGTGGTTGCGTCCGGTGAGCAGCGCCTGGCGCGTCGGGGCGCAGAGCGCGGTGGTGTGGAACCGGTTGTAGCGCAACCCGCCGGTGGCCAGCCGTTCGGCGGTCGGCGTCTCGCACGGGCCGCCGAACACGCTCGCGGCGCCGAACCCGACGTCGTCGAGCAGCACGACGAGGACGTTCGGCGCTCCGTCCGGCGGAAGGAGGGGCTCGATCGGCGGGTACGCCGTGTCGGGGTCCTTCGCGTCGTACGTCGTCAGCCCGGGCGCCCGCCGGTCCGGGATCGGGAGCATCGTGCGGGCATGGCGGTCAGGGCTCATCGTCGCTTCCGTTCGTCGCCGATGCTCCACCTTGCGCACGAACGACTCCGACCGCCGTCACCCCTTGGGGGTGAGACCCGGCAAGAGGCTAGTGGCCGGCCTCGTGCCAGGAACGACCGATGCCGACCGAGACGTCGAGCGGCACGGCGAGCGACGCGGCGGATGCCATCTCGGCGCGGACCAGCGCCTCGACGGCATCGCGCTCGCCCGATGCGACCTCGAGGACGAGCTCGTCGTGCACCTGGAGCAGCAGCCGTGACGTCAGGCCGGACTCGCGCAGCGCACGACGCACCCCGAGCATCGCCACCTTGATGATGTCGGCCGCCGAGCCCTGGATCGGCGCGTTCAGAGCCATCCGCTCGGCCATCTCGCGACGCTGCCGGTTGTCGCTGGTGAGGTCTGGGAGGTAGCGCCGCCGGCCCATGATCGTCTCGGTGAACCCGGTGCGGCGGGCTTCGTCGACCACCCCCCGCAGGTAGTCGCGGACGCCCCCGAACTGCGCGAAGTACTCGTCCATCAGACCTTGCGCCTCGCGGGTCTCGATGCCGAGCTGCTGGCTCAGGCCGTACGAGGAGAGGCCGTACGCGAGCCCGTAGTTCATCGCCTTGATCCGGGACCGCATGCCGACGTCGATCGACTCCGGCTCGACCTGGAAGACCCTCGACGCCGTGATCGTGTGGAAGTCCGCACCGGAGTTGAAGGCGTCGATGATGCCCCGGTCCTCGGAGAGGTCGGCCATGATGCGCATCTCGATCTGGCTGTAGTCGGCCGTGAGCAGCGTCTCGAAGCCCTCACCGACCACGAAGGCCTCTCGGATCCGGCGGCCGGCCGCGGTGCGGATCGGGATGTTCTGGAGGTTGGGGTCGGCCGAGCTGAGGCGGCCCGTCGCGGCGATCGTCTGGTTGTAGGTCGTGTGGATGCGGCCGTCCGGGGCGACCGTCTTGCGGAGCCCCTCGACCGTCACGCGCAGCCGGGTGGCGTCGCGGTGCTCGAGCATGTGCAGCAGGAACGGGTGCTCGGTCTTGACGTAGAGCTGCTGCAGCGCGTCGGCGTCCGTCGTGTAGCCGGTCTTGGTGCGCTTGGTCTTGGGCATGCCGAGCTCGTCGAACAGCACCACCTGGAGCTGCTTGGGCGAGCCGAGGTTGATCTCCTTGCCGATCACCGCGTACGCCTCGTCGGCCGCCGTGCGGACACGCGTCGCGAACTCGTCCTCCAGCCGCTCGAGCGCGTCGCCGTCGACGGCGATGCCGATCTCCTCCATGTCGGCGAGAACCTGCACCAGGGGCAGCTCCACGGTGTCGAGGAGGGCGCGGCCGCCGAGCTGGTCGAGCTCGGCGTCGAGCGCCGACCCGAGCTCGACCACCGCTGCTGCGGCGAGCATGGCGTCCTGGGCCACGGCGTCGTCGGCGACGTCGAGGGTCAGCTGGTCGCCGTGGTCCTCGACGCGCAGCTCGCGCTTGAGGTAGCGCAGCGCGAGGTCCTCGAGGTCGTACGAGCGCTGGTCGGGGCGGGCGAGGTAGGCGGCGAGCGCCGTGTCGCTGGCGAGCCCGTCGACCGACCACCCCTGGGCGCGGAGCGCCAGGACCGGCCCCTTCGCGTCGTGCAGGACCTTGGGCCGTCCGGGATCGGCGAGCCAGGCGGCGACAGCGGCCTCGTCGTCGGCCGCGAGCGTCGCGACGTCCCACCACGCGGCGGCCTCGCCGTCGGCGGTGGCCACGGCGATCGCGTCGACGCGGCCCGTGCCCCGCCCCCACGACCCCACGACCTGCACGCCGACGCGCACCCCGGCCGGAGCGTGGGCGGCGAGCCAGGGCGCCACCTCGCCCTCACCGAGAACCGCACCGTCGACCTCGAAGCCCTCCTCGGCCTCCGGCTCCTCGGTCGATAGCGTCTCGAACAGCCGGTCGCGCAGGACCCGGAACTCCAGCCCGTCGAAGACCTGGTGCACCGCGTCGCGGTCCCACGGCTGCATGGCGAGATCGGCCGTCGTCACCGGCAGGTCGAGGTCACGGACGAGCGCGTTGATGCGGCGGTTGCGCACGACGTCGCCGAGGTGGTCGCGGAAGGACTGCCCCGCCTTGCCGGGGACCTTGTCGGCATCGCGGACGAGCGCCTCGAGCCCGTCGAACTGGGCGAGCCACTTCGCTGCGGTCTTGGGGCCGACGCCCGGGACACCCGGGAGGTTGTCGCTCGTCTCGCCGACCAGCGCCGCGACGTCGGGGTATCTCTCCGGGGCGACGCCGTACTTCTCCTCGACCGCCTGCGGCGTCATGCGTGCGAGGTCGGAGACGCCCTTGCGCGGGTAGAGCACCGTGGTGCGGTCGGTCACGAGCTGGAGCGCGTCGCGGTCGCCCGTGCAGATGAGGACGTCGAAGCCGTCCTGCTCGGCGCGGGTCGCAAGGGTGCCGATGATGTCGTCGGCCTCGAAGCCCTCCAGCTCCAGGTAGGTCACGTGGAGCGCGTCGAGGACCTCCTTGACCAGCGCCACCTGCCCGGAGAACTCCTCGGGCGACTTGGACCGGTTGGCCTTGTACTCGGCGTACTCGGCGCTGCGGAACGTCTGGCGCGACACGTCGAACGCCACCGCGAGGTGCGTCGGCTTCTCGTCCCGCAGGACGTTGATCAGCATCGAGGTGAAGCCGTAGACCGCGTTCGTGTGCTGACCGGTCGTCGTGGAGAAGTTCTCGACGGGCAGCGCGAAGAAGGCGCGGTAGGCGACGGAGTGGCCGTCGATGAGGAGGAGCCGACCGGAGTCGGCGGGAGCGGTGTCAGCGAGGCTGGGCGAGTCCACGAACCGACTCTAACGGGCGCAGCCGACACCCTTGCGAGGGCTGACCTCGCTCAGTCGGTGGCACCCGCCGCGGCCGCCTCCTCGTGCGTACGACGCAGGGAGCGACGGACGGCGATCAGCCGCCCGGTGCCGCGACCCGAGGCGGTGCGACCCGCCAGCCGCGCCTGCAGCACCCGCACCCTCGCCGCGCGGACGGTGGCGAAGTGGCCGAAGCCGATCCGGGTGAGGAACCGGTGCGCGTCGCGCGAGGGCGCCGGCGCCCAGGCGTACACGACCGACGACCCGACCTGGTCGGCCCACTCGGCAGCGATGCTCATCAGCGACCAGGCGACTCCGCGGCGCCGGTGGCGGGGATGGACGTGGAGCTCGCTCACGACGACGACCGAGCGGAGGTGAAGCGGGGTGGCCGCCGACAGGTCGGCCTTCATCACGCCGACGATCTGCGGACCGCTCAGCGCCACGCAGAGTCGCTGGGACGGCGCGCGAGAGATCTCGGCGAGGGCGTGCCGGGACTCCTCCTCGGTGGGGACGTCCCAGCCGACGCTGAGAGGATCGGTCTCGTCGTTCAACCCCTCGGCGACGCACAGCGACCAGAGAGCGATCAGCTCACCGGCGTCGTCAGGACGGGCATCGCGGATCTCCAGCGGCAGACGTGCCACCACCCCTCCTCCCAGAGCCGCGCGACCGGGCGCTCGGCTCGGGGTGAAACACTACGCCGTGGCAGCCTCGGCTGTCAGCGGCTCGGGCACTCGGATTCGGGCTCGGTCAGGATCAGGGCGGGACGAAGGTCCCGGTCGGAGGAGGCGCATGTTCGTCGGAGCTGGGACGGTCGTGAACGTCGCCGCGGTCGTCGCGGGGTCGGGCATCGGCCTGCTCGTCGGCAACCGCCTCCCCGCGCGCACCCGGGCGGTCGTGACGGACGGGCTCGGCCTCGTCACGCTCCTCATCGCCGGCCTCTCGGTCGTCGCCGTCACCGACCGCGTCCTCTCCGACGCCGTCGGGGCGAGCGCGCCGGTGCTGATCGTGCTGGGAGCGGTCGTCGTCGGCGGGGTGATCGGCTCGCTGCTGCGGATCGAGCACCGGCTCGAGCACTCAGGGGCCTGGCTCCAGTCGCACCTGGGCGGCAGCGGCGACGCAGGAGCGCGCGCCCAGTTCGTCGAAGGCTTCGTGACGGCATCGCTCGTCTTCTGCGTCGGCCCCCTCGCCATCCTCGGCTCGATCACCGACGGGCTCGGCGGAGGCGCCGAGCAGCTCCTCCTCAAGTCGGCGCTGGACGGGTTCGCCGCGATCGCCTTCGCCGCGTCGCTCGGGGTGGGCGTGATGGCCTCGGCGATCGCGGTCGCCGTCATCCAGGGCAGCCTGACCGTGCTCGGGGCCGTCATGGGGTCGTTCGTCCCCGAACCTCACGTCGTCGCGCTCACGGCGACGGGCGGTGTCCTCCTGATCGGTGTCGCGCTGAGGCTGCTCAACATCCGGCCCGTCGCCGTCGGCGACATGCTCCCGGCGCTGCTGATCGCACCGGTCCTCGTCCAGACGGTGGTGTGGCTGCGCTGAGCGCAGCCTCGGCTCAGCTGCCGGGCTCGGCGTCGGACTGGCCCGCGCCACCCAGTGCCGGACCGTGCTCCACGACGCCCTCGGCCACCGCGCGCATCGAGAGCCGCAGGTCCATCGCCGTCTTCTGGATCCACCGGAACGCCTGCGGCTCGGTGATGCCGAGCGCCTCCTGGAGGAGTCCCTTGGCCCGCTCGACGGCACGCCGAGTCTCCAGCCGGTCCTCGAGGGTGGCGACCTCCGCCTCGAGCGTCGCGATCTCGGCGAACCGGCTCACCGCCATCTCGATCGCCGGCACCAGGTCGGCCTTGCTGAACGGCTTCACGAGGTACGCCATCGCGCCGGCGTCCCGCGCACGCTCGACCAGCTCCCGCTGGCTGAACGCGGTGAGCATGACGACGGGGGCGATGCGCTGCGACGCGATCCGCTCCGCGGCCGAGATGCCGTCGAGCTTCGGCATCTTCACGTCCATCACGACGAGGTCCGGCCGCAGCTCCTCGGCGAGCGCCACGGCCTGCTCGCCGTCGGCTGCCTGACCGACGACCTCGACGCCCTCCTCGGCGAGCATCTCGGCGAGGTCGAGGCGGATCAGTGCCTCGTCCTCCGCGATGACGACACGACGGACGGGCGGCAGCGTACCGGGGGTGCTCTCAGGAGAAGTCACGTGAGAAGGTTATCCCGCGCCCGCCGGCGACCGACGGGCCAGCCGGGTTGGCGGAATGGTAGACGCGGTGGTCTCAAACACCACTGTCCGAAAGGATGTGCGGGTTCGAGTCCCGCACCCGGCACATCTCACCTGATCGACGGCAGGTCAGGAAATCTTCGCGGAACATCTGTCGCCTACGATGACGGGCGCACAGAGGCCTCTCAGGCGGCTTTCGGAGGGTTGACCGGATTTCACCATTTCATAACGGCTTGGATTCATCGACGTTCGAGCCGCTCTCCCTGTGTTAGAACGTTGCAGTTACTTGCATGGGACGCAATGTCCGCCCCGCCCCGCTCGGGGGCCGGCCCCAACGAATCGGAGGACACCACCGTGTCTCGTTCCACGAAGGCACTCGCGACCGCCGCAGTGCTGGCGCTCACGCTTGCGGCGTGTGCCAACACCGACGACGGCGACAGCGGAGACGAGGACAGCTCGTCACCCGAGCTCACCGTCCAGACTGCGATCGACGCACCCGACGACGCCGTCAGCCCCGCGGGCGACGGCAAGGCGGAATGCCCCGCGACCACCACCCTTGCTTACATCGGCGCCGAGACCGGCCCCAACGCCCAGCTCGGCATCAACATCGTCAACGGTGTGCAGCTGGCCATCGACGAGCACAACGAGAACAACCCCGACTGCCAGGTGAAGCTGACCAACTTCGACACGGAGGGCGACCCCAACAAGTCGACCGGCCCCGTGACCCAGGCGACCAACGACACCAACATCATCGGTGTCGTCGGCCTTCCGTTCTCGGGTGAGTCGAAGGCGACCGGCGCGATCTTCGAGCAGGCCGGCCTCGTCCACATCACGCCGTCGGCCACCGGCCCGGCGCTGACGCAGAACGGCTGGACGACCTTCTTCCGCGCGCTCGGCAACGACAACGTGCAGGGCCCGGCCGTGCCGAAGCTCACCGAGAAGCTCGGTGCCGAGACGGTCTACGTCGTGCAGGACGACTCCGAGTACGGCGTCGGCCTCGCCGGCACCGCCACCGAGGCGCTCGGCGACAACGTCGTCGGCTCCGACAAGGTGACGACCGGCCAGAAGGACTTCTCGGCCACGATCTCCAAGATCCTCGCCGAGAAGCCGGACGCCGTCTTCTACTCGGGCTACTACGCCGAGGGCGCGCCGCTGAACCAGCAGCTCGTCGCGAAGGGCTTCGACGGCATCTTCATCGGGCCGGACGGCGTGAAGGACCAGGAGTTCATCAACCAGGCCGGTGACGCCTCGAGCAACGCCTACTTCACCTGCCCGTGCATCCCGGGCGAGCTGATCACCAGCTTCAGCGACGCCTACAAGAAGGTCTCCGGCGGCGACGCTCCGGGCACCTACTCGGTCGAGGGCTACGACGCGGCGACCGTCCTGCTCGCAGGCATCGACGCCGGCAACCAGGACCGCGCGAAGCTGAAGGAATGGGTCACGAGCTACGACGCCCAGGGTCTCAGCAAGAAGTTCCAGTGGGACGAGACCGGTGAGCTCACCGAGCTCGCTGTCTACGGCTACAAGGTGCAGGATGGCCAGATCGTCTCGGTCGGCGTCCTCTAAGAGAGACACCTCTCAGTAGCAACAGCTCGTCAACGGAGGGGGTCCGTCTGATCCAGACGGACCCCCTCCTCTGCACATCCCACTCCTCAAGGAGCCCAAGTGGACCAGTGGATCAGTCTCGACTGGGATGCGCTGGGCGCGAACTTCTGGAGCGCCACCGTCGATGGACTCACGTTCGGCGGCATCTACGCGCTCGTCGCGCTCGGCTACACCCTCGTGTACGGCGTCCTCAACCTCATCAACTTCGCGCACTCCGAGGTCTTCATCGTCGGCGCCTACGCCGTCGTCTTCACCTTGAGCTCGCTCGGCTTCGGGCCGTCCGTCCCGAACCTCGCCTGGTACGCGATCGCGGCCAACCTCTTGTTGGCGCTGGTGTTCGGCATGCTCGCCGCAGCGATAACGGCGTTCATCGTCGAACGCGTGGCCTACAAACCGCTGAGAGCGAAGGGGGCGCCACGCCTCGTCTTCCTGATCTCGGCGATCGGCATGTCGTTCGTCATCCAGTACCTGATCTTCCTGTGGCGCGGGCCCAACCCGGAGCCGACGGTCATCATGTTCGAGAACAAGGCGATCTTCGACGTCGGCGGGACGCTCATCTACTTCGACTCGATCCTGATCGTGTCGGCCGCGGTCATCATGATGATCGTCGTCGACCAGTTCATCCGGCGGTCGAAGCTCGGCCGCGGCATCCGCGCCGTCGCCCAGGACCCGGACACGGCGACCCTGATGGGCGTCAACCGTGAGCGCATCATCGTCAGCACGTTCATCATCGGCGGTCTGCTCGCGGGCGTCGCGGCGCTGTTCTACGTGATGAAGGTGCCGTCCGGAGTCTTGTACCTCGGCGGCTTCCTGCTCGGCGTCAAGGCATTCACCGCCGCGGTGCTCGGCGGCATCGGCAACGTCCGCGGCGCTCTGGTCGGCGGGCTCCTGCTGGGCCTGATCGGCAACTACGGCCAGATCCTCCTCGGCAGTGCACAGTGGAACGACGTCGTCTGCTTCGTCGTCCTGATCGCCGTGCTCATGGTCCGTCCGGAGGGCATCCTCGGCAGCAACCTCGGGAAGGTGAGGGCATGAGTACCGGAACCCCGATGGGCGGGGCTGGAGAGTCCCAGGCCCGCGCCGACGAGCTGCTCGAAGAGGTCACCAAGCCGTCGCGCCTCCACGGCCTGTCGGAGTGGTGGAACCACTTCCCGCGGCTCGGTCAGTGGGCCTTCCTGCTGATCGCCGTCGCGGCAGCGTTCGCGCTCCCGCTGGTCAACATCCCGCTCCTGACGACCGAGCCGGGCAACGACTGGCCGCTCGCCTGCGCCGAGATGGCTCGCTACGCGCTGGTCGCGGTCGGCCTGAACGTCGTGGTCGGTCAGGCGGGCCTGCTCGACCTGGGCTACGTCGGCTTCTTCGCCGTCGGCGCATACGTGGCAGCGCTGTGGACGTCGCCGGACTCGAACCTCGTCCACATCCCGTACCTCCTGACGCTGCCGCTGGCCGCGATGGTCACGGTCGTGTTCGGTGTCCTGCTCGGCATCCCGACGTTGCGGCTACGAGGCGACTACCTCGCGATCGTGACGCTCGGGTTCGGTGAGATCATCCGCCTGCTCGCGACGATCATCCCCGCGCTGCGCGGCCAGCAGGGCTTCCAGGAGGTCGGACACCCGCCGGGCACGAACGCCGAGGGCAACCCGATCTTCTCCAACAGCGCCGGCGCTCCGTGGTACTGGCTGACGATCACGGTGATCATCCTCGTGATGATCGCGCTCGGCAACCTCGAGCGCAGCCGGGTCGGCCGCAACTGGATCGCACTGCGCGAGGACGAGGACGCCGCCGAGATCATGGGCGTGCCGACGTTCCGCTTCAAGCTGTGGGCGTTCGGCATCGGCGCCGCGCTCGGCGGCTCCGCCGGCGCGATCGCCGCCGGTCAGATCGGGTTCGTCAACAACCAACGGTTCGACGTGCAGATGTCCGTGCTGTTCCTGGTGGCCGTCGTCCTCGGCGGTCAGGGCAACAAGTTCGGAGCCATCCTGGGCGGCGCGATCGTCGCCTACATCCCGCTGCGGTTCACCGCGATCGCCGAGTACAAGTACCTCATCTTCGGTGCTGTCCTCGTGATCCTGATGATCTTCCGACCGCAGGGTCTGTTCGGCAAGCGTCCGCACCTGCTGACGTTCGAGCGGCGAGCGCACAAACGCATCGCCAACCTCGCCGACGCGCCCTCCCCCGCTGCGAAGGAGACCGGACAGTGACCGATCACTCCACTCCCCTGCCGGCGACCCCGAAGCCCGACGCACCGCCGCCGCTCGACTCCGAGGTCGCGCAGCTGGCGGCCGCCGAGCGCGAGATCGCGGTCGAGGTCGGTGACAAGCTCGTCGAGATCAGCAACCTCACCATGCGGTTCGGAGGCCTGACGGCGCTCGACGACGTCAGCTTCGACATCAAGCGCGGCGAGATCCTCGGGCTCATCGGCCCGAACGGTGCCGGCAAGACCACCTGCTTCAACGCGATGACCGGTGTCTACCGGCCGACCGAGGGACAGGTCCTGCTCGAGGGCGAGGCGATCGGGCGGCGCAAGCAGCACAAGATCACCCGTCTCGGCATCGCCCGGACGTTCCAGAACGTCCGGCTCTTCGGCGAGATGACCGCGCTGGAGAACGTCGTGGTCGGACTGGACGCCCGGCACAAGACCGGCGTCTGGGGATCGCTCTTCCGGACCCCGCGGCTCTATCGCGAGGAGAAGGAGGCCATCGAGCGCGGCATGGCTCTGCTGGAGTTCGTGGGCATCGCCGACAAGGCGATGGCTCAGGCCAGCGCGCTGCCGTACGGCTACCAGCGCCGGCTCGAGATCGCCCGCGCCCTCGCCACGGACCCCAAGCTTCTCTGCCTGGACGAGCCGGCTGCCGGCTTCAACCCGGCGGAGAAGGAAGAGCTGATGGCTCTCATCCGGACCATCCGCGACGACGGCTACACCGTGCTGCTCATCGAGCACGACATGCGGCTCGTGATGGGCGTGACCGACCGGATCGTCGTGCTGGAGTTCGGCAAGAAGATCGCCGACGGTCTTCCCGCCGAGATCCGCAACAACCCGACGGTCATCGCCGCCTACCTCGGAGAGGAGGACTGACGTGGCGCTCCTCGAGATCAACGACATCTCGGTCCACTACGGGCGCATCCAGGCGCTCCACAACATCTCGATCTCCGTCGAGGAGGGCGAGATCGTCACGCTGATCGGCGCGAACGGCGCCGGCAAGACGACCACGATGCGTGCGCTCGCCGGCCTGCTCAGCCTGTCGTCGGGCAGCGTCACGTTCGAGGGCGAGGACATCTCGAAGCTCGCAGGCCACAAGCGGGTCGTCCGCGGCATCTCGCTCACGCCGGAGGGCCGCGGCATCTTCTCGGCCATGACGGTGCGCGAGAACCTCGAGATGGGCACGTACGCCCTCAAGGACCGGGCGACGGTCGACGAGAGCTTCGACCGCGTCTTCGACCTGTTCCCGAGGCTCAAGGAGCGGGAGGCGCAGGCGGGCGGCACGCTCTCCGGTGGTGAGCAGCAGATGCTCGCCATCGGGCGTGCCCTCATGGGTCGACCCAAGGTCCTGCTGCTGGACGAGCCGTCCATGGGGCTCGCACCCCAGTTCATCAAGCAGATCTTCTCGATCATCTCGCAGGTGAACGAGCAGGGGATGACGGTTCTCCTCGTCGAGCAGAACGCCAACCAGGCGCTCAGCCGAGCCGACCGGGCGTACGTGCTGGAGACCGGCCGCATCACGCGGACCGGCACCGGCCCGGAGCTCCTGGCCGATCCGGCCGTCAAGGAGGCCTACCTCGGCGTCGCCTGACGGGTGTCGTACGACGAAGCCGGCCTGTCCCGCGAGGGACAGGCCGGCTTTTGTCGTGCAGCAGGGCTGCAGGGCTACTCGCGGACGAGCGGCGTCGTGTAGGCCGGCGAGATCCCCTTGATCGCGTCACCCATGCGGTGGATGCGCAGCGCGTTGGTCGACCCGGCGATGCCCGGCGGGCTCCCGGCCACGATCACGACCTCGTCGCCCTCGGAGCACTGGCCGATCTCGAGCAGCGCACGGTCGACCTGCAGCACCATCATGTCGGTGTGCTCGACCTCGGGGACGAGGAAGGTCTGGACGCCCCACGACAGCGCGAGCTGGTTGCGGACGACCGGGTCCGGCGTGAAGGCCAGCACCGGCACGGTCGACCGGTATCGCGTCATGCGGCGGGCGCTGTCGCCGGAGGTCGTGAACGCGCACAGGTACTTCGCGCCGACGCTCTGCGCCACACCGGCCGCGGCACGCCCGATGACGCCGCTGCGGGTCTTCGGGTCCCAGTGGTAGGCCGCCATCCGCGGGAGCCCGTGCTCCTCCGTGCTCTCGACGATGCGGGCCATCGTGCGGACCGTCTCCATGGGGAACTCCCCCACGCTGGTCTCGCCCGACAGCATCACGGCGTCCGCGCCGTCCAGCACGGCGTTGGCGACGTCGGAGGCCTCGGCGCGCGTGGGGCGGGGCGCGGAGATCATCGACTCGAGCATCTGTGTCGCGACGATGACCGGCTTCGCGTTGCGGCGGGCCTTCTCGACGATCAGCTTCTGGACGACGGGGACGTCCTCCAGCGGCAGCTCCACGCCGAGGTCGCCTCGCGCCACCATGACGCCGTCGAAGGCGTCCATGATGTCGTCGAGGTTCTCGACCGCCTGCGGCTTCTCGATCTTGGCGATCACCGGTCGGCGTACGCCTTCCTCGTCCATGATCCCGCGCACGTCGTCGGCGTCCTCGCCACGCTGCACGAACGAGAGCGCGATGAGGTCCACGCCGGCGCGGAGGGCCCAGCGGAGGTCCTCACGATCCTTCTCGGACAGCGCAGGGACGCTCACGACCACGCCGGGAAGGTTGATGCCCTTGTTGTTGCTCAGGGCGCCGGGGACCTCGCACACCGTGGTGACCTCGGTGTCGGTGACCTCGGTGGCACGCAGCCGCACCTTGCCGTCGTCGATGAGGATGGTGTCGCCGACGGTGACGTCGCCGGGGAGTCCGGCGTACGTCGTCGAGCACCGCTTGTCGTCACCGAGGACGTCGTCGGTGGTGATGGTGAAGGTGTCCCCCACGGCGAGGGGCACAGGGCCCGCTGCGAATCTGCCGAGACGGATCTTGGGGCCTTGGAGGTCTGCCAGGATCGCGATCGGCTGCCCCGTGACCTCGGCCGCGTTGCGGGTCCACGCGAAGGACTTCTCGTGGGTCGCGTGGTCTCCGTGGCTGAGGTTGAGGCGGGCGACGTTCATGCCTGCTCTGGCCAGCTCGAGGATCTTCTCCTCGGACCAGACGGCGGGACCGATGGTGCAGACGATCTTTGCTCTACGCACTCCTCAACCCTAGTTCCGTGGTCGGGGGCTGCGCGACCCGACCCCCGATATTTGTTGTTTCGCAGGCAAAATCTCTCGAAGGGTGAGACGCCGAAGGGCCAGACTTCGCGGCGAGCGCGATGTCTGGCCCAACGTCGGGGACCGGTGCCGGTCAGACGACCAGTGGACGCTCCGTCGGCAGGATGGGCGACGGGAGCGTCGTGGAGCCGTTGAGGTAGGCGTCGACGCCGGCGGCGCACGAACGTCCCTCGGCCAGCGCCCACACGATCAGCGACTGCCCACGGCCGGCGTCACCGGCCACGAAGACACCCGGGACGTCGGTCATGTACGCGTTGTCGCGCGCCACGTTGCCCCGATCGTCGAGCGCCACACCGAGCTGCGAGACGACGCCGTCGGTCTCCGGACCGGTGAAGCCCATCGCGAGCAGCACCAGCTGCGTCGGGATCTCGCGCGCCGAGCCCTCGACCTCCTGGAAGCGGCCGTCGACCATCTCGACCTCGACCAGGCGCAGCGCACGGACGTTGCCGTCCTCGTCGCCGAGGAACTCCTGGGTCGAGACCGCGTAGACGCGGTCGCCACCCTCCTCGTGCGCGGAGGCCACCCGGTAGAGCATCGGGTACGTCGGCCACGGCTGGTGACCCGGCCGCTCCTCGCTCGGGCGCGGCATGATCTCGAGCTGGGTGATGGAGCGCGCCTCCTGACGGATCGCCGTGCCGAGACAGTCGGCACCGGTGTCACCGCCGCCGATGATGACGACGTCCTTGGCGGTGGCCAGGATCTGGCCCTCGACCGTCTCGCCGCGCGCCACGCGGTTCGCCTGCGGGAGGAAGTCCATCGCCTGGTGGATCCCGCCGAGCTCGCGTCCGGTGGTCGGCAGGTCGCGGCGCACGGTGGCGCCGGTCGCGAGCACGACGGCGTCGTAGCGGTCGCGCAGGTCGTCGCCGGTCAGGTCGGTGCCGATCGCAACGCCGTTGCGGAAGACCGTGCCCTCGGCCCTCATCTGCTCGATGCGGCGGTCGAGGACTGACTTCTCCATCTTGAACTCGGGGATGCCGTACCGGAGCAGGCCGCCCGGGCGGTCGTCACGCTCGTAGACGGCGACGGTGTGGCCGGCACGCGTCAGCTGCTGCGCGACGGCGAGCCCCGCCGGGCCGGAGCCGATCACGGCGACGGTCTTGCCCGTGAGCCACTCCGGAGGCTCCGGGACGACGCGCCCGTCGTCCCAGGCACGGTCGATGATCGAGACCTCGACGTTCTTGATGGTCACCGCGTCGCGGTTGATGCCGACGACGCAGGCCGTCTCGCACGGCGCGGGACAGAGGCGACCGGTGAACTCCGGGAAGTTGTTCGTCGCGTGCAGACGCGCCATCGCCTCCTCCCAGTCGTCACGCCAGACCAGGTCGTTCCACTCCGGGATGAGGTTGCCCAAGGGGCAGCCCGAGTGGCAGAACGGGATGCCGCAGTCCATGCACCGACCAGCCTGCTCGGTGATGATCGGCAGGAGCGCACGACCGGGCGTACCGGGGTACACCTCGTTCCAGTCGTGGATGCGCTCGCCCACGGGGCGGCGCTGCGCCACCTGGCGCGGCGTCTTCATGAAACCCTTCGGATCAGCCACGGATCGCTGCCTCCATCATCGCTGCGGTGGTCTCGTCCTCGCCGAGACCGGCCTCCTCGGCTGCGGCACGTGCCTTCAGGACCCTGCGGTAGTCGACCGGCATGATCTCGGAGAACCGCGTCACCGACGTCTCCCAGTCGGCCAGGAGCTTCGCGGCGACCTCCGAGCCCGTCTCCTCGGCGTGGCGGGTGACGAGGTCCTTGAGCTCGTCCGCCGCACCGATCTCGTGCACCTCGACCATCTCGCGGTTGACGAGGTCGGTGTCGAGGTCGAGCACGTACGCGACCCCGCCGCTCATGCCCGCCGCGACGTTGCGGCCGGTGGAGCCGAGGATCACGACGCGGCCTCCGGTCATGTACTCGAGGGCGTGGTCGCCGACGCCCTCGACGACCGCGGTGGCGCCCGAGTTGCGGACGCAGAAGCGCTCGCCGGCGCGTCCCCGGACGAAGATCTCGCCGCTGGTCGCGCCGTACCCGATGACGTTGCCGGCGATGATCTGGTCCTCGGCGACGAACGACGCGTCGCGCGGCGGTCGGATCACGAGCCGCCCACCGGACAGCCCCTTGCCGACGTAGTCGTTGCCGTCACCCTCCAGCCGCAGCGTGATGCCGCGCGGGACGAAGGCGCCGAACGACTGACCCGCCGACCCGGTGAAGGTGATGTCGATCGTGTCGTCGGGCAGCCCCGCACCGCGGTAGCGCTTGGTCACCTCGTGACCGAGCATCGTGCCGACGGTCCGGTTGACGTTGCGGATCTCCAGCTGCGCGCGCACCGGCTCGCCGCGGTCCAGCGCATCGGACGACAACGCGATCAGCTCGTTGTCGAGCGCGCGGTCGAGACCGTGGTTCTGCGTCGTGGTGTTGCGCAGCGCCGCACCCTCGGGAAGCTCGGGCACGTGCAGGATCGGCGTCAGGTCGAGCCCGCTCGCCTTCCAGTGCGCGATCGCCTCACGGGAGTCGAGGACCTCGGCGTGCCCCACGGCCTCGTCGATCGAGCGGAACCCGAGCGCGGCGAGGTACTCGCGGACCTCCTCGGCGACGTACTCGAAGAAGTTCACGACGTACTCGGCCTTGCCCGAGAACTTCTTGCGCAGCTCGCGGTTCTGCGTCGCCACACCCACCGGGCAGGTGTCGAGGTGGCACACGCGCATCATGATGCAGCCGGACACGACCAGCGGGGCCGTCGCGAAACCGAACTCCTCGGCGCCGAGCAGCGCCGCGACGACCACGTCGCGCCCCGTCTTCAGCTGGCCGTCGGCCTGCACGACGATGCGGTCGCGCAGCCCGTTGAGGAGGAGCGTCTGCTGGGTCTCGGCGAGACCCAGCTCCCAGGGGCCGCCCGCGTGCTTGAGCGACGTCAGCGGCGACGCGCCGGTGCCGCCGTCGTTCCCGGAGATCAGCACGACGTCGGCGTGCGCCTTGGAGACGCCCGCGGCGACCGTCCCGACACCGACCTCGGCGACCAGCTTCACGTGAACCCGTGCGGACGGGTTCGCGTTCTTCAGGTCGTGGATCAGCTGCTTGAGGTCTTCGATCGAGTAGATGTCGTGGTGCGGCGGCGGCGAGATCAGGCCGACACCCGGCGTCGAGTGCCGCGTGCGCGCCACCCACGGGTAGACCTTCGGCCCCGGCAGCTGTCCGCCCTCGCCGGGCTTCGCACCCTGCGCCATCTTGATCTGGATGTCGTCGGAGTTCGTGAGGTACTCCGAGGTGACCCCGAACCGACCCGACGCGACCTGCTTGATCGCGCTGCGGCGCTCGGGGTCGTACAGACGCTCGGGGTCCTCACCGCCCTCGCCGGTGTTGGACTTGCCACCGAGGCGGTTCATCGCGATGGCGAGGGTCTCGTGCGCCTCCTGGCTGATCGAGCCGTACGACATGGCACCGGTCGAGAAGCGCTTGACGATCGCCGAGACGGGCTCGACCTCCTCGATCGGGACGGCCGGACGCACGCCCTCCTTGAGCTTGAGGAGGCCGCGCAACGTCATCAGGCGCTCGGACTGGTCGTCGACGCGCTGGGTGTACTGCTTGAAGACGTCGTAGCGCCCGGCCCGTGTCGAGTGCTGGAGCCGGAAGACGGTCTCGGGGTCGAACAGGTGCTCGGCACCGTCACGCCGCCACTGGTACTCGCCGCCCGAGTCGAGCTGGCGGCGCGAGGCAGAGATGCCGGCGGTCGGGTACGCCTTGGCGTGCCGGATCCGGACCTCCTCGGCGACGACGTCGAGGTCGATCCCGCCGAGGCGCGAGGTCGTGCCGGTGAAGTAGCGCGAGACGAGCTCCGGCGCCAGGCCGACGGCCTCGAAGATCTGCGCGCCCGTGTACGAGGCGACGGTGGAGACGCCCATCTTGGACATCACCTTGAGGACGCCCTTGCCGAGGGCGTAGCGCAGGTTGGCGACGGCCTTCTCGGGTGCGACGCCGTCCACGTAGACGGCTTCACGGGCGAGGTCCTCGGCGGTCTCCAGCGCGAGGTACGGGTTGACGGCGGACGCACCGTAGCCGAGCAGCAGCGCGACGTGGTGAACCTCGCGGACGTCACCCGTCTCGACGAGCAGCCCCACACGGGTGCGGGTCTTCTCGCGCACCAGGTGGTGGTGCAGGGCGCCCGTCATCAGCAGGGACGGGATCGGAGCCAGCTCGTGGTTGGAGTGGCGGTCCGAGAGCACGATGATGCGGGCACCGTCGGCGATCGCCGCCGAGACCTCGGTGCACATCTCGTCGAGGCGCTTGCGCAGGGCCTCGGCGCCGCCGGCCACGTCGTACAGACCACGGACGACGTACGTCGAGAGTCCCGGCATGTTGCCGTGGCGGTTGACGTGCCGGATCTTGGCCAGCTCGTCGTTCGTGATGACGGGGAACGACATCTGCAGCTGACGGCACGACGCGGGCGTCGCCTCGAGGAGGTTGCCCTCCGCGCCGACCGTGCTGAGCAGCGACGTGACGAGCTCCTCGCGGATGGCGTCCAGCGGCGGGTTGGTGACCTGCGCGAACAGCTGGTTGAAGTAGTCGAACAGCAGCCGCGACCGGTTCGACAGCACCGCGATCGGCGTGTCGGTGCCCATGGAGCCGATCGGCTCGGCCCCCGTGCGTGCCATCGGCGCGACGAGGATGCGGAGCTCCTCCTCGGTGTAGCCGAAGACCTGCTGCCGACGGGTCACGGAGGCGTGCGTGTGCACGACGTGCTCGATCTCGGGAAGGTCGGAGAAGCGCACGAGACCGGAGTAGAGCCACTCCTCGTACGGGTGGGCGCCGGCGAGCTCGGACTTGATCTCCTCGTTGGGGATCACCCGGTGCTCGTCGAGGTCGAGCAGGAACATCTGTCCCGGCTCGAGACGGCCCTTGCGCACGATCGTCGCCGGGTCGAGGTCGAGGACGCCCGCCTCGGAGGCGAGCACGACGAGGCCGTCCTCGGTCTGCCAGAAGCGCCCGGGACGCAGGCCGTTGCGGTCGAGCACGGCGCCGACCTGCGTGCCGTCGGTGAAGACGACGCAGGCCGGGCCGTCCCAGGGCTCCATCATCGTGGAGTGGAACTCGTAGAAGGCCCGCAGCTTCGGGTCCATCACGGGGTTGTTCTCCCACGCCTCGGGGATCATCATCATCACGGCGTGCGGGAGGCTGCGGCCGCCGAGGTGCAGCAGCTCGAGCGCCTCGTCGAAGGACGCGGAGTCGGAGTCCTCCGGGTCGACGATCGGGAAGAGACGGCTCAGGTCGCCCGGGATCTGGTCGGACTCGAGCAGGGCCTCGCGGGCCCGCATCCAGTTGCGGTTGCCGCGCGCCGTGTTGATCTCACCGTTGTGCGCGATGAAGCGGAACGGGTGCGCGAGCGGCCAGCTCGGGAACGTGTTGGTGGAGAACCGGCTGTGGACGACGGCCATCGCCGAGGCGATCCGGGCGTCGGTCAGGTCCGGGTAGAAGTGGTCGAGCTGGTCGGTCGTCAGCATGCCCTTGTAGCCGAGGGTGCGAGCCGACAGCGACGGGAAGTACACGTCCAGCTCGTGCTCGGCGCGCTTGCGCAGCGCGAACGTCACGCGGTCGAGGTCGATGCCGGAGCGGCTGCCCTCGCAGTCGGCGACGAACAGCTGCACGAACGACGGCATCGCGCCGCGGGCCATCGAGCCCAGCACGCCGGGGTTGGTGGGGACGTCACGCCAGCCCAGGACCGCGAGGCCCTCCTGGGCCGCGAGCTCCTCGATCGCCGTACGAGCCGTTGCGGCGGCCGCGTGGTCCACGGGCAAGAAGGCCGTGCCGACGGCGTACCGGCCTTGCTCAGGAAGATCGAAGTCGACCACGTCGCGCAGGAACGCGTCCGGCACCTGGATGAGGATGCCGGCGCCGTCGCCGGAGTCGGCCTCGGCACCGACGGCACCGCGGTGGTCGAGGTTGCGCAGGGCGGTCAGGCCCTGCGCGACGATCTCGTGGCTGGCCTGGCCCGTGAGCGTCGCGACGAACGCGACGCCGCAGGCGTCGTGCTCGTGCTCACCGGAGTACAGGCCTTGAGCTGGGGGAAACCCGCGCATGCCGCTCTTCTCCCGTCGTCTTCGCTATGGCGCTGCGAACAGGGGGAACTCGCTCAGAGACGAGGTGCCGGTCCGTCAGCGGGGTACAACCACACCGAAGGGACGACCTTGGCCCTCACATGGCTTCCTCAGGTTACACGATTGTTGCGGGCACCGACCCCGCGGTACGCCTGCAGATGCGGGGTCAGCCCGTGACCCCGCCGACGAGTCCACCGATCCCGAAGGTGAGCGCCGCGGCGGCGCCACCGAGGACCAGCTGGCGCAGACCGCCGAACCACCACGGACGGTCGGTGATCGCCGTGACGAGGGCTCCGGTCGCGAAGAGCGCGACGAGCGACGCCCCCACGGTCGGGGCCAACGAGGTGAACCCGATCATCAGCGGGAGGAGCGGGATCAGCGCTCCGATCGCGAACGACAGGAAGGACGAGACCGCGGCGAGCATCGGCGACGGGAGGTCGGTGATGTCGACGCCGAACTCCTCGCGCGCATGGACGCGTACGGCGTTGTCGGGGTCGGAGTGGATCTGCTCGGCGACCTCGCGTGCGACGTCCTCCTCGACGCCCTTCGCGACGAACAACGACGCCAGCTCGGCCTGCTCCTGCCGGTCGTCGCGCAGGATCTGGCGTCGCTCCCGCTTGACCTCGGCCCGAGCGAGCTCCGACTGGCTGGCGACCGACGTGTACTCGCCGACGGCCATCGAGAACGCCCCGGCGGCGAGACCGGCGACGCCGGCGACGATCACCGGGGTCGGGTCGCTCGTCCCTCCGGCCATCCCCATGATCAGCGCGAAGTTGGAGACCAGACCGTCGGAGGCGCCGAACACCGCGGGGCGGAGCCACCCGCCGGTGACGTCCTGGTGCTCGTCGCCGATCGTCGCCGGGTCAGGCAGCGGGTACGGCGCAGCACCGGCTGCGTCCTCTGGGGTGGATGGCTCGGTCACCCCTCGAATCTACGACCGTGGCGCGTCGCCGTCACCCGAGGAGGTCGTGTCGTCCGCGACGGTCTCGTCGGCTGCCGTGGCCTCCGTGACGTCGCGGTCGACCGCAGGCTCCGTCGCGTCGCCCGCTGCCGGGTCCGGCTCGACCGCGCCCGCGGCGGGCTCGGCTTCGGCGTCGGAGTCGTCCTTGTCGACCTGGACGACGTCCTCGCGCTCGCCTCGGCCCGTCCTGGTGAGCCAGACGAACAGGCCGATCGCGGCGACGAACAGGACGATGGAGGTCCACTGGTTCAGTCGGAGGCCGAGGAGCTCGTGGGCCGTGTCGATGCGGAGGCCCTCGATCCAGAACCGCCCGAGCGTGTAGATCGCCACGTACAGCGCGACGACCCGGCCACCGCCGAGCCGGAACCGGCGGTCGAGCCAGATCAGGAGGAAGAAGCCGGCGAGGTTCCAGAGCGACTCGTAGAGGAAGGTCGCGTGGAACGTCTCGTACTGCTCGTAGCCGGCGGGACGGTGCGCGGCGTCGATCTCCAGTCCCCACGGAAGATCGGTCGGGCTGCCGAAGAGCTCCTGGTTGAACCAGTTGCCGAACCGCCCGATCGCCTGCGCGAGCAGGATGCCGGGTGCGAGAGCGTCCGCCAGCGGCGCGAAGCGGATGCCGTACCGACGGCAGGCGATGTACGCACCGAGGGCACCGAGCGAGATGGCGCCCCAGATGCCGAGTCCGCCCTCCCAGATGTAGAGGGCGCGGACCGGGTCACGGCCCTCGGCGAAGTAGAGCTCGGGGTTCGTGACCACGTGGTAGAGGCGGGCACCGACGAGCCCGAACGGGATTGCCCAGATCGCGACGTCCGCCACGGCGCCGGGCTTGCCGCCGCGGGCCTGGAAGCGCTTGTCGCCGACCCAGATCGCCGCGACGACACCGGCGATGATGCAGAGGGCGTACGCCCGGATCGGGAAGGGACCGAGGTTCCAGACGGACTCCGACGGGCTCGGGATCGAGGCCAGGATCACGCGAGGGCTCCCTTGTCTGCGGTGGTCGGTACGGAGGGTGCCGTGCGGGCTCGCTCGACACCTGCGCGAAGGTCCTCGGCGAGGGCGCGGACGGCGGCGATGCCCGTCGCGGTGTCCGAGCCCGCATCGAGCAGCCGTGCCACGAGTGCCGAACCGACGATCACGGCATCGGCGAACGCGCCGACCTCGGCCGCCTGATCACCGTTGCTCACACCCAGGCCGACGCCGACCGGGATGTCGCTCACCTTCTTGACACGCTCGACGAGGGTCGGGGCCGCCGTGCTCGTCGCGGTCCGCGTGCCTGTCACCCCCATGACCGAGGTGGCGTACAGGAACCCGCTCGACGCCTGCGCCGTCATCGCGAGCCGGGCGTCGGTCGACGACGGTGCCACCAGGAAGACCCGGTCGAGGCCGTGCGTGGTGGAGGACTCGATCCACTCCGCCGCCTCGTCGGGGATCAGGTCAGGGGTGATGAGGCCCGCTCCCCCGGCCGCCGCCAGCCGCGACGCGAACGCCTCGACGCCGACGCGCTCGACCGGGTTCCAGTAGGTCATCACCAGAGTCGGCGCGCCGGTGGCCGCCACAGCCTCGACCGTGTCGAACACGTCGGCCACCCGCATCCCCGCCCTCAGCGCTGCCTCGGCGGCACGCTGGATCGTGGGTCCGTCCATCACGGGGTCGGAGTAGGGGAGGCCGATCTCGACGATGTCGACGCCGCCCTCGACCATCGCGACCATCGCATCGATCGCGGTCTGCTTGTCGGGGAAGCCCGCCGGCAGGTATCCGACCAGCGCCGGACGTCCCTCGGCGCGGATCCGTGCCAGGGTGTCGGCCAGCGCGCTCATGCGTCCTCCTCGGAGAGCAGCCCGAAGTACTCGGCCGCCGTGTGAGCGTCCTTGTCGCCGCGTCCGGAGAGGTTCACCAGGATCGTCGGCGTGCGACCGAGCTCGCTCGTCAGCTGAGGGACGATCCGCAGAGCCCCTGCGACGGCGTGGGCGGACTCGATCGCGGGGATGATGCCCTCGGTCTTGCAGAGCAGGTCGAAGGCCGCCATCGCCTCGTCGTCGGTGACCGGCTCGTACGTGACGCGCCCGGTCTCGGCGAGGTAGGCGTGCTCGGGGCCGACGCCCGGGTAGTCGAGGCCGGCCGAGATGGAGTGCGACTCGATCGTCTGGCCGTCCTCGTCCTGGAGGAGGAACGAGCGCGTGCCATGGAGCACGCCGACGTCGCCCGCGGTGATCGTCGCCGCGTGGCGACCGGTCTCGAAACCGTCGCCGCCGGCCTCGAAACCGTACAGGCGTACGTCGGAGTCGGCGAGGAACCCGGCGAACAGGCCGATCGCGTTGGAGCCGCCGCCGACGCAGGCCGCGGCCGCGTCGGGCAGGCTGCCGATCCGCTCGAGCACCTGGGCGCGGGACTCGTCGCCGATGCCACGGGTGAGGTCTCGCACGATCTCGGGGAACGGGTGCGCGCCGGCCGCCGTACCGAGCAGGTAGTGCGTGTCGTCGACGGTGCTGACCCAGTCGCGCAGCGCCTCGTTGATGGCGTCCTTGAGGGTGCGGCTGCCGGTGGTCACCGGGACCACCGTGGCGCCGAGCATGTTCATGCGGGCGACGTTCAGTGCCTGACGCTCGGTGTCGACCTCGCCCATGTAGACGACGCACTCGAGGTCGAGGTACGCGCAGGCGGTGGCCGTGGCGACGCCGTGCTGGCCCGCCCCCGTCTCGGCGATCACGCGCCGCTTGCCCATCCGGCGGGTGAGCAGGGCCTGACCCAGCACGTTGCGGATCTTGTGCGCGCCCGTGTGGTTCAGGTCCTCGCGCTTGAGGAGGATCCGAGCCCCCGCGCGCTCGGACAGGCGCGACGCCTCGTACAGCGGGCTGGGAAGGTTCGCGTACTCGCGGAACATGCGGTCCAGCTCGTCGACGAACGTCGGGTCTTGCTTGGCCTCGCGCCACGCGCGTTCGAGCTCGTCGAGAGGAGCGATCAGCGCCTCGGGCATGAACCGGCCGCCGAAACGGCCGAAGTGGCCGTGCTCGTCGGGCAGCGTCGTGGGTTGCGGGTCGGCCGAGGAGGCAGAGCTGAACATGGATCGATCCTTGCAGGTGGCGTCAACACGGAGTGCGACGGGAGATGGCGGCCGGAGCGGGTCCGGTCACCATCGGTGCTGCAGAGCGGGGTGCGACCCGGCGGCGACAAGGTCAGCGACGGTCGAGCGCGGGTTGCCGCCCGTCACGAGCGTCTCCCCCACCAGGACGACCTGGGCGCCGGAGCGGGCGTACTCGATGACGTCCTTGGTGTCGCGCACACCGGACTCGGCGACCTTGACGACCGTGTCGGGGATGAGCGGGGCCAGCCTGGCGAAGGTCGTACGGTCGATCTCGAGGGTCTTGAGGTTGCGCGCGTTGACACCGACGAGCCGTGCGTCGGCGGCGATCGCTCGCTCGACCTCCTCCTCGTCGTGCACCTCGACCAGCGGGGTCAGCCCGATGGAGCGTGCGCGCTCGATCAGCGACTCGAGGGCCGACTGGTCGAGAGCCGCGACGATGAGGAGCGCCATGTCGGCACCGGCGGCGCGGGCCTCCCACAGCTGGTAGGAGGTCGTGATGAAGTCCTTGCGGAGGACCGGGCAGGCGACCTGGGCGCGGACGGCGCGGAGGTCGTCGAGGCTGCCGGAGAAGCGCCGCTGCTCGGTGAGCACGGAGATCGCCGCAGCACCACCGGCCGCATAGTCGACGGCCAGCGCCGCAGGGTCCTTGATCGCCGCGAGCGAACCCTTGGAGGGACTCGCACGCTTCACCTCGGCGATGACCGAGACGCCGTCGGCTCGGAACGTCGGCATGGGGTCGAGCGCGGGATCCTGTCGGCCTGCGCGCTCCTTGAGATCGGCCAAGGGCACAGTCGCCATGCGAGTCTCGAGGTCCTCGAGGACTCCCGCGATGATGTCGTCGAGAACGGACATCGCCGGACCTACCTTCCCACCCGTGGTCGCCGGAGCATGCTCCCCGAGGTAACCGACCCTTTCACAACAGAGTAGCCAGCCCGCTGTGCGCCAGGTCACCGCCCCCTGGAGGGCGCGCGCAGGCGCTGGACCATCTGACTTCGTCGGCACCTTCGTACGGCAGAATGCGAACCTCCCCAGCCCCTTGATGAAGGAGCACCATGAGCTATCCCCCACCCGGTGGCCCCACACCACCGGGCAACGAGCCGCCCAGCTACAACCCGCCTCCTGGCGGATACGGAGGTCCGCCGCCGGGCGGATACGGAGGTCCGCCGCCCGGCGGTGATCCGTACGGCGAGCCGCCGAAGAACTCGACCAAGGCCACGTGGGCCCTGGTGACCGGCATCCTCGGCCTGTGCTGCGGACCGCTCGGCGTCGTCGGCATCGTTCTCGGCCGCCAGGCCAAGGACGAGATCGCCGCATCGAACGGCCGGCTCACCGGCGCCGGTCTGGCCCAGGCCGGATTCATCATCGGCATCATCGCCGTGGTGCTCTGGGCGCTCGGCCTCGTCGCCCGGCTGTCCGGCGCCGTCTGACCTACGGCACGAAGGGCCTCTCACCGCGTGCGGTGAGAGGCCCTTCGGCGTCGGGGAGGTCACGGAGCGAGCCACGACCCCCACGGGGTGTTGCGCACGACGGTGAAGACGAAGCCGATCGCGATCAGCACGACGCCGGTACGCGACGAGATCGCGATCATCGACGAACGAGGATCGGCGAGCCGACGCGGGATCCAGGCGATGAACGCGACAGCGAGCGCCACCACCAGTGCGACGGCGAGAACGTTGCTCGACAGGGCCACACCCACCTGGAGGTCGGTGAGTGCGTGCACCGCCCGCAGCCCGCCGCAGCCCGGGCAGTCCCAGCCGGTCAGCACCTCGAACGGGCAGAACCCATAGCTGCCGGCGGTGTTCGGGTCGCGGAAGTGAAGGATCGCCGCGAGGCCAGCCCCCGCCGCACCCACCGCGAGCGGTGCGCGAAGAGCGCGCCACGTCGAGGTGGCGGGGCGGGGACCGGCCTCGGTGGTCACGCCTTCACGACCACCGAGGAGACGATCATGTCGTGCCACGTCTGGTGCTTCTTGTCCCAGAGCGGCCACAGGAGGTCGAGGAAGCAGAGGCTCGCCAGGACGTAGTAGAGCAGCCAGCGGAGCGCACCCTTGCCGGCCCCCTGGGGCTGGCCGGTGCTCATCTCGATGACGGTGATCCCGAGGAACTGCTTGCCGAGGCTCTGACCACCCTTGCCCTGCCGGATGCCCTGGTTCCAGATCTGGAACAGGAAGGCGACCAGGAAGCCGACGATCAGCAGGATGATGCCGAGCGCGAACAGCCCCTCGTTCGTCACCTCGCTCTCGGAGGTGTTGCCGTACGGGTCCGACTGGACCTCGACGGAGGTGGAGAGCAGCACCGCCCCGATGATGATCGGGATCGCTGAGGCGAGCGTGCCGATCAGACCGTCGATGATCAGCGCGGCGACGCGCGACCACCAGCCCGCGTACGGCGACGGCGGCTGGTAGTCGGCGAGCGGCGAGTAGCCGCCTCCGCCGTACTGGCCGTACTGCGGGGGCTGCTGACCGTACGGCGAGGGTTGCTGGCCGTAGCCGGGCGGGGGCTGCTGCCCGTAACCGGGAGGCGGTTGCTGTCCGTATCCCGGCGGAGGCTGCTGGCCGTACGGCGGCTGCTGCGGCTCCTGCGGCGGGTACGGCGGCTGGTCGGACATCGTGGGCTCCCTTCGTCACCGACGCCGGAGCGCGGTGCGTTCAACGCGTACGAGCGCAGTCTCGCGGATTCAGTGCGCCTTGGCGCCGAGACCCGCCGCGCCCATGACCTTGGCGACGATCGCCGAGCCGAGGACGAGCGCGACACCGATCCAGAACATCACCCAGGCAGGGCCCATCAGCAGCGCGACACCGCCGACGGTGAAACCGATCAGGCAGATGACGACTGCCGTCCAAGCGGCCGGGGAGGAACCATGCATCGTGCAAACCTCTCTAGACGTGACGTGCTCGCGGACGAGCGGAAGGGGTGGGCCCAGCCTAGACGGTCGGGTCCTCGCCGCGGTCGAGCGCCTTCCACGGATCGTCGTCGTTGCGGGCGGCCTTCTGCTGGCCGACCGAGTCGTAGCGCCGGCCCATCGAGGGCCACGTACGTCCCCAGCGGACGACCGCCAGCCCCGCGAGCGCCGGGAGGACGAGCGCGACCAGCGCGACCCATCGCCACGCCGTCGCAGCAGCCTCGTCCGCGAGAGACTCCTGGAGCGCCGCGTTGCCGGCCATCGCCGGTGAGTCCGCCAGCGACAGCGCGAGGGCGTCGTGCAGGGCGCCGCCCCCTGTGACGACGGCGACCATCGCGCCGATCGAGGCGAGCGTCACGACCGCACCGACCGCGACACGGATCCGGCCCGCGGTCGCGAGGACCGCGACGCACCCGGCGAGCGCGACCAGCGCGAGGCCGCCGACCACCGGGATGGCGTCGTTGCCGCTGATCGACACGGCGTCGCGCGCGAGGCCTTCGGTCTCGACCGTGATGCGTGCCCACGGCCGCGAGGCGGCGAAGAAGGCCACAGCCGCTCCGACCACGCCGAGCAGGACTGTCGTGCCGTAACCGCGGGAGCTCACTGGTCAGGCTCGAGGAGGACGTCGGCGTCGAAGCACGTACGCGCCCCGGTGTGGCAGGCCGGACCGGTCTGCGAGACCTTGACTAGAAGGGTGTCGCCGTCGCAGTCGAGGCGGACCTCGCGGACGTGCTGGACGTTGCCGGAGGTCATCCCCTTGACCCAGTACTCGTGGCGGCTCCGGCTCCAGAACGTCGAGCGCCCGGTGGTCAGCGTGCGACGCAGCGCCTCGTCGTCCATCCAGCCGACCATCAGCACCTCGTGCGTGTCGACCTCCTGGACGACGGCAGGCACGAGGCCGTCCGCGTCTCGCTTGAGCCGAGCCGCGATCGCGGGATCCAGTCGCACGGAGTCAGTCACGTCGTTCATTCTCCCAGGCCGCGCCAGCCGCGTCGTCGATGCCGTCGACCGCCAAGGAGGGATCGATCCCGAGGTGGGCCTGCGCGATCCAGGAGGCGTGCAGGCGTGCGTACGTGCCCCCGCGCGCCACGAGCTCGTCGTGGGGCCCGTCCTCGACGAGCCTGCCCACGTCGAAGACGAGGACGCGGTCGGCCGCCTCCGCCGTGGAGAGCCGGTGCGCGATGACGACGGAGGTACGTCCGGCGAGGAGGTGCTCGAGCGCCCGGGACGCCCGCATCTCCGTCTGCGGGTCGACGGCACTCGTCGCCTCGTCGAGCACCAGCAGGTCCGGGTCGGCGAGGTAGGCGCGGACCAGCGAGACGAGCTGTCGCTCCCCCGCCGACAGCGACTCGCCCCGCTGTCCGACCTCGGTGTCGAGGCCGTCGGGAAGGGTCGCGTACCAGTCGTCGATGCCGAGCGCGGTGAACGCCTCCCGCATCTGCTCGCGCGAGGCGTGGAGGTCGCCGTAGCGGAGGTTCTCCGCCAGCGACGCGTCGAAGAGGAAGCCCTCCTGCGGCACCATCACGACGCGTGAGCGGAGGTCGGCGAACCCGATCTCGCGCAGGTCGACCCCGTCGAGGCACACGGTGCCCGCGCTCGGGTCGGACAGTCGAGTGAGGAGCTTGGCGAAGGTGCTCTTGCCCGATCCCGTCTCACCCACGACCGCCACCCGCTGGCGGGCCGGGACGACGACGTCGACGTCGTGCAGCACGTCGGGGCCCTCGGGATAGGCGAACCGGACGTGCTCGAAGGCGACCTCCAGCGCGCCCTTCGGCAACGGGACCGCACGGTCACCGGGGTCGCGGACGTCGGCCGGCGTGTCGAGGATCTCGATCACGCGCCGCCACGACGAGATCGCGTTCTGGGCATCGGTGAGGACCTGCGTCGCCGACTGCACCGGACCCACGAACAACGACACGAGGAAGGCGAACGCGACGACCCCGCCGAGGGTGAGGTCGCCGGCGACCCCGAGCATCACGCCCACGACGATCACCGCGGCGTTGGCGAGGCCGCTGGCGATGCCCGCCGAGGCGAACGTGCCGGCGACGATGCGCTGGGCCCGCACGTTGGCACGGAGGTTGACGTCGATCGCCTCGTCGATGCGACGCTGCGTGCGCTGCTCCACCGCGTACGACCGCACCACCGAGGCGCCGACCACGGGCTCGGCGATCACGCCGAGCATGCCTCCGACCGTCGCCCGCACCTTGTCGTACGCGCGCGACATGTGACCCTGCAGGACGATCAGCGTGACCACGAGCGGCAGGAAGCACACCCACACGACGGCCGTGAGCTGCCAGCTGTAGAACAGCATGACGACGGTCGCGACCAGCACCTGACCGATGCTGGTGACGAACGTGATCCCGTTGAACTGCAGGAACAACGACACCTGGTCGATGTCGGACGTCACGCGCGAGACGAGCGCGCCGCGGCGCTCACGGTTCTGGGTGAGCACGGAGAGGTCGTGCACGTGCCGGAAGGCCTTCACCCGCAGCTCGGCGAGCCCCCGCTCGCTGGCGGTGAACAGCCGGACCTTCATGACGGAGGCACAGAAGCCCGTGATCACGACGATCGCGGCGGCGAGGGCACTCCACCGCAGCACGACGCCCTCGTCCGGGCCGCCCTCGGCGCTGAGCCCCTGGTCGATCGCGACCTGGACGACGATCGGCACCACGGCACCACCGACCGTGCTGAGGGCTGCCAGCAGGAGCGTCAACGGCAGGCCGCGCGACAGCGCCGGCGACAGCGCGAAGCCACGCCGCAGCACGGCCAGCCCACCCTCCCGCGGTGTCTCCAGACCGGGGACGGGAAGCGGCACGGGGCCTGATCGCGACCCGATGCTCATGACGCCTCCCTCGTCCGGTCGTAGGCCTGCACGATGTCGGCGTACTCGGGCGACCGCTCGACGAGCTCGGCGTGCGTCCCGCGGTCGACGATGCAACCGTGGCGCAGGAACAGCACCTCGTCGGCGAGCGCGATGGTGGCCTTGCGGTAGGCGACGACGAACACCGTCGGCCCGTCGCCAGAGGCGGTCGAGCTTGCCAGCGCGGTGAGGATGCGGCGTTCGACGTCGGGGTCCAGGGCGCTCGTGGCGTCGTCGAGGATCAGCAGCCGCGGGTCGCGCACCAGCGCGCGGGCCAGCGCGAGACGCTGCCGCTGGCCCCCGGAGAGCGTGGTGCCCCGCTCTCCCAGCTGCGTGGCTGTGCCGTCGGGGAGCGCATCGACGAACTCGCTCGCCTGGGTCAGGTCGAGCACCGCACGGAGGCGGTCGTCGTCGACGTCCGCGCCGAGGGTGATGTTGTCGCGCACGGTGTCGTCGAAGATGAAGGTGTGCTGCGGCACGAGGGCGACCGCGTCGGCGAGCGCCTCGTGGGTGAGGGAGGCGATGTCGACGCCGTCGAGGCAGATCGTGCCGGTGTCGGGGTCGACGAGCCGGTCCAGCAGCGAGGCGAGCGTGCTCTTGCCGGACCCGGTGAGCCCGACCACCGCAGTCACCGTGCCAGGACGGAGCGTCACGTCGACACCGTCGAGGACCGGCCTTCCTGGGACGTACGCGTATGCGACCCCGTCGAGGTCGACGCGGACGGCGCCCGTGCCGGGCAGGCGGTCGCGTCCGTACGGCATGTCGCCGGTCGCAGTCAGCACGGCCTGGATACGGTCCCAGCCGACGACCGTGCGCGGCAGCTCGCCCAGGACCCAGCCGAAGGCGCGGACGGGGAAGCCCACCACCGTGAAGAGGTAGGCGACCTGGACGACTGCACCGGCGTCGATGTCACCCGCGAGGGCTCGCTCGACTCCCAGCACGACCACCACCAGCACGCCGAGGTTGGGGAGCATCTCGATCACGGGGTCGAACACGGACCTCACACGGCCCGCGGCGACGTTGGCGTCGCGCAGCTCCTCGGCCATCGCGGTGAAGCGCGTCGTCTCCTCCGCCTCGCGCCCGAGCGTCTTGACGACCAGCGCGCCGTCGAAGGACTCGTGCGCGACCGCGCTGACGCGTCCGCGCAGCTCCTGGGCGTGGGTCACCCGGGGCGAGAGGATCCGCTGGTAGCCGACGTTGATGGCGAACAGCAGCGGGAAGACCACGAGGCCGACCACGGTGAGGACGACGTCCGCGGTGAGCATCGCGATCACCGCGGTGACCAGCATCGCGAGGACGCCGACGGCCATCGGCAGGGGCATCATCACCGACCAGGTGGCCTCGACGTCGGCGTTCGCGTTGGACAGCAGCTGCCCCGTCGGGTGCGTGGAGTGCCACCGCATCGGCAGGGCGAGGTAGCGGCGCGTGACCTGGCGCCGGTACGACGCCACGAGCCGGTAGTAGACGATGCCACCGACCAGGCGCCGTACGATCACGCCCCAGGCACGCAGCAGCGCGACCGACATGAAGAGCAGGAAGGCGACGACCGCGGCGCCGGTGGCGATCTCGCCGTCCCGGAACGACGGGATGACGACGTGGTCGGTGGCCCAGCCGAGGACCCATGCGTCGGCCACGGTCATCGCGCCGTAGACGATCGAGCCCACGACGGCGATCGAGAAGCGGCGCTTCTCCTGTGCGACACCGGTCCCGATGATGCCGAAGCCACGGCGGGTGATGCTGCGGGTCGGACGGACCGCGCTCACCGCGCGCTGCTAGTTCTCACGACGTGCCCTGCCGCGCGCAGCGCGTCCTTGACCTCACCGACCGTGAGGACGCCGAAGTGGAAGACGCTGGCAGCGAGGAGTGCGTCGGCGCCGGCGTCGACGGCTTCGCAGAAGTGCTGCGGCGTGCCCGCTCCGCCGCTCGCGATCAGCGGGACGTGGGTGACGGCACGGGCCGCCCGGATCATCGCGAGGTCGAAGCCGTCTCGGGTGCCGTCGGCGTCCATCGAGTTGAGCAGCACCTCGCCGATGCCGAGCTCCGTCGCCGTGCGGACCCAGGCGATCGCGTCGCGGCCTGCTGACCGGCGGCCGCCGTGCGTCGTGACCTCGAATCCGGACGGCTGGTCGTCGGCGCGGCGCGCGTCGACGCTCAGCACGAGGACCTGGTTGCCGAAGCGCTCGGCGATCTCGGCGATCAGCTCGGGTCGCTGGAGGGCGGCCGTGTTGACGCCCACCTTGTCGGCACCCGCACGCAGCAGGCGGTCGACGTCCTCCACAGCGCGGACGCCGCCGCCGACGGTCAACGGGATGAAGACCTGCTCGGCGGTCGTCGACACGACCTCGTACGTGGTGGCGCGGGCGTCGGATGATGCGGTGATGTCGAGGAACGTCAGCTCGTCGGCGCCCTCGGCGTCGTAGACACGGGCCATCTCGACCGGGTCTCCGGCGTCGCGGAGGTCGACGAAGTTGACGCCCTTGACGACCCGACCGGCGTCGACGTCGAGGCACGGGATGACCCGGACTGCCAGGGTCACGAGGCGTTGCCCCGCGGCACCTCGGCGACGGCTGCGAGGGCCTCCGGCAGCGTGAAGTTGCCGGCGTACAGCGCGGTGCCGATGATCGCACCCTCGACGCCGAGGTCGACGAGCCCGGCGATGGCCCGAAGGTCGTCGAGGGTCGTCACTCCACCGGAGGCCACGACAGGCCGGTCGGTCGCGGCGCACACCTCGCGCAACAGGTCGAGGTTGGGACCTTGGAGCATGCCGTCCTTGTTGACGTCGGTGACGACGTAGCGCGCACAGCCCTCGGCGTCGAGGCGCGCCAGCACCTCGTACAGGTCGCCTCCCTCGCGGGTCCAGCCGCGCGCAGCGAGGGTTCGGCCGCGGACGTCGAGGCCGACTGCGACCCGGTCGCCGTACGTGGCGATGGCCTTCGCGCACCACTCGGGGTTCTCGAGGGCGGCCGTGCCGATGTTGACGCGACGGCAGCCGGTCGCCATCGCGCGGTCGAGCGTCTCGTCGTCGCGGATGCCGCCCGACATCTCGACCGACATGTCCACGGACGCCACGATCTGCGCGAGCAGCTCCGCGTTGGAACCCCGCCCGAACGCGGCGTCGAGGTCGACGAGATGCAGCCACTCGGAGCCGCCCTCCTGCCAGCGGAGCGCCGCCTCGAGCGGGTCGCCGAACGTCTTCTCGGAGCCGGCCACCCCCTGCACGAGCTGGACGGCCCGTCCCTCGATGACGTCGACAGCGGGAAGGAGCTCGAGCGTGGTGGTCACGTCCTCGATCGTACTGACCCCCACTGACGGCGTTCGTCGGGACCAGCCTTCGGGATGCTGCGGCTCAGGCCACGGCGACCGGGTGCCGGACGACCGCGGAGAAGAAGTAGCCGCCGTCGTTGAAGGGCACACGGTCCGGCTGCGTGCGACCCGCGGCGTCGGTCGCACGGGCGAGGAGGACGTGCTCGCCGGTGCTCCGCGGCCGCCACGGAAGCGACCACTGCGTCCACCCGCTGCCGTGCGTGCGCCGGGTCCGGGCGCGGCTCCACGACTCGCCGCCGTCGGTGCTGACGTCGACGCGTACGACCGGTGCGGCACCGGACCACGAGCGCCCGGTGAGGACCGTACGGCGCCGCGCGCGCAGCTCGGCGCCCGGTGCGAGCTCGAAGGCGGACTTCACCGGGGTCACCGTCAGCGGCGGCGAGTCCACCGGGTAGTCGGGGCCGGTCATCCGGTACCACTTCGTGTTCCACGGCGAGGACAACGGCTCCCGGGACACCTCGAGCTCGCCGAGCCACTTGACGTTCGCGATCCCGACCCAACCCGGCAGGAGCAGGCGTACGGGGAAGCCGTGGTCGGGCGGGAGCGGTCGTCCGTTCAGCGCGTACACGAGCAGCGCGTCGTCCAACGCCTTCGCGAGCGGGAACGGACGGCGTACGCGTCCGTAGTCGACTCCCCCGGTCACGTACGGCGCATCCAGCCCGACGGCCTGCACGTCGACCGCGTCGCTGCGCAGCTCGAGCCGGCGCAGCACCAGCGACAGCGGCACGCCGGTCCAGCGCGACGTGCCGACCGCGCCCAGCTGCCAGGGGGTGCCGCTGGCGGGCGTACCCTGCTGGGTCGCGAAGAGGCTCCGCCCGTTGCCGGTGCACTCGAGCACCGTGGTGACGGTGCGGGCGGGCAACCGGAGAAGGTCTCGGTACGTCAGCACGTGCGCGCGGTCGTGGGTCCGAGGGTCGGCGAGTCCGTCGCCGTGAACCCGCAGCTCCCACGTCCGCGGGTCGATCGCCGGCGTGCTCGTGTGGTTGCGGACGAAGAGACGGTCCGCGGAGGTCAGGTAGCGGCGAGGGTCGACGGAGTCCCAGCGCATCTCCGCGTTGGTGCCGTACGGGACGAACCACTCGGGCGGCAGCGGCTTGACGATCGGGCCGGCCGAGGCAGGGGCGATGGACGGCGCCGCGGCGGGTACGGCGCCGGCGGGTGCGTGGCCCAGAGCCCGGGCGGCGACCACCGCGGCGGCCGCCCCTGCTCCGAGCCGCAGCACGTCTCGGCGGGCGAAAGGCGTCTGGCTCGGATCCGGCGACATGCCCGCGACGATAGGGACGCGTCGTGCGACCGACCAGGGTTTCGCGCGCCCCGATCACATCGCGAGAGACTCGCGGTCAGGAGAGGGAGCCCACCCAGTTGCGCAGCAGCGCGGCACCGGCGTCGCCGGACTTCTCGGGGTGGAACTGCGTCGCCGACAGCGGGCCGTTCTCGACCGCAGCCACGAAGCGGTCACCGCCGTACGAAGCCCACGTGACCCGAGCCGGCATCGCCGGGTGGGCCTCCTCGAGCTCCCAGCGGCGTACGCCGTACGAGTGGACGAAGTAGAACCGCTCGTCCGCGATCCCGTCGAACAGCACCGAACCGTCCGGCACCTCGACGGTGTTCCAGCCCATGTGCGGCACGATGTCGGCCTCGATCCGCTCGACCGTCCCCGGCCACTCGCCGCAGCCCGCAGTGGTGACCCCGTGCTCGATGCCGGTCTCGAAGAGGATCTGCATCCCGACGCAGATCCCGAGGACGGGACGCCCACCGGCGAGCCGACGTCCGATCACCTGCTCACCGCGGACAGAGCGCAGGCCGGTCATGCACGCCGCATAGGCGCCGACCCCGGGCACGACGAGCCCGTCGGCCTCCAGGGCGGTGTCGAAGTCCGACGTCAGTGTCACGTCGGCGCCGGCTCGCTCGAGCGCACGCACGGCCGAGCGGAGGTTGCCGGACCCGTAGTCGAGGACTGCGACTCCCGCCGCCACCTAGAGCGCTCCCTTGGTGCTCGGCACGCCCGTCTCCCGCGGGTCGATCGCGACCGCCTGGCGCAGGGCGCGGGCGACCGCCTTGTACTGGGCCTCCGCGATGTGGTGCGGATCGCGTCCCGACAGCAGCGTGACGTGCATGGTGAGCCCCGCGTGGTGCGCCAGGGACTCGAGCACGTGCTGGGTGAGCGAGCCGCTGTACTGGCCGCCGATGACGACCGTCACCTGCGAGTCGGGCTCGCCGGTGTGGACGAAGTACGGGCGGCCGGAGACATCGACGACCGCTTGGGCGAGGGCCTCGTCGAGCGGAACCAGCGCGTCGCCGTACCGACGGATGCCTGCCTTGTCGCCGAGCGCCGTCCGGATCGCCTCGCCGATGCAGATCGCGGTGTCCTCGACCGTGTGGTGCGCATCGATGTGCAGGTCGCCCTCGGCCCGGACGGTGAGGTCGATCAGCGAGTGCCGCGACAGCGCCGTCAGCATGTGGTCGTAGAAGCCGACTCCGGTGGAGATGTCGTGCGCTCCCGTGCCGTCGAGATCGACCTCCACGCGCACGTGCGACTCCGACGTCTTCCGCTCGACGCGCGCGCGACGCGGGCCGGTGCTCTCGATCGTCGTCATGCCTGCTCCTCCTCGTCGCGCAGGGCCGCTCCCTGCTCGCGCACCGCGAGGAACGCCTCGCGGAACGCCGTCATCTCCTCGGGCGTGCCCACGCTCACGCGCAGCCAGCCGTCGGGCCCCGTCTCCCGGATCAGGACACCGTGGTCGAGCAGGTCCTGCCACACCGCGTGGCGGTCGGCGAACGTGCCGAACAGGACGAAGTTCGCGTCGGAGTCCACCACCGCGAGTCCCTGCTCGCGCAGCCACTGCGCGGTCTCGTCGCGGGTCTCGCGCAGATCGGCGACCCGCGCCAGCATCTCGTCGGCGTGGCGCAGCGCGGCGAGCGCGACGGTCTGCGTGACGGTCGAGACGTGGTACGGGAGGCGCACGATCCGCAGCGCGTCCACGATCGCCGGGTCGGCCGCAAGGTAGCCGAGGCGCCCGCCCGCGAAGGCGAACGCCTTGCTCATCGTCCGCGTCACGATCAGCCGCGGGTAGTCCGCCAGCACCGACAGCGCGGTCGGGGTGCCGGGACGACGGAACTCCGCGTACGCCTCGTCCAGTACGACGATGCCCGGGGCGGCGTCGCAGACGGCACGGACCGCGTCGAGCGACAGCGACTCACCCGTCGGGTTGTTCGGCGACGCCAGCAGCACCACGTCGGGCTGCTCGCGAGCGATCAGCTCGAGCGCCGCGTCGGCGTCGAACGTGAAGTCGCCGGCACGCCGGCCGGTGATCCAGCGGCTGTGGGTGTTGCGGGCGTACTCGGGGTACATCGAGTACGTCGGCGTGAACGACGCCGCCGTCCGTCCGGGACCGCCGAAGGCCTGCAGGATCTGCTGCATGACCTCGTTGGAGCCGTTCGCCACCCACACCGCGTCGGGGCCGAGACCGTGGCCCAGGTAGGTGGCCAGCGCCGTCCGCAGCGCCCACGCCTCCCGGTCGGGGTAACGGTTGAGGTCGGTCGCCGCGACCCGGAGTGACTCGGCGATGTCGTCCGCGGTGGCCTTCGACGGGCCGTACGGGTTCTCGTTGACGTTCAGCTGCACCGGCACGTCGAGCTGCGGCGCGCCGTACGGCTCGTAGGGGCGCAGGTCGTCGCGGATCGGCACCCACTCAGGCAGGGTCACGAGAGGCTCCCCTCGGGCGTCTCCAGGCGCACCGAGACAGCCGTGCCGTGCGACGGGAGGTCCTCGGCCTCGGCGAGCACCACGACCTTAGGGCCCGCCTCACGCAGCGCCGCCTCGTCGTACGAGACCACCTGCATGCTCTTGCAGAACGAGCGCACCGACAGTCCCGACGAGTGGCAGGCGCATCCTGCGGTCGGGAGGACGTGGTTGGACCCCGCCGTGTAGTCGCCCAGCGAGACCGGCGCCCAGCTGCCGACGAACACGGCACCCGCGTTCTCGACCCGGGCGGCCACGGCGGGAGCGTCCGCGGTCTGGATCTCGAGGTGCTCCGCGGCGTAGGCGTTGACGACGTCCAGCCCTTGGTCGACGTCGCGGACGAGCACCGTCGACGACTGCTGGGAGGTCAGGGCGATGCCGATCCGTTCGTTGTGCTTGGCGGCGGGCACCTGACGGGCCAGCTCGGCGTCGACCGCGTCGGCGAGCGCCGGGCTGGGCGTGACGAGCACGGCGGCGGCGAGCGGGTCGTGCTCGGCCTGGCTGATCAGGTCGGCGGCGACGAAGCCTGCGTCAGCCGTGTCGTCGGCGAGGATCGCGATCTCGGTGGGACCGGCCTCGGAGTCGATGCCGGTCACGCTCTGGACGAGGCGCTTCGCCGCGACCACGTAGATGTTGCCCGGACCGGTCACGAGGTCGACCGGCTCACACGGTCCGGCGCCGTAGGCGAACATCGCGATCGCCTGAGCGCCGCCCACGGCGTACACCTCCTCGACGCCGAGCAGCGCGCACGCCGCGAGCACGGTCGGGTGGGGTGCGCCGCCGAACTCGCGCTGCGGCGGTGTCGCCAGGGCCAGCGAGCGAACCCCGGCGACCTGGGCCGGGACCGTGTTCATGACGACGCTCGACACCAGCGGCGCGAGACCTCCGGGGACGTACAGGCCGACCCGGCCGACCGGGACGATCCGCCGCTCGACACGGGCCCCGGGCGCGACCTCGGTCACGATGTCGCGCTCCAGCTCCGCCTCGCAGGTCGTACGCAGCCGCGCGATCGACTCCTCCAGCGCCTCGCGCACGTCGGGCGCGAGCGACTCGAGGGCGGCATCGATCTCCTCGGCCGGCACCGCGATGGTCTCGCGGCGCACGTGGTCGAGGCGCTCGGTCGCGTCCAGCACCGCATCCGCGCCACGGTGTCGTACGTCCTCGACGATCGGACGGACGACCGCGACGGCCGCCTCGACGTCGAACGGTGCGCGCGGGAGCAGCGCACGGTACTGGGCACGACTGGTCCCCGCGGGGGTGTCCCGCAGGTCGGTGCGACGGATCATGGGGCCAAGTCTACGGAGAGCAGCGATCCGACACGCACCCGATGGTCGGCGACCGCCGCGGGTCGAGACGACCCGCGGCTAGGCTGGCGCCGTGGCACGCGAGATTCCGTTGTTCCCGCTCGGAAGCGTCGTCCTCCCGGGACAGACGGTGTCGTTGCACGTGTTCGAGGACCGCTACCGCGAGCTCGTCTCCTACCTCCTCGGCCTGCCGGAGACCGAGCGCCGGTTCGGCATCGTCTCGATCCGCGAGGGGTACGAGGTGGGGGACAGCGGCGTCCAGTCGATCCACCGGGTCGGGGTGGAGGTCGCCCTGACCGACGTGACCGACTACGAGGACGGTCAGTACGACGTCACGGTCGACGCGATCGGCCGGATCCGGCTCGACGCAAGTGTCACCGGTGACAGCTTCATGTGGGGCCACGTCGAGGATCTCGACGAGCCGGTCGGCGACGGTGCGGCGGTCGCTGCGGACAAGGCGCACGCGGTGTTCGACGTCTACCGGACCGAGCTCAACCGCTTCCGGCTGGACGCGAGCGTCGACGACCTCCCGGGCGACCCTGTCGACCTCTCCTACCTGCTCGCCTCCAGCGCCGTCCTCACGCTCCCCGACCGCCAGGACCTCCTCGAGGCGGACGACGCAGCCGAGCGTCTGCGCCGCTACCACCACCTGATGATCGAGGAGATCGCGGCGATGCGAGCCGTTCCGAGCCTCCCCGCGGTGGACGTCGCACGCACGTCGTGGTCGCCCAACTGACATGGGCAAGAAGCAGTCCGCCGGCACGCCCGCGACCCAGGCGCTCGACAGGGCTGGGGTCGCGTGGTCCGCGCACCCGTACGACCACGACCCCCGTGCGGCCTCGTACGGCCTGGAGGCTGCAGCAGCCCTGGGCGTCGACCCGGAGCAGGTCTTCAAGACGCTGCTCGCCGACTGCGACGGCACACTGACCGTCGGCGTCGTTCCCGTCGACGCCCAGCTCGACCTGAAGGCGCTCGCGAAGGCCGTCGGCGCCAAGAAGGCGACGATGGCCGATCCCGCGCAGGCCGAGCGGGTCACCGGGTACGTCGTCGGCGGCATCTCGCCGCTGGGTCAGAAGCGCGCGCTCCCGACCGTCGTCGACGAGAGCGTGCACGCCTGGGACACCGTGTACGTCTCGGGTGGCCGCCGCGGCTTCGACGTGGGCCTGTCTCCCGCGGACCTCGTGGCGCTGGCACGCGCGACCGCCGCCGCGATCGCCCGGCGCTAGGTCACCCGTAGGCCGGGTCGGCGACCGGTGGACTCTCGCCCGATCACGCCGCGTCGCTGATAGAGTCCGCGCCGTGTCGGACGCGGCGGAGGCGGGGATCGCGATCCATCGGCCGCGCCGATGGGTCCTGAGGCATGTCGAGCGGGTCGGATGGTTCACGACCCAGCTGCGGTGGGACCTCCAGGACGGCACGTCCGCCCGCTGGGACTCGCGTACGGCCCGCCGCCGCGGTCTGCTGCACCTCCACGACGCGGAGGGGACACCGGTGGGTTCGATCGAGGCCGAGCCCGAGGTCGCGCGCCGGCTCACCCACCTGAATCTCACCGCCGCGACCTCCTTCGTCCTCGGCGGATCTCTGTTCGCCCTGGGTGCCTATCTCGCGCAGGTCGGCATCGGCACGATCCGAGCGATCGACGTCGTCTACCTCGTCGGAGGGTTCTTCTTCAGCCTCGGCGGGTACGTCTCGGTGCTGCAGGCGAACAACGCCCCCACCGAGATCGACTCGCACGGATCGCTCGGCTCCCCGGGCTGGACGTGGTGGCGGCTCCGTGGCCGTGACATCGGGTGGACGAGCGCCGCGGTGCTGTTCGTCGGCACCCTGCTGTTCGGCGTCTCGCTGATCGCTGCCTTCGCCGAGGGACTGACGCCGCGCCAGTCCGACACCTGGATCTGGCTCCCCGACATCCTCGGGTGCGTCTGCTTCCTCGTCTCCGGACACCTCGCGATGCTGGAGATCGGCCACGGCAGCGTCCGTCTGCGCCCCCGCGAGCTGGGCTGGTGGATCGTCGCCGTGAACCAGGCCGGATCGGTTCTCTTCTTCCTCGCGGGCCTCGCCGCGTTCGTCCGCCCAGCGACGTCGACCGAGATCAACGCCGGACTGGTCAACTGGGGCACCTGTGCCGGCGCGGTCGGCTTCGTCATCGGCGGTGTGCTGCAGATGTTCGAGAGGCCGGCCGCGCCGTCGAAAGGCTGAGGCGAGTGCCTGTCAGCCGGGCTCGACGAGGCCTGACGGCTTCGCCGGGTCCCAGCGCAGCAGCGCTCCGATCCCGTCGGTCAGCTCGGCCGCGTCGCCGTACACGATCGTGATGCCGGCATCCTGCTGAGCGGCCGCCGTACCGAGTGCGAGGTCTCCGCGTCGTGCGCGGGCGTCACCCGACGACAGCTGACGGATCTCGTCCCGGTGCATCGACAGCTCCAGCGGCTTGTCACCCACCCACACCTTGGTCTCCGCGAGCGAGCTCACCGGACCCGCGACGGCGTCGCTGATCAGCAGCTCCTCGACCTGCGACATGCGGAGAGCCTCGAGGACGCGGTTCAGCCCCGTGACGGCCATCCCTCCGCGGCCGTGCTCCTGCTGGAAGCGTTCGATCGCGACAGAGCGGCGCTTCACCCTGAACGCCTCGACGGCGTCGTCGACCCTGGCGTCGAAGGATCCGTTGACTCCGTTGTTGCGCGCCCCGCCGGAGACGTGCTCGGTGATCTCCTTGGCGGGCACTCCGAGCGCACCCTGGACCAGAGCCACGGCCCGCAGGTCGCCCGTGATGACCACGAGGTCCGGTCGGCGCTCGCCCACGATCCGGTCGAGCTCGCCCGCGACCGTCTCCGCGTTGCGCTCCCACGAGTCCTCGACGCGGCTCTCGATGCGCTTGTGGGACAGACCGCCGCCGCGGATCTTGTTGAGGACGTCGTGGTCGCCCTCGACGCTCTCGCGGTGGGGCTGACCGCCGACCGCGCCGGACGTGGAGTCGTACAGCGTGATGTCGCAACCTGTACGGTCGACGACGGCCAGCAGGTAGCGGACCGTGTCGTCGGCCTCCCGCGCCAGCGCGAACACGTCCGGCCCCACCGACAGGACGGCCTCGTCCTTGCGCGGCGGGAAGAGCAGCAGACGGTCCATCAGGATGCCCTGGGACCCTGCGACGATCAGACGGCCGTGCGGGCCAGAACCGCGCGTCGGCTGCAGCGCCTGTTCCTCGAGGACCGCGGCCATGTCACGTGTGATGCCCTGACGGTCGAGCGATCGTCGCAGCTCGGACCATCGGGCCCCGACGGCGCGGTCGCCGGCCTCCGTGTCGCGACTCGCGTCCATCACGACGGTCGCCAGCATCTCGTCAGCCGGAAGCTGCGCGGTCAACCACTGGAAGTGCATCCGTACCCCTCTCGACGGTGGGTTTCCGGGCTCCCTGGGACGAGCGTCGACCGCTGTACGTCCACGCGGGAGGTCCCCGGCATGCCTCCACCCTGCCCCAGCCGGACCAACCCGACAACCGCGATGCAGTCCGGCGCCCGTCAAGGGCGCTGCGGAGCCTTCAGGCGTCGGGCGCGTCGCCTGTAGCGGTGTCGTCGGCGGCGACGAGATCGTCGCCGGACTCGCGGGGCAGGACGACCCAGCAGACCAGCAGAAGACCGATCAAGGCGGCCACGGGCCAGACGAAGAGCACTCCGTAGGCGTCGATCCCGAGCTGCGCCTGCACCGTCGCTCCGGCTGCCCGGTCGCCGACAACAGGCTCCGGAGGGCCTGCGACGACTCCGACACCCCACGAGACGAAGGCGCCCAGGACAGCGCCGACCGTCGTCAGCGCGATCGCGGCGGTGCCGCCGTCGCGTCCCCAGCGCCAGGTCGCGAACGCTCCCCACAGGGCAGCGAAGGCCGCCCCGATCCACGTGTAGGTGACGAGCACCCCGAACTGGGCGGTGGAAGCCGCCTCGCCGGCACTCAGCCCTGACTGGTCGCCGACCCGGATGACCGTGTACTGGATGGGATCGGCGAGCCACGCCCAGGTGAGTCCCGCGAGCACGCCGGCGACGAGGAAGCCGACGATGACAGCGAGCCGGCCCCGGCGGGGGCCGGTGGCGTCGCCCGGTGCGGGCACGGCACGTGATGGGGGCAAGCGTTCCTCCTGCGGACCTGCCGCCCCGACGGACGGCGGCGCTCCATCCTCCCCCACCGTCTCTGGCGCGGGCTCAGCGGTCACGACGCGAGGCACCCAGGGCCCAGCAAGGCCTTGAGGTCGGCGATCAGCGACGACGACGGACTGACCCTCAGTCGCGGGTCCAGCCGCATCAGCTTGGTGCTCTGACTGCCCACGAGCCGCAGGTGCACCTCGGTGGCGCCGGGGTGGCTCGACAGGACGTCACGGAGCTGGTCGAGCGTCGGCGGGGTGCACCGCGCGGTCGGGATCGAGATCACCACAGGACCGTCGTCCCCCACCGACAGGTCGGCGGCAGTGAGCTCCATCGCCGAGATCTCGGGGGTGTCCTCCTTGCGCTTGAGGCGTCCCTTGACCACCACGACCGCATCCTCGACGAGCAGGTGCCCTGACAGCGTGTAGACCGAGGGGAACAGCATCACGTTGACCGCACCCTCGAGGTCCTCGACGGTGACGATCGCCCAGGGGTCACCCTTCTTGGTCAGCTTGCGTTGGATCGACGTCACCAGGCCGGCCACCGTGATCGGCGACCCGTCCGGCCGCTCCTCGTCGGCGATCACGTCGCCGATCGTGCAGTCGCTGGCGGCGCGGAGGACGTGCTCGAGGCCGAAGAGCGGGTGGTCGGAGACGTAGAGACCGAGCATCTCCCGCTCGTGGGCGAGCAGCGTCGTCTTGTCCCACTCGTCGAGGTCCGGGACGACGACGGCCGTGCCGGCGAAGCCCGCCTCACCGTCGTCGAGCCCGGCGAAGAGGGAGTCCTGGCCGATGGCCTCGTTGCGCTTGAGATCGACGTACTGGTCGACCGCGTCCTCGTGGACGGTGACCAGCGCACGCCGGTGGTGCTTGAGCGAGTCGAACGCCCCCGACTTGATGAGGGACTCGATCACGCGCTTGTTGCAGACGACTGGTGGGACCTTCTCCATGAAGTCGGCGAAGTCGGTGAAGGGCTCCTTCTGCGTGCGGGCCTCGACGATCGCGTCGACCACGTTGTGTCCGACGTTGCGCACGGCCGAGAGACCGAAGCGGATGTCGGGACCGACCGCCGTGAAGTTGGCCTCGGAGTCGTTGACGTCCGGCGGCAGGACCTTGATGCCCATGCGCCGGCACTCGTTGAGGTAGATCGCCGACTTGTCCTTGTCGCCCCGGACGCTGGTCAGCAGGGCTGCCATGTACTCGGCGGGATAGTGAGCCTTCAGGTAGGCGGTCCAGTAGGACACCACGCCGTACGCCGCGGAGTGCGCCTTGTTGAACGCGTAGTCGGAGAACGGCAGAAGGATGTCCCACAACGTCTTGACCGCCGCCGCGGAGAATCCCCGCTCCCGCATGCCGGCCGAGAAGTTCTCGAACTGCTTGTCCAGCTCGGACTTCTTCTTCTTGCCCATCGCGCGACGGAGCAGGTCGGCCTGTCCGAGCGTGTAGCCGGCGAGCTGCTGGGCGATCGCCATGACCTGCTCTTGATAGACGATCAGGCCGTACGTCTCGCCGAGGATGTCCTCGAGTGCGTCGGCGAGGTCGGGGTGGATCGCCTCGACCTTCTCGCGGCCGTTCTTGCGGCGGGCGTACTTGTTGTGGGAGTCGGCGCCCATCGGGCCCGGACGGTAGAGCGCGCCGACGGCCGAGATGTCCTCGAAGCTGTCGGGTCGCATGCTGCGGAGCAGAGCCCGCATCGGGCCGCCGTCGAGCTGGAAGACGCCCAGCGTGTCGCCGCGCGACAGCAGCGCGAACGTCTCGTCGTCGTACAGCTCGAGGTCCTCGAGGACGACCGTCTCGTCGCGGTTGTTCTTGATGTTGTCGAGGGCGTCGTCGAGGACCGTGAGGTTGCGGAGCCCCAGGAAGTCCATCTTGATCAGCCCGAGCGACTCGCACGTCGGGTAGTCGAACTGCGTGATGATCGCGCCGTCCTGCTCGCGCTTCATCACGGGGATGATGTCGAGCAGCGGCTCGCTCGACATGATGACGCCGGCGGCGTGGACGCCCCACTGCCGCTTCAGGCCCTCCAGCCCGACCGCCGTATCGACGACCTTCTTGGCGTCGGGGTCGGTGTCGTAGAGGGAGCGGAACTCGCCGCCCTCGTTGTAACGGGAGTGCTCGGCGTTGAAGATCTCCTTGAGCGGGACGTCCTTGCCCATCACCAGCGGCGGCATGGCCTTGGTGATCCGCTCCCCCATCGAGAACGGGTAGCCGAGGACGCGGGAGGCGTCCTTGACCGCCTGCTTGGACTTGATCGTGCCGTAGGTGACGATCTGCGAGACCCGGTCGTCGCCGTACTTGTCGGTGACGTAGCGGATGACCTCGCCACGCCGGCGCTCGTCGAAGTCGACGTCGAAGTCGGGCATCGACACTCGGTCGGGGTTGAGGAACCGCTCGAAGATCAGTCCGTGCACGATCGGGTCGAGATCGGTGATCCGCATCGCGTACGCCACCATCGAGCCGGCGCCGGAGCCACGGCCGGGGCCGACGCGGATGCCGTTCTCCTTGGCCCAGTTGATGAAGTCGGCGACGACCAGGAAGTAGCCGGCGAACCCCATCTTGAGGATCACGTCGACCTCGAAGTCGGCCCGCTTGCGGACGTCCTCGGTGATGCCGTCCGGGTAGCGCTCGGCGAGGCCGCGGTCGACCTCCTTGAGCAGCCAGGTCTCCTCGGACTCGCCGTCGGGGACCGGGAACCGAGGCATGAACGTGCCGTTGCCCTCGGTGAACTCGACCTCGCAGCGCTCGGCGATCAGCAGCGTGGTGTCGCAGGCCTCGGCGAGCCCGGCGTCCTGCTCCCAGATCTTGCGCATCTCCGCCGGCGACTTGATGTAGTAGCCGTTGCCGTCGAACTTGAAGCGCGTCGGGTCGGCCAGCGTCTTGCCGGACTGGACGCACAGCAGCGCCTCGTGGGCAGTGCTGTCGTCGGGGTGCGTGTAGTGGGAGTCGTTGGTCGCGACGAGTCGGAGGTCGAGGTCCTTGGCGAGCCGCAGGAGGTCGTCGCGGACCCGGGTCTCGATCGACAGCCCGTGGTCCATCAGCTCCACGAAGAAGTTGTCGCGGCCGAAGATGTCCATGAACTCCGCGGCCGACTGCCGCGCCTTGGCGTAGTCGCCGATCCGCAACCAGGTCTGGACCTCCCCGGAGGGGCAGCCGGTCGTCGCGATCATGCCCTGCGCGTACTCGGAGAGGAGCTCGCGGTCGGCGCGCGGCTTGTAGAAGAAGCCTTCGAGCGACGACCGTGACGACAACCGGAACAGGTTGTGCATGCCGGCCGTGCTCTCGGCCAGCAGAGTCATGTGGGTGAACGCGCCACCACCCGAGACGTCGTCGCCGCCGCCCTTGTTCCACTGGACGCGCTTGCGCTCGGTGCGGTGGGTGTCGGGGGTGAGGTAGGCCTCCATGCCGATGATCGGCTTGACGCCCGCGGCCTTCGCCTTGCGGTAGAAGTCGTACGCGCCGAACACGTTGCCGTGGTCGGTCATGGCGATGGCGTCCATCCCCAGCTCCGCCGTACGGGCGAACATCTCCGTCAGTCTCGCCGCGCCGTCGAGCATGGAGTACTCGGTGTGGACGTGGAGGTGCACGAACGAGTCGGCGCTCGACATCGGGGTGGGGTCTCCTAGGGCGCGGATGGAGGGAAGAACTCACACATTAGACGACCGCCCGGACACGTCGCGGCAGGCACGCTGACGGTCTCAGTCCGCGGCCCGAATGACGTCCAGCGCGTGCTGGAGATCATCGGGGTACGCGGACTCGAAGGTCACCCAGTCGCGCGAGCGAGGGTGCTCGAAACCGAGCCGGTGGGCGTGGAGCCACTGCCGCTCGAGGCCGATGCGCTTGGTCAGCGTGGGGTCTGAGCCGTACAGCGGGTCACCGACGCACGGGTGCTTGAGCGCGGCCATGTGCACCCGGATCTGATGGGTTCGCCCCGTCTCCAGCTTGATCTCGAGGAGGCTGGCGAACCGGTGCGCCTCGAGCGTCTCGTAGTGGGTCACGCTCGCGCGGCCGTCCGCCATCACGGCGAACTTCCAGTCGTGCTTGGGGTGACGCCCGATCGGGGCGTCCACCGTGCCCTCCAGCGGGTCAGGGTGGCCCTGCACGAGTGCGTGGTAGGTCTTGTCCACCTCACGGTTGCGGAACGCCCGCTTGAGGACGGTGTAGGCGTGCTCCGACTTCGCGACCACCATCAGACCGCTGGTGCCCACGTCGAGCCGCTGGACGATGCCCTGACGCTCGGGTGCACCCGACGTGCTGATCCGGAAGCCCGCGCCTGCGAGGTGGCCCACCACGGTCGGGCCCGTCCAGCCCACGCTCGGGTGCGCTGCGACGCCCGCAGGCTTGTCGACCACGACGATCTCGTCGTCGTCGTGCACGATGCGCAGGTCCTCGATGATCTCGGGCACGACCACGGCCGCGTCACGCTGCCGCGGGATCGTCACCTCGAGGAACGCGCCGGCCTCGACACGGTCCGACTTCGCGGCCGGACGGTGGTCGACGGTGACGTGGCCCTCGGCGACGAGGTCGGCCACGCGGCTGCGGGACAGCCCGAGCAACCTCGCCAGGGCGGCATCGACGCGCTCACCCGCCAGTCCGTCGGGCACGAAGTAGGTCCGGTGCTCCGCGTCCGCGGGGGTGGCGGTCATGCCGTGTCCGGGTCGGGGTCCGACTTCTTGTCGGCCTTCGTCCCGTCGAGTCCGACGCCGCGGACCGTCTGGACCACGATGATGACGGCGGCGACGTTGATCATGATGTCGGCGACGTTGAAGACCGGCCAGTTCGGCGGCCAGTCCGGGAACTGGAGGAAGTCGACGACGTGCCCCTGCAGCACCGACGGCTCCCGGAAGATCCGGTCGGTCAGGTTGCCGAGCGCTCCCGCCAGCAGCATGCCGAGCCCGACGGCCCACACGGGGTCACGGAGCTGGCGTGCCATCCGGATGACGACGACGCAGACCGTGACCGCGACCACGGTCAGCACGATCGTGAAGCCCGTCGCCATCCCGAACGCGGCACCGGCGTTGCGGACGAACGTCAGGTGGAGCACGTGCGGGATGACGACGACCGGATCGGCGTCCTCGAGACGCGCCACGGCCAGGATCTTGGTGATGAGGTCGGTGAGATAACCGACAACGGCCACAGCGGCGAACAGCACGATCCGTCGGGATCGTGCCGTAGGCGGGTTGGTGTCGTCGTCGGGGGTCAGCGACGTTCCTCGCGTTGCTTGCATGTCATGCACAGTGTCGCACGCGGGAACGCCATCAGCCGCATCTTCCCGATCGGCTCACCGCAGTTCTCGCAGTTGCCGTAGGTGCCCGCGTCGATCCGGGAGAGCGCCTTCTCGACCTGGAGAAGAAGGTCGCGGTGGTTGGCGACCAGCGACATCTCGGCGTCGCGCTCGAGCGAGTTGGACCCCACGTCGGCCTGGTCGTTGCCGGCACCGTCGACACCGCCGCTGAGCAGGTCGGCGAGGCCACGCTCGGCGATCCCGATCTCGTCGAGCAGCCGGGTGCGGTCGGCCGTGAGCTCTGCACGGACCTCGTCGATCTCCGCGGTGGTCCAGGCGTCCTCGTCGGGCTTGACGGCCAGCGTGTCGACCGTCGTCGTGGGATTTGTCACAGTTCTCTTCGCTCCTGTCGTCCGGGACTTCTTCGCCGCCGTCTTCTTGGCGGGCGGGCTCTTCTTCGCCGCTGTCTTCTTGACTGCGGTCTTCTTGGCCGGCGCTGCTGTCTTCTTCGCCGCGGTCTTCTTCGCGGGCGTCGCCTTCTTCGCCACGGTCTTCTTCGCGGGCGTCGCCTTCTTCGCGGCCGTCTTCTTGGCCGGCGTCGCCTTCTTGGCCGGCGAGGCCTTCTTCGCCACGGTCTTCTTCGCCGCGGTCTTCTTCGCCGCGGTCTTCTTCGCGGCCGTCTTCTTAGCCGGCGAGGCCTTCTTCGCCGCGGTCTTCTTCGCGGGCGTCGCCTTCTTCGGGGGCGTCGCCCGCTTCGCGGCCGTCTTCTTCGCCGGCGTCGCCTTCTTCGCGGCCGCCTTCTTGGCCGGCGTCGCCTTCTTGGCCGTGCTGCCGACCTTGCGGGCCGCGACCTTGATGGCCGCAGCGCCACGCGTGACAGCGCTCGCCTTGCGTGTCTTCGTCGTGCCCGCCATCTCTGAGCCCCCTCGATGTGCGCGAGATGCCACGGGACGAGGCGATCACCCTGGATCGCCCCGTTGTGGCATCGTGCCCGAACTGTAGGCGCGCTCCGAGACCTTCACAAGCCGATTTGTTGCGTGTCGCGACACAGCGAGGTTCCTGCTGGCTCGGAGCCGTCGCGTCAGCCGCGTCATGCCGCCTGCACTAGACTTCAGTGAGCCGCAGGCGTCGATGGGGACGCGCGGCGTTGCGACATCCTGTGCGTGAGCGATCCGGGGACGGTGTGAGCCCGGAGCACGGCGCGGCGCCGTATCACCCCGGAGCTGCCGGAAGAACGTCGCTCACCAGCGACCACTAGACCCGCGCGCGGCGGACAAGAGTGGGTGGACGATGCGTCCGCCAAGAAGGGTGGTACCGCGGGGCACGACGCCTCGTCCCTTCGTCAAGCCGAGCTTCGTGACTTGTCGGAGGATGACCGTGACCGCCTCGTACCACCCCGTTCCTGCCCACGTGGACCTGCCCGCGACGGAACGTGACGTGATCGCGCTCTGGGAGAGCCAGGGCACGTTCGACAAGTCCCTCGAGCAGCGCGAAGGCGCTCCACGCTGGACCTTCTACGAGGGCCCGCCGACCGCGAACGGCACCCCCGGCGTGCACCACGTCGAAGCCCGCGTCTTCAAGGACGTCTTCCCGCGCTTCCGCACGATGCAGGGCTACCTCGTCGAGCGCAAGGGCGGGTGGGACTGCCACGGGCTCCCGGTCGAGATCGCCGTCGAGAAGGAGCTCGGCTTCAACGGCAAGCCCGACATCGAGGCGTACGGCATCGCCGAGTTCAACGCGAAGTGCCGTGAGGCGGTGCTGCGCAACGTCGGTCTCTTCGAGGAGATGACCGAGCGGATGGGCTACTGGGTCGACACCGACGACCCGTACCGCACGATGGACACCTCGTACGTCGAGAGCGTGTGGTGGGCGCTCCAGCAGATCTTCGAGAAGGGTCTGCTCAGCGAGGACTACCGCGTCGCCCCGTACTGTCCGCGGTGCGGCACCGGGCTCTCCGACCACGAGGTCGCCCAGGGCTACGAGACCGTCGTCGACCCGTCGGTCTTCGTCCGGTTCCCGCTGACGTCCGGTCCGCTGGCCGGTGAGGCCTCCCTGCTCGTGTGGACGACGACGCCGTGGACGCTGGTCTCCAACGCCCTCGTCGCCGCCAAGGCGGACGTCACGTACGTCGCCGCGAGCAACGGCACGGAGACCCTGGTCGTCGCCGAGCCGCTGGTCGACAAGGCGCTCGGCGAGGGGTGGACGATCGACGCCAGGTTCGAGGGCTCCGCCCTCGCGGGCTGGACGTACGAGCGTCCTTTCGGGCTGGTGACCTGGCCCGACGAGAACGCGCACTACGTCGTCACCGAGGACTACGTCACCACCGACGACGGCTCGGGCCTCGTCCACCAGGCGCCCGCCTTCGGTGCCGACGACTTCCTGTCCGGTCGCCGCAACGGCGTGGCGATGGTCAACCCGATCGACACCACCGGCCACTTCGAGGGCGATCTCGATCTCGTGGGCGGCGCGTTCTTCAAGAAGGCCGACGCCACCCTCGTCGCCGACCTCGACGAGCGTGGGCTGCTCTTCCGCCACGTGCCGTACGAGCACGCCTACCCGCACTGCTGGCGGTGCCACACGGCGCTGATGTACTACGCCTCCCCCGCCTGGTACGTCCGGACGACGGCCGCGAAGGACGCACTCCTGCGCGAGAACGAGCAGACCGGCTGGTACCCCGAGACGATCCAGTGGGGCCGCTACGGCGACTGGCTGCGCAACAACGTCGACTGGGCGCTGTCGCGCAACCGCTTCTGGGGCACTCCCCTGCCGATCTGGCGCAACGACGCCGACCCGAGCAAGGTCGTGTGCATCGGCTCGCTGGCGGAGCTGTCCGAGCTGGTCGGCCATGACCTGTCCGGCCTCGATCCGCACCGCCCGTACATCGACGACGTCACCTTCACGCGCGACGGTGAGGACGGCACCTACCGGCGCGTCCCCGAGGTCATCGACGCCTGGTTCGACTCGGGCTCGATGCCGTTCGCGCAGTGGGGCTACCCGCACGTGGAGGGCTCAGCGGAGAAGTTCGAGCGGGCGTTCCCGGCGCAGTACATCTGCGAGGCGATCGACCAGACCCGCGGATGGTTCTACTCGCTAATGGCGGTCTCGACGCTGGTCTTCGACAAGAGCTCGTACGAGAACGTCGTCTGCCTCGGCCACATCCTCGCCGAGGACGGACGCAAGATGTCCAAGCACCTCGGCAACATCCTGCTGCCGGTGCCCCTGATGGACGAGCACGGCGCCGATGCCGTGCGCTGGTTCATGGCGTGCTCGGGCTCACCGTGGCAGGCACGGCGCGTCGGTCACCAGGCCCTCCAGGAGATCGTCCGGAAGGTGCTGCTCACGTACTGGAACACGGTGGCCTTCCACGTCCTGTACGCCCGTACCGCGGGCTGGTCGCCCGCTGACGGTGCGCCGCCGGTGGCCGAACGCCCGGTGCTGGACCGCTGGCTCGCGTCCCGGACGCAGGAGCTCGTGGCGGACGTGACGGCCTGCCTCGAGAAGTTCGACACGCAGCGCGCCGGTGCCCTGCTCGCGCAGTTCGTCGACGACCTCTCCAACTGGTACGTCCGCCGCTCGCGGCGTCGGTTCTGGAACGGCGATCCCGCTGCGCTCGCGACCCTGCACGACACGTTGGACGCAGTCACCCGCCTGATGGCCCCGCTGACCCCGTTCATCACCGAGCGGGTCTGGCAGGACGTGGTCCGACCGACTGTTCCCGACGCCGCCGAGTCCGTGCACCTGGCCTCGTGGCCCGTCGCCGACGAGACCCTGGTCGTCGAGGGTCTCGACGACCAGGTCGCGCTCGCGCGGCGGATCACCGAGCTGGGCCGAGCCGCACGTGCCGAGGCGAAGGTCCGTACGCGCCAGCCGCTGCGTCGCGCCCTCGTGCCCTCCCGCGCCTGGGAGCGGCTGGGCGACGAGCTCCGCGCCGAGGTCGCCGACGAGCTGAACGTGGGCACGCTCGAGTCTCTCGCCGGCGCGTCCGGCGACCTCGTCGAGCACTCCGCGAAGGGCAACTTCCGCAGTCTCGGCAAGCGGTTCGGCAAGCAGACCCCGAAGGTCGCTGCCGCCGTCGCGGAGGCCGACGCCGCAGCGCTGGCCGCGGCTGTCGCCGACGGCGGCTCGTACGCCGTGACCGTCGAGGGCGAGACCGTCGAGGTGGGTGCGGACGACGTCATCGTGTCCGAGCGACCGCGCGAAGGCTGGGCCGTCGTCAACGACCAGGGCGAGACGGTTGCCCTCGACCTCGACCTGGACGAGGCGCTGGTCCAGGCCGGCATCGCCCGCGAGGTCGTCCGCATGCTCCAGGAGGCCCGGAAGAACGCCGGACTGCAGGTGACCGACCGGATCCGCGTGACCTGGTCGGCCGCGGGGCAGGCCGCCGACGCCGTCCGCGCCCACGCGTCGACGATCGCCGACGAGGTGCTCGCGGTAGAGATCGGCGAGGCCCCGGCGCTGCCGGACGCCCACCAGGCCAGCGACGACGACCTGGGCGTCGCCGTCTCGCTCGTGAAGGCCTGAGGCGGCAGTGGAGATCCGTCCTGAGGCGGACCACGACACCGGTCCCGTGGCCGAGGTGGTCCTGGCCGCCTTCGGCGCCGACGAGAAGGTCGTCGTCGACCTCGTCGAGGCGCTGCGGGCGTCGTCGGCCTACCGGGGTGACCTCGCGCTCGTCGCCGTCGACCGCGGCGAGGTGGTCGGGCACGTCATGGTGACCCGCGGCTGGATCGACGCCCCGGACCGGCTCGTCGAGGTGGGGGTGCTGTCCCCGCTCTCGGTCCGACCGGACCACCAGGGTGCGGGCCTCGGCACGGCGCTCCTGGAGCGGGCGGTCACCGAGGCGCGCCGGGTGCGCTGGCCGCTGGTCGTGGTGGAGGGCTCACCGCGCTACTACGGGGCGCGCGGGTTCGAGCGTGCCGACCTGCTCGGCCTTCAGCGGCCCTCGGCGCGGATCCCCGCACCGGCCTTCCAGGTCGCCCGGCTACCCGCCTACGACGAGTCGATCTCCGGCACCGTCGTCTACCCGGACCCCTTCTGGGCACTCGACTGCGTCGGGCTGCGCGATCCTGAGCTGGTCGCTCGCATCGAGGCCGACGGCTGAGCTGCGCGCTGTCTCACCGCCGCTGGAAATGGCCGAAGGCCCCTTCTCCGACCATGGTCGGAAGGGGCCTTCGAACGAGGGGGCGACCCGGTGGATCAGGAGCGCACGTCGTCGTCGCCGAACAGCGACTTGAGGCGGCGCGGGGCGTGCTCGGGAGCCGAGGTGTGCACCGCAGCGGGAGCCGGCGACGAGGTCGGCAGCGTGGCCGCGACCGACTGCTCGCCCTCGAGGTGCGAGAGCTGCGCCTGGAAGTAGTTCTTGAGGCGGCTTCGGTACTCGCGCTCGAAGGTGCGCAGACGCTCGACCTCGCGGTTGAGGTCGTCGCGCTCCTTCTCGATCGTGCCGAAGGCCTGCTGGCGGCGCTCGGCGGTCTCGGCATCGAGCTTCTGGGCGCGCATCCGCGCCTCGCTCTCGAGGCGCTCGGCCTTGCCGCGCGCCTCGTTCTCGACACGGTCGGCCTTCGTACGGGCCTCACCGAGGATGCGGTCGGCCTCGTTCTTCGCCGCGTCGACGAGCTCGTCGGCGTTGTGCGTCGCGATCTCGAGCAGTCGCGCAGCGGCGCTCGAGGCGTCGCCCACGGACGACGTCACGGGAGCCGGGGCGGCCGGCACGGGAGGCGCCGGGGGCGCCTGCTGCTGCACGATCGGCGGGGGCGCCGGAGCGCGGAACGTGTCGAACGACGAGGTCGACGAGCCGGACGACGACGCTGCGGAAAGCTTGCTGCGCAGGTCCTCGTTCTCCAGGGTCAGACGCTCGAGCTCGGCTTCGACCTCGTCGAGGAACTGGTCGACCTCACCCATGTCGTAGCCCTCGCGAAGGCGGACCGGGGTAAATCGCTTGTTCCGCACGTCCTCTGGCGTCAACGGCATGCTCTCACCTCGGGGTCATGTTTCTCGGACATTCCTGACAACGGTACTCGGTCGGAGAAACCCCGCACGAGGCACCCCGCCACTGCTCACCCTAGTGGGCGTCACGAGCAGGCTGAAGAGTTACAACGATCTGAAAAAGATCTGCTGGTTCACGATCTGAAGGAGGTAGAGACCGATCAGCAGAACCATCGGAGACAGGTCGAGCGCCATCCCCCCGAAGCGCACCGGCGGGATGACCCGGCGCACCGCCCGGAGCGGCGGGTCGGTCACCGAGTAGATGGCCTCGCAGATCACGAGGATGAACCCCTTCGGCTGCCACGAGCGCGACAGCACCTGGACCCAGTCGATGACGAACCGCGCGATCAGAAGCAGGATGCACACCCACAGGACGAAACTGATGATTTCACCGGCGAGGACCATGAACGTCAGTGTGTCCTAGTCAGCTCTGGTTGAAGAACCCGCCCTGGGCAAGACGCTGACGGTCCTCCGCAGTGACGGTGACGTTCGGAGGCGACAGCAGGAACACCTTGTTGGTGATCCTCTCGATCGACCCGTACACGGCGAAGATGAGCCCGGCGGCGAAGTCGACGAGACGCTTCGCGTCGTTGTCGTCCATCTCGGTGAGGTTCATGATGACCGGCGTGCCCTCGCGGAAGTGCTCGCCGATCGTGCGGGCCTCGTTGTAGGTCCGTGGATGGAGCGTCGTGATCCGGGTGAGCTCGGTCGCCGGCACCGCGGCGACGGTCGGCGTCGTCGACGGACGACGTCGGTCGTCGATGCGCGCGACGGGGCGCGGCTCGGCCTCACGCACGGCGGGTCTTGCGGGGCGACGGGCAGCCTCCGGCTCGGACTCGTAGTCGTCGTAGTCGTCGAACTCACCCGACTGCTCGACGAGGCCGAGGTACTCACCCATCTTGCGCATCGCGCCAGCCATCGCCTGACCTCCCTGAACCACGGTGCATCTTCGAACGGTGGACGGCGGGCTCGCCGTCGCACTCAACCTACCCGAGCGGAGGGCGCTCTCCGAGCACCGAACGCCCAATCCGTACGTGTGTCGCGCCGTGCTTGACGGCTGCTTCCAGGTCGCCGCTCATCCCAGCCGAGATCGCCGTGGCGCCGGGGTGGGCGGCGGCGACGCTGGCCGCGATCTCGGCGAGCCGGGCGAAGGCGTCGTCGGGGTCCACCGCCAGTGGCGCGACGGCCATGACTCCCCTCAGCGTCAGCGCGCCCGTGGCAGCGATGCGGTCGGCGAGCGCGAGCACGTCGGCCGGCGACGCGCCGGCCCTCCCGCCGGGATCGTCGTCGTGCCCCTCGAGGTTGACCTGGACGAGCACCTCGAGCCGGCGCCCCGCCGCTTGCGCACCGCGGTCGAGGGCGTCGACCAGGCGCGGCCGGTCGACCGAGTGGACGACGTCCGCGTAGCGAGCGACGGCCGCCGCCTTGTTGGTCTGGAGCCCGCCGACGAAGTGCCACGTGAGAACGGCCGCAGGGGCACCGGCCTCTTCGCGCTTGCGCGCCGCCTCGGGGTGCCGGTTCTCGCCGACGTCGGTGACTCCGAGCTCGGCCAGCGCCACGACGTCCGACGCCGGGTACGTCTTGGTGACGACGACGAGGCGGACGTCCTCCGGAGCGCGGTCGGCGGCGCCGGCGGCGTCCGCGATGCGGCGGCGGACCTCGGCGAGGTTGTGCGCGAGCTCGTCGTGTCGCGCGCTGGTGGTCTCCACGGGCTCAGCCTCGCACGTGCACGAGGGCCCCGAGACGACCGGACCGCTCCCCTTGACGCCGATAGGAGAAGTAGTCGTCCTCGCCCTCGATCGTGCAGACGTGCAGGTCGTCCGCGAGATCGTGGACCAGCACGCCCGAGGCCTCGAGCTGGCTGGCGACGCCGGCCGCGAGGTCGAGCGCTGGCGTGTCCCAGGAGGTGGTCGACCAGGTGGGCGGCACCTCCTGCGCCACCGCGGCGCGCATGTCCTCGGGCACCTCGTAGCAGCGTTCGCACGCCCGGGGCCCGATCCAGCCTCGGACGTCGCCGGCACCGAGGGACCGCATCGCGTCGACGGCGGCCGTGGCGACGTCGGCGACGACGCCCAGGCGGCCCGCGTGGACGACGCCGACGACGCCGGCCCGGTCGTCGGCGAGCACGATCGGGACGCAGTCGGCGACCCGGACGACCAGGACCGCTCCTGGCTCCGCCGTCACCATCGCGTCCGCCTCGGGCGGCGGGACCGCAGGAGCGGCGTCGCCGTTCACCACGTGGACGTCGCGACCGTGGACCTGGCGGGCGAGATGCGTACGCCGGGGGTCACCGCCGAGCGCCTGCACGGCGAGGTGCAGGTTGCGCTCGACGGTGTCCGGGTCGTCGCCGTTGCCGGCGGCGAGGTTGAGCGCGGACCACGGTCCGGTGCTCTCCCCGCCGTGGCGGTCGGTGAAGGCGAGGTCGACGCGTGCCAGCGACTCGTGGAACGCGAACACCTACTTGAGGAAGTCCGGGATGTCGAGGTCGTCCTCGAAGGGGTCGGGCTGACGCTTCGGGACCGACGGGCGGCCGCCGTTCCCGCTGCCGTTGCCGCTCCCGTTCGTCGGACCGGAGCCGTTCGAGGTCGCACCGGCGCCGCCGTCGCGGCCGGCGTCGGAGGCGCTCGTACGGGCGCCGACCGGGACGCGTCCCTCGGACTCCGTCCCGCGTGCGGCCGGGGTCTCCGGCGCGTCCTTGGTGACCGGGCGAGCCGGGACGGTGTCACGCCGCAGCGCCGGACGCGACGAGTCGCGGCGCTTGGGCGTCCCTCCGTCGAAGCCGGCCGCGATCACCGTCACCCGTACCTCGTCGCCGAGGGCGTCGTCGATCACGGCGCCGAAGATGATGTTGGCCTCGGCGTGCGCCGCCTCGCTGACCAGCGCTGCGGCCTCGTTGATCTCGAACAGTCCGAGGTCGGAGCCGCCCGCGATGGACAGCAGCACGCCGTGCGCTCCGTCGATCGAGGCCTCGAGCAGCGGGCTCGAGACCGCCATCTCGGCGGCCGCGACCGCTCGGTCGTCGCCACGTGCCGAACCGATGCCCATGAGCGCGGAGCCGGCGTCGGACATGACCGACTTCACGTCGGCGAAGTCGAGGTTGATCAGACCCGGCGTGGTGATCAGGTCGGTGATGCCCGAGACGCCCTGGAGGAGCACCTGGTCGGCCTGCTTGAAGGCGTCGATCATCGTGACGTTGCGGTCGCTGATCGACAGCAGCCGGTCGTTGGGGATGACGATCAGCGTGTCGACCTCCTCCCGCAGTCCTTCGATGCCGTCGTCGGCCTGGTTCGCGCGGCGGCGTCCCTCGAAGGAGAAGGGGCGCGTCACGACGCCGATCGTCAACGCACCCAGCGAGCGGGCGATGCGTGCGACGACAGGCGCACCGCCGGTGCCCGTGCCGCCGCCCTCACCTGCCGTGACGAACACCATGTCGGCGCCCTTGAGCACCTCTTCGATGTCGTCGGCGTGGTCGTCGGCCGCCTGACGCCCGGTGTCGGGGTTGGCGCCGGCCCCGAGGCCGCGGGTGAGCTCCCGGCCGATGTCGAGCTTGACGTCGGCGTCGCTCATCAGCAGCGCCTGCGCATCGGTGTTGATCGCGATGAACTCGACTCCCTTGAGGCCGGCCTCGATCATCCGGTTGACGGCGTTGACGCCGCCTCCTCCGATGCCGACCACCTTGATCACGGCCAGGTAGTTCTGAGCTGCCACGGTGGTGCCCCTCACGTGCTTGGTGTGTTCTCCGGGTTGTCCCCCGGCGCCGAAGTCGGGCTGCCGGCGCCTCAGGGTCCAGGCGGTGGCCCGAACCCTAACCCTCAAGTTCAGGGTTATAGTTATGTCAACCTCGTGCTTGGAGACGAACTTACGTGGTGCACCTCGGCGCACGGCGCCGACACGCCGCCGAGCCATCGACGCTGTGGGCTCGGTCAGCCGGCGACAGGCGGCCGCGTCGCCGGAGTGGTCCGGAGCACCCACCCCAGCACGAGGTTCCCGGCTCCGAGGACGACGGAGACCGCCACCACCCCGGGCATCCGCTCGTCGGCGACCAGGTCGAGGAACGACGTGACCGTGACCCACGCGAGCGGCAGCGCCGGCAACCACGCGAGGCCGAGGACGGTGAATCCCGCGGCTCTCCCCCGCCACAGCATGAGGGTGGCGACGCAGGCGAGGACGAGGACCGCCATCCCTCCGACGAGCGACCAGAACACCATCCCGACGCCGGTCAGCGGCTCGGTCGAGGTGACGAGCGCCTCGCTGACCTCCAGGAACGACCAGGTCACCACGGCGAGCGAGCCGAGCACCAGCACGAGGCACTGAGCGATGCCGACCGCTGCAGCACCGCCGGTGGTCCGAGCCCGGGCCTTCGTGCTCATGGACGGGACGCTACTGCCGGACCCGCCGGCCCGCGACTCGTACGGGAGGGGCTCGCGTCGCCGCCTCAGGGACGGATGGTGGGCCGCTCGGGGACGCTGACGTCGTACGCGCTCGCCTTGCGCTGCAGCAGGGCGGCCAGGACCTCGGCCTTCAGCTCCGCCTGCTCCGCACTCCCCCACGCGACGTCGGCGCCGTCGCGCAGCTCGAGCGTGATCCCGTCGCGGCTCGTCACCTTGACCACGCGTACGCGCCGGGCGAGGTCGGCGTCCATCGCACCGACCGCGTCGGCGACCTCTCCGAGCGCGGCCGCGCGTGGCCCGGAGCCGGACGCGAGGACCACCTCCGGCAGTCGACGCGGCGGCTTACCGGCCGGCGGGTAGACGACGCCCTCGGCGTCGATCAGCCGGACCTCGTCGGACCCTCCGAGCCGGGCGACCGGGGTCCGCTCCACCACCTCGACGACGACCGTGCGCGGCCACTGCCGGCGTACGTCGACCGACTCGACCTGAGCGATCGTCGCGACCTGCTCCTCGATCGCGTCGAGATCGAGCCGTGCCAGCGGCGTGCCCTCCACGACGCCGGCCTCCGCCCGCACGACGGCAGGGGCGACGGTGCTGACGCCGCGGACGTCGACCGTGCGGGCGCCCAGCGCCGACGTCTCGAGGACGACCCACGTACCCACCGCGACGAGCAGGACCGCCGCGGCTCCCAGCAGGTACGGACGCAGCCGCTGCAGCCGCGCGTGCCAGCGCCGCCGTACGAACCGGTCCGTGGCTGTCACGATCCTGGTGCCCGCTTCTCGAGCCGTGCGACGAGGCGTGGCCCGACGGTGGTGATGTCACCGGCGCCGAGCAGGAGCACGAGATCGCCGGGGCGTGCCAGGTCGGCGAGCTGCTCGTCGAGGACGGCGAGCGGAGCGCCCGCGTGGACGGCCTCGGGCGGCAGGCGTACGGCGTCCAGCACCCGGGCCGCCGTGACGTCCGGGTCGGCGTCCTCGCGGGCGAGGTAGATGTCGGTCACCACGACGGCGTCAGCCGCACCGAGCGCCTCGCCCATCGCCGCGCCGAAGATGCGGGTCCGGCTGACCAGGTGGGGCTGGAACGCGACGACGACCCGCCCCTGGCCGGCGAGCGCACGGGCGGCCTGGAGGTCACCGGCGATCTCGACGGGGTGGTGCGCGTACGAGTCGTAGACGCGAACACGGTGCGCCTCGCCGATCCGCTCCATCCGGCGGCTCGCACCGCCGTACGCGGCGAGCCCGGACGCGGCGTCGGCGAAGGACGTGCCGCACTCGAGGGCGGCGGCCAGTGCTCCGAGAGCGTCGATCACGTAGTGGTCCCCGGGGACCTGGAGGCTCACGCGACCGAGGGTCTCGCCGTCGCGCACCACGGTGAAGGACGTGCCGCCGCCCTCGGTGGTCAGCTCGGTGCCCCGGAGGTCGGCCTGCGGCCCGAGTCCTGCGCGGACCACCCGGATACCGCGGGCGGCCGCCGGCTCGGCGAGCGCTGCGGCACCGGCGTCGTCGACGCAGAGCACGAGGAACCCGCGCGGGTCCACGCGGTCGACGAAGCGCACGAACGCCTGCTCGTACGCCTCCGGCGTACCCCACACGTCGAGGTGGTCGGCGTCGACGTTGGTGACCACGGCCCCGTACGGCTCGTAGACCAGGAAGGCACCGTCGCTCTCGTCGGCCTCCGCGACGAACCACCGACCTGATCCCGCGTGGGCGTTGGTCCCGAGCGACGCCACGGGCGCACCGATCGCGTACGACGGGTCGACGCCCGCGTGCACGAGCGCGGTCGTGAGCATCGACGTCGTGGTGGTCTTGCCGTGCGTGCCGGCCACCGCGACGACGTCGCGTCCGATCATCACCGACTGGAGCCCGGCCGAGCGCGGGTACAGGCGGAGCCCGCGCTCCTGCGCCGCGAGGATCTCCGGGTTGTCCTCGCGGACCGCGGTGGTCGCGACGACGGTGTCGGCGTCACCGAGGTTCTCGGCGGCCTGCCCGATCGTGACCTGGGCGCCGTCGGCCTCGAGCGCTCGCAGGAGGGCGGAGTCGGCGGCGTCGCTGCCCTGGACGGGGATGCCACGCTCCAGCATGATGCGGGCGATCGCCGACAGACCGGCTCCGCCGATGCCGACAAGGTGGACTCGGCCGAGATCCTCTGCCGCCTCGATCCGGTCAGGGACGTCGATCCTCATGCGCCGTCCGCCCCGGCCCCAGCCGCGTCGAGGACGATCTGCGCCAGGACGTCGTCGGCGTCACGCGGCATGAGGTCCGACGCCGCCGCAGACATCCGCGTCAGGCGGTCCTCGTCGCGCAGCAGCGAGACCACCGCAGTCGCCACCCACTCGGGGGTGAGCGCGGCGTCCTCCACGAGGATCCCGCCGCCCGCTCCGACCACCGGGTGCGCGTTGAGCGCCTGCTCGCCGTTGCCGATCGGCAGCGGGACGAACACCGCCGGCAGCCCGACGGCCGCGACCTCGGCGACGGTGTTGGCGCCCGATCGGCAGACGATCGCGTCCGCGGCGGCGTACGCGAGGTCGATGCGGTCGATGAAGGGCAGCGTCACGTACGGCGCCTGCCCCGGCGAGCGCTCCACCTCGGCCTCCTCGACGCGTCCGGCCGCGTGGAGCACCTGGACACCGGCCGCGGCGAGCGCCTCGGCAGCGCCCGACACCGCCTGGTTGATCCGGCGTGCCCCTTGGGAGCCTCCCGTGACGAGCAGGGTCGGCAGGTCCGGGTCGAGCCCGAACGTCTCACGGGCCTCCGCCCGCATGCCGGCGCGGTCGAGACGGGCGATCTGCTCACGCATCGGCAGCCCGATGTAGCGGGCGTGCGGCAGCGGCGTCTCGGGGAAGCTGGTGAAGACGTGCGTCGTGAAGCGGGCGCCGAGCTTGTTGGCGATGCCAGGCAGCGCGTTCTGCTCGTGCACGACGATCGGGATCTTGCGCTTGCGCGCGACCAGGTAGGCCGGCACGGACACGTATCCGCCGAACCCGACGACCACGTCCGGCTGCACGCGGTCGAAGACCTCACCCGTCGCCCTGACGGTGCCCGCCAGCCGCCCGGGGACGCGCAGCAGCTCGGTGCTCACGCTGCGCGGCAGCGGCACGGCCGGCACGAGCTCGAGCGGGTACCCCGCCTGCGGGACCAGCGTCACCTCCAACCCCTTCGGAGTGCCGAGCGCCGTGATCTCGGCCTCGGGCTCGATCCTGCGGACCGCTGCCGCGGTCGCCAGCAGGGGTGAGGTATGGCCGGCGGTGCCTCCGCCGGCCAGCAGGACGCGTGGCGTCACCGATCATCCTTCCTCGCGGACAGGACGTCCGACGGGTCGTGGAGCAGAGCGGGTGGTGGAGTCGTTGCGCCGCGACGTCGTGGTCGGCGGCACCGTACCCTGCGGCACCGTACCGCCCGCCGTCCGGCGGCGTGCCCGGCGGGACCGGTGCGCGCGCAGCGCGGCCTGTGCCCCCGGCTCAGTGCGAGCGAAGTTCGCGAGGAGACCGAGCGCGACGACGGTCGGGACGAGCGCGGAGCCGCCGTAGGAGATCAACGGCAGCGGGATGCCGATCACCGGCAGCATGCCGAGGACCATGCCGATGTTCACCAGCGTCTGGACCATCAGCCAGACCGTGATCCCGGCCGCGGCGAACCGGGCGAACGGGTCCCGCGCGCGCCGGGCGATCCGGAAGCCGACGTACGCGAGCAGGCCGAAGAGCACGAGGACGCTCAGCGTGCCGATCAGCCCGAGCTCCTCGCCGATCACCGCGAAGACGAAGTCGGTGTGGGCGCCTGGGAGCGTCCCCCACTTCTGGACGCCCGCGCCCAGGCCGCTGCCCGACAGCTCGCCGGTCGAGAGTCCCATCAGGCCGTGCGCCGCCTGGTAGCCGGAGTTGCTGACGTCGGCGAACGGGTCGGTGTACGAGAGGATGCGGCCGACCCGCTCACCGCTGGCGCTCGCGGCGCTGGCGGCGACCGCGGCGACGGCGAAGAAGATGACGAGGAAGGTTCTGGCCGAGAGGCCCGCCACGAACAGCATCCCGAGGATGATCGCGAACAGCACCAGAGCCGTACCGAGGTCGTGCTGGAGCACCACGAGCGCCGCGACGGCACCCGTCACCGGAAGCATCGGGATCACGATGTGACGGTCCAGGTGGAGCAGCCGCCGCTTGCGGGCGTACAGGTCCGCGGCCCAGAGGATGATCGTGAGCTTCGCGATCTCCGAGGGCTGGATCAGGATCGGGAGACCGACGTCGAGCCAGTTCCGGTTGCCGTTCACTTCCTGTCCGAGCGGGGTGAAGGTCAGCCCGAGCAGCGTCACCGCCACCAGCAGCAGCGGATAGACGAGCACGCGCAGCGCGTTCAGCGGCATCCGCCACGCGAACAGCCCGACCACGAGCGCGACGAGCAGGAAGCCGGCCTGGCGCAGCGCGATCGTGTAGGGGCTGCCCAGCTCCTCGTACGACGTCACCGAGCTGGCACTGAGCACCATCACCATGCCGAAGCCGATGAGCAGACCGGACACGGCGAGGACGAGGTAGTACGAGGTCAGCGGCTTCGCGAGGGTCTCGCGGACCGACGCCGTCCACGCCTGCCTCCCGGTCCGTGCCACCGTGCGCCTCCCCGCTCGTCCTTCACCGGGCGGCGAGGGGGTCACCCTCGCGACGCGGCGTGCCTGGCCACTGCTGCGGCGAAGGAGTCGCCCCGCTCGGCGTAGCTCGTGAACTGGTCCAAGGACGCGCACCCCGGGGCGAGCAGCACGGTGTCGCCCGCTCGGGCGAACCCTGCTGCCGCGTCCACGACGCGGTCCATGAGCACATCCTTGCCCGCATCGACCTCGACGACGGGCACCTCGGGCGCGTGTCGCCGCAACGCATCGCGGATCACAGCGCGGTCGGCACCGATCAGGACGACCGCACGGAGCCGGTCACGGGTGCGCTCGACGAGGTCGTCGAAGGTGGTCCCCTTCGCGAGCCCGCCGGCGACCCAGACGACCGACGGGTACGCCTGGAGCGAGCCCGTCGCCGCGTGGGGGTTGGTCGCCTTGGAGTCGTCGACGTACGTCACTCCGTCGACCTCGTCCAGCTGCTGGATCCGGTGAGCGCCCGGCTGGTGGGAGCGCAACCCGTCGCGGACGGCCACGGGGGCGACGCCGTGGGCACGGGCGAGCGCGGCGGCGGCGAGCGCGTTGGCGACCACATGCGGCGCCGGCGGCTCGCCCGACGGCCCCGCGAGGTCGCCGAGCGTCGCCAGCTCGGCCGCGCTCGTCGCCCGCTCGGGTACGAAGGCGCGGTCCGCGAGGACGTCGTCGACCACGCCGACCATGCCGACCGACGGGACGCCGAGCGTGAACCCGATTGCCCGAGCGCCCTCGGCCACGTCGGCCTCGCGCACGAGTCTCTCGGTCTCCGGGTCGGAGACGTTGTAGACGCAGGCCCGCTCGACGTGCTCGTAGATGCGTCCCTTGTCCGCGGCGTAGCCCGCTGAACCGCCGTGCCAGTCGAGATGGTCCGCGGCGACGTTCAGGACGGCCGACGCCTCGCAGGCGATGCGGTCGGCGAAGTGCAGCTGGAAGCTCGACAGCTCGACGGCGAGGACGTCGTAGCCCGTCGGGTCCATGACGGCCTCGGTGACCGGGACCCCGATGTTGCCGACAGCCGGTGCGCGCAGCCCCGCCGCGCGCAGGATGGACGCCAGCATCTCGACGGTCGTCGTCTTGCCGTTGGTGCCGGTCACGCCGACCCACGGGGCCGCACCGGGCCCTCTTAGCCGCCACGCGAGCTCGGGCTCGGACCACACGGCCACGTCGCGCGCCAGCGCCTGGGCCACGATCGGGGTGGCCGGCGGAAGACCGGGGAACGGGACGAGAAGTGTCGCGTCGTCGGGAAGCGCGGCGGTCGACCCCGGCCCCGTCCGCACGTCGGCACCGAGCACCTCGAGGATCTCGGCCCGCTCACGGAGCCGGTCACCGTCACCGTCGTCGAGGATCGTCAGTCGTGCGCCGACCTGCATCAGCGCGTCGGCGGCGGCGTAGCCGCTCCCGCCGAGCCCTGCGACGACGGCGTGCACGCCCTCCCACGAGTCGGCCCGCCCGAGGCCGTCGAGATCGGGCCCGCTCACAGGCCGCTGACCCACTCGGAGTAGAAGATGCCCAGACCGAGGGCGACGAACAGACCGCTGATGATCCAGAAGCGGACCACGATCGTGATCTCGGCCCATCCCATCAGCTCGAAGTGGTGCTGCAGTGGCGCCATCCGGAACAGACGTTTGCCGCCCGACATCTTGAACCAGCCGACCTGGAGGATGACCGACAGCGTGATGATGACGAAGAGCCCGCCGAGGACCAGGAGCAGCACCTCGGTGCGGGTCATGATCGCGAAGCCGGCCATCGCCCCGCCGAGCGAGAGCGAGCCGGTGTCACCCATGAAGATCTTCGCCGGGGACGCGTTCCACCAGAGGAACCCGAAGCAGGCACCGGTCAGGGCGGCCGCGACGACGGCGAGGTCGAGCGGGTCGCGCACGTCGTAGCACTTCGCCCCGGGGTTGATCGCGCACGACTGGTTGTTCTGCCACAGGTTGATGAGCATGTAGGCGCCGAACACCATCACCGAGGCGCCGGTCGCGAGACCGTCGAGCCCGTCGGTGAGGTTGACGGCGTTGCTCGTGCCCCAGATCATCACGAGCACCCACACGACGATCACCGCCGCCGGGAGCGTCCACCCGGGGATGTCACGGATGAACGAGATGCCTTCGGAGATCGGCGTACGGCCGTCGCCGTCGGGGAACCGCAGCGCCAGCAGCGCGAAGCTGAGGGCCACGAGCGCCTGCCCGGCGAGCTTGGCCTTCGAGCGCAGCCCGAGGCTCCGCTGCTTGATCACCTTGATGTAGTCGTCGAGGAAGCCGACGAGGCCGAGGCCGACGAAGAGGTAGAGCAGCAGCAGCGCCGACGCCGACGGAGCGCTCCCGGTGATGAGCTTGGCGAGGGCGTACGCGACCACGACCGAGACGATGATCACGAGGCCGCCCATCGTGGGCGTCCCGCGCTTCGTGTGGTGCGAGGTCGGGCCGTCGTCGCGGATCAGCTGCCCGTAGCCCTTGCGGACGAGCAGGCGGATCGCCAGCGGCGTACCGAGCAGCGTGCCGATCAGACCGAAACCACCGGCGATCAGAATGGCCCTCATCGACCGTCGTTCCCTTCGTCGTCGCGTCCGTCGCCGCCCTCGGTCAGCAGCGCAGCCGCCACTCGCTCCAGGCCGCTCGCTCGAGATGCCTTCACCAGCACGATGTCACCCTCGCGCACGTACCGCTGCAGCCACGCCACGGCAGCCGCTACGTCGTCGACGTGGACGGAAGCCGTGCCTGCGGCGGTTGCGGCGTCGTGGACCGGACGCGAGCCCGACCCGACGGCCACCACCTGAGTGACACCGAGGTCCGCGGCGAGAGTACCAACGTCGGCGTGCGCGCGTCGCGCCGCACCGCCGAGCTCGAGCATCTCTCCGAGGACCGCGACGACGCGTCCGTCCTCTCGCATCGCGGTCACCGCACGGAGCGCGGCTCCGACCGACTCGGGATTGGCGTTGTAGGCGTCGTTGACCACGACCAGACCGTCGGCGCGGACGTGGCGCTCCATCCGCCACGCCGAGCGCGTGACGACCGACCCGAGCGCGTCGGCGATCGTCTCGACCTCCAACCCGACCGCGAGGGCGATCGCGGCGGCCGCGGCGGCGTTGGAGGCCTGGTGCGCCCCCAGCAGCGGCACGTGGACCTCTGCGGAGTCGCTCCCGGCCACCAGCGTGAACGTCGGCTCACCGTCGCGCCCGACCACGAGGTCACGGATCTGGACGTCGGCGTCCTCCGCCGCGCCGTACGTGGTCACGCGCGCCGTGGTGCGGCTGCGCATGGCCGCGGTGCGCGGGTCGTCGGCGTTGAGAACGGCGACGCCGTCGGGTCCGAGGGCCTCGACCAGCTCGCCCTTCGTACGCTCGATCGTCTCGACGGAGCCGAACTCGCCCAGGTGTGCCGTGCCGACGTTGAGCACCGCACCGACGTGCGGTCCGGCGATGGCGCAGAGCTCGGCGATGTTGCCCAGGGCACGTGCACCCATCTCGACGACGAGGAAACGTGTGTCGGCGTCGGCGCGCAGGACCGTCAGCGGGACGCCGAGCTCGTTGTTGTAGTTGCCCGCGGTCGCGACCGTCGCGCCACCGCGGAGCAGGACCTGGGCAGCCAGGTCCTTGACGCTCGTCTTGCCCTGGGAGCCGGTGATGCCGACGACCGTGCAGCCGGTGAGCCGTGAGCGTACGTCGGTGGCCAGGCGCGCGAGTGCCAGCGCGACGTCGTCGACGACCACGCACGGCGCATCCACCCGGCGTTCGGCGAGCACGGCGACGGCGCCGCCGCGGACCGCCCCGTCGACGTAGTCGTGCCCGTCGACGTGCTCACCGCGGACGGCCACGAACAGGCCGCCGGACGAGACCGCACGCGAGTCGAGCGTCGCAGGGCCCGTGACGACCACGTCCGCCGCGTCGTAGGCGGTGCCTCCGACGATCTCGGCGACCCGGGTCAGGGGCGTCGCGATCACGACCCGGCCCCCCGGGCGGCGGTCACCAGCTCGACCAGCACCTCGCGGTCGTCGAACGGGTGCACGACGTCGCCCACGACCTGGCCCCGCTCGTGCCCCTTGCCGGCGACGACCACGACGTCGCCGTGGCCCGCTGTGCCGATCGCGTGCGCGATGGCTGCGCGGCGGTCGCCGATCTCGACGAGCTCCGCGGTGGCGCCGCCGGCCATCGCGGACTGCGCGCCGGCGAGGATCTCGGCGCGAACCAGGGCCGGGTCCTCCGTGCGCGGGTTGTCGTCGGTGACGACGACCACGTCGGCGAGCTCGGCTGCCGCCGCGCCCATCAGCGGGCGTTTGCCGGGGTCCCGGTCTCCGCCGGCGCCGATGACGACCACGAGACGCCCGGACGAGAGGCCCCGCAGCGACGCCAGAACGGCCCGGAGCGCATCCGGCTTGTGGGCGTAGTCGACGATCGCCGTGAAGTCCTGCCCGGCGTCGACCTGCTCCATCCGGCCCGGCACCGACGTGCAGGCGGCGATGCCCGCGAGGGCGTCCTCGGCCGCGCGGCCCGTCGCGGTCACGGCCGCGAGGACGGCGAGCGCGTTGGCCACGTTGAAACGCCCCGGCAGCCCGACGACCAGGGTGTGCTCCGTATCGTCCGGGCCGACCACGCGCGCGGTCGAGCCCGACGCGGTCGAGTCGACGGCGACGACGCGCCAGTCGGCCTCCTCGCGTCCCTCGAGCGAGACGGTCGTCACCGGGATCGTCACCGACGACGCGAGCCGACGGCCGTACGGGTCGTCGATGTCGACCACGGCCCGGGTCGACCGCTCAGGGGTGAACAGCGACGCCTTCGCGGCGAAGTAGTCCTCGACGTCGGCGTGGAAGTCGAGGTGGTCACGGCCGAGGTTGAGGAACACCGCCACGTCGTACACAACACCGTCGACCCGGTGCAGCGTGAGGGCGTGGCTGGAGACCTCCATCACGACGGCGTCGGCGCGGTGGTCGCGCATCACGCCGAACAGCGCGTGCAGCGCCGGTGCCTCCGGCGTCGTCAGCGCCGAGGTGAGCGGCTGCCCGTCGAGGAACGCCCCGGTCGTGCCGATCGCCCCCACCCGGTCGCCGCAGGCGCGCAGCGCCGCCGCCGCGAGGTAGGAGCTGGTCGTCTTGCCCTGGGTGCCGGTGATGCCGATCGTCGTGAGCCCGGCCGCGGGCGCGGCGTACACCTGGGAGGCCAGCTGACCGAGGACGGCACGGGGATCGGCGACGACCAGCACGGGAAGGTGCGTCCGTGCTGCGGCGGCGAGGTCGGCGCCGGCTGCGTCCGTGAGGACCGCGACCGCGCCCCGTTGCGCGGCGTCGGCCACGAAGCGTGCGCCGTGGGTGCGCGTCCCCGGCAGCGCCGCGTACAGGTCGCCGGCGCGTACGTCGGACGACGAGAGCGTGACCCCGGTCACCGCCGCCGGCTCGTCAGGACCGACGACGGCGGCGTCGACAGCAGAGGCGAGCGCGGCGAGGTCGACGGGGACGACCGACGAGGGCCGGGTGTCGAGGGGGTGGAGCGGGTCAGCAGACATCGCAGCCGAGCGTATCGACACTCACCACTCGAGCGGGGTCCTGGGCGCACGCGACCCGCTCGGCGCGATGCCGTAGCGCTGCAGCGACTGCTGCATGATGTCGCGGAACACCGGCCCCGCCGTCCCGCTGCCCGAGCCGCCGCCACGGGGGTTGTCCAGCACCACGTACGTCAGGAACCGCGGCTTGTCGGCAGGGGCGAACCCGATGAACGAGACGGTGTTCTCGCCGCGCACGTAGCGTCCGGTGTCGGGGTTGACCCGCCAGGCGGTCCCCGTCTTGCCGGCGATGCGGTAGCCGGGGATCTCGACCGCTGCCGCCGACCCTTCGCCGCTCGTCACCGCCTCCATCGTCGTGGTGACCATGCTCGCCGCTTCGCGGGAGACGACCTCACGGGACGCGGCCGGCTCGATCTGCTTCGTGGTGCCGTCGGCCTCACGCACCTCCGTGACCAGGCGCGGAGCCTCGTAGCGGCCACCGTTCGCGATCGCGGCGACGGCGGCGACCTCCTGCATCGCGGTGACCGAGATGCCCTGCCCGAAGGAGATCGTCGCCTTCTGAGCGGCCGACCAGCGGTCCGCCGGGCTGAGGATGCCTCGCGACTCCGACGACAGGCCGACCCCGGTCTGCTGACCGAACCCGAACTTCGACAGGTAGTCGTGGAAGGTGTCGTCGTCCATCTGCTGGGCCAGAGCGATCGTGCCGAGGTTCGACGACTTGGCGATGACGCCGGCGGCCGTCAGCCGGAGCCGGCCGTGGTCCCACCAGTCGCTGATCGTGAAGCCGTCGAGCGTCAGCTCCTTCGGCACCTTCACCCGGGTGCTCGGCGTCGCCAGACCCGCGTCGGCGAGCGCCGCCATCGTCACGACCTTCTGGACCGACCCCGGCTCGTACACGTTCTGCACGGCACGGTTGTTCATGGCGGCCGCGGTGACCGTCGAGCGGTCCTCGGCGTCGAAGGTCGGCAGCTGCGACAGCTGGAGGACCTGCATCGTCTGGAGGTCGACCGTCACCGCGATCCCCCAGTCGGACCGGCTCTTGCGGACCGCTGCGGCCAGCCGCTTGTCGGCGTACCACTGGAGGTCCCGGTCGATCGTCGTGACGACGTCGGCGCCGGGGACGGGCTCCTTGGTCGTCTGGCGCGCGAGCGGGATCCGTACCCCCTTGCTCGTCGCCCCGTAGGACGCCTCGCCGTCGACGCCGGTGAGCTCGTCGTCGAACGCGCCCTCGAGCCCGCTGGTGCCCTTGCCGGTCTCGCCCGAGACAAGACCGATCAGCGTCGCGCCGAGCGTGCCGCCCGGGTAGGTGCGGACGACGTCGCGCTCGGTGGACACGCCGGTGCTGATGCCGGCGTCGGAGAGCTTCGCCAGCACCCGGTCGGCCTGGTACGACGGCACCTGCCGCGCGACGTAGACGAACTGCGTGTCCTCGCGGCGCAGCTTCTCGACCGCGTCGAAGTAGTCGACGTCGAGGTCGGCGGCGAGGACCCGGGCGATGGCCGGGGCGTCGTCCGCCGTCTGCACGGGGTTGGCGATGATCGCGCGGGCGTCCATGGACGTGGCCAACGGCTCACCGTCGCGGTCGAGGATCTGGCCGCGGTCGGCGTGCAGCACCGCCATCTCGGTCGACGCCGCGCGCGCCTTCGCCGCGTACGCGTTGGGGTCGACACCCTGGATCTGGATCAGCCGGCCGGCGAAGACCAGCAGGAGCGTCGCGACCACGACGAAGCAGAACCTCGCCCGGTTGCGGTGCGCGCTCACTGGCGGTCTCCCACGGTGACCGGCGACGGTCCGTCGACTCCCGACACCGCCTCGCTGGCGCGGCTGGCGGGCTCGGGGTCGCCGACGATCTTGCCGTCGGGCAGCTGCAGGAACGCCGGGTTCGTGTTCGGCACCATCCCGAGAGCGGCTGCCTTCTCGGCGACCGACTCAGGAGTGGAACGCTGCTCGACCTCGAGCGTGAGCTCGGCGTGACGGCTCTGGAGCTCCTCGGCCCTCTTCTCCAGCTCGGCGAGCTGGAACGCGCCGTTCTGCATCGAGGTGTTGAGGAGGAGGAGGCCGATGAGGCCGCTGGCCAGGAGGGCGACGACGAGCAGGACGAAGGGCGCCCGCGGCGTCTGCGGACGGCGTGCGGGAACGGCCCGCAGCGGGCTTCGCGTCGACGGCTGCGGCCGTCCGGGCGCTCGACGTGGTGTGCCGTGGGCGACGCTCATCGTGCCTCCTTCACACGCTCGACGACGCGGAGCCGGACCGGCTTCGCTCGGGGGTTCTCCTCGATCTCCTGCTCCGACGCGGTCTCCGCTCCGCGGGTCACCAGCCGGAACCGGGGCTGCATCGACTCGGGGACGACGGGCAGACCGGGCGGGACGTCGACGGTCGTGACACCGGCGAACGCCTGCTTGACGATGCGGTCCTCCAGCGAGTGGTAGGCCATCGAGACGACGCGACCGCCGACCCGGACCGCATCGAGCGCCGCGGGGATCGCGCGGCGGAGCACGCCGAGCTCGTCGTTCACCTCGATCCGCAGTGCCTGGAACGTCCGCTTCGCGGGGTTGCCGCCGGTCCTCATCGCCGCTGCCGGAAGCGCCTCGCGGACGAGGGCGACGAGCTCGTCGCTGGTCCGCAGCGGCGCCTCGGCCCGCCGCCGTACGACCGCGTCGGCGATGCGGCCCGCGTGCTTCTCCTCCCCGTACGTCCGGAGGATGCGCACGAGGTCGTCGCGTTCGTACGTCGCGAGGATCTCCGCCGCCGTCGGGCCTTCGCGGCCCATCCGCATGTCGAGCGGGGCGGGCCGTGCGTAGGAGAACCCGCGCTCGTCGACGTCGAGCTGCATGGACGAGACCCCGAGGTCGAACAGCACGCCGTCGACGTGGGACCGCCCGGCCGAGGCGATCGCCTCGGGAAGCTCGTCGTACACGCCCTCGAAGAACGTGACACGTCCCTCGTACGCCGCGAGACGCTCGCGAGACCGGCGCAGCGCCTCCGGATCACGGTCGATCCCGATGACATGGACCCCCTCGAAGCGGCTCAGTACCGCCTCCGAGTGCCCGCCCAGGCCGAGCGTCGCGTCGACCAGGACCGCGTCGCTGTCGGCCAGGGCGGGCGCGAGGAGCTCGACCGTCCGCTCCAGGAGCACCGGTACGTGCTTCGACTCACCCATGCGTCCCGGCCCCGGGACGTCCGACCACCATCTCGACCCCTCGTTCTGTGTGGTTCAGCGTGTGTTGCGCCTCGTCCCGCTACCCGTGCGGGGCCGATCGCCTGGTTCGTCCGGCCAGGTCCCTGGCCGCTTGCCCTGGGAAGTCACCTTCTGGCACCGGGGAAGTGGAGCCAGGAGGTGGAGCAAGCGGCCCAGAGGCCTCGACGGACGAGCCTCAGAGCAGTCCTTCGATCACCTCTTCCGACAAGGTGGCGAAGCTCTCCTCCTGCTGGTCGGAGTACTCCGACCAGCGGGTCGCGTCCCAGATCTCGACCCGCTCCATGGCCCCGACGACGACGCAGTCGCGGTCCAGCCGTGCGTACTCGCGCAGCGGCCCGGGGACGGTGATGCGTCCCTGCTTGTCGGGCACCTCGTCCGAGGCCCCCGAGAAGAGGACACGGACGAAGTCGCGGGTTGCCTTGTTGGTGAAGGGCGTCTTGCTGATCCGGTCGCTGAACTCCTCGAAGCTCGCCTGCGGCCAGACGTAGATGCAGCGGTCCTGCCCCTTCGTCAGCACGAGGCCCTCCGTGAGTCGGTCGCGGAACTTGGCGGGGAGGAAGAGCCGACCCTTGTCGTCGAGGCGAGGGGTGTACGTGCCGAAGAACATTGCACGTCAACCTCCCCCGTCTCACGCCGCCGGCCCCCGATGCCGACGTTCTCCGTGGGTTGCTCCACTTTGCGCCACTGTACTCCACTCGCCCCCACCGTCAAGCCGAATCGCCCCACCGCGCGCCACCCAGCGCCCCACCTGGGCGATGTGCGCTCCACCGCCCGACCGGCCGCGGTCCCCGTGTTCTCAGGCATTCGTCTCGCCCGAGGGGCTCCGATGGTGAAGAGTGGAGCGTGGGTGGGGCGCTGGTGCATCCCTCCCCCGGATCCGGGGCACCCGTTGGGAGTGCTGGGTAGTCTCGGCATCCACGGGGCGTTCGAGGCCCGCGCCCATCGATGTGCTGGACCTGCAGGAGGTATCCGTGACGACGACACCTCGCCGGGAGCCCGCGGCGCCGCCCGGCCCCGACCAGAGCGACGAGCTGGTCGTCGCGGCCGAGCGCCTGGTGGACAACATCGGCACGGTGATCGTCGGCAAGGCCGACGTCGTCCGCACGGCCGTGATCGTGCTCCTCGCCGGGGGCCACCTGCTGCTCGAGGACGTCCCGGGTGTCGGCAAGACCATGCTGAGCAAGGCGCTGGCCCGGTCGATCGACGGATCGATGCGCAGGATCCAGTTCACCCCCGACCTGCTCCCGAGCGACGTCACCGGCACGTCGGTGTGGGACCCCGCCACCCGGACGTTCGAGTTCCGCGAGGGCGCGGTCTTCGGCAACGTCGTCGTCGGGGACGAGATCAACCGTGCGTCGCCCAAGACGCAGTCGGCGCTGCTCGAGTGCATGGAAGAGCGCCAGGTGACCGTGGACGGCACCTCCTACCCGCTCCAGGACCCGTTCATGGTGGTCGCCACGCAGAACCCGCTCGAGATGGAGGGCACCTACCCGCTGCCCGAGGCGCAGCGCGACCGCTTCATGGCCCGGGTCGCGATGGGATACCCGTCGGCCGAGGCCGAGGCCGCGATGCTGCGCGAGCACGGCGGCACCGATCCCCTTGCCGACCTCCTCCCCGTCACCGATGTGAAGCAGGTGGCCGACCTCGTCGCCACCGTCCGCACGATCTACGTCGCTCCCGCCGTCGAGGAGTACGCCGTCGCGATCGCCACCGCGACCCGCACGTCCTCCCGCGTACGCCTCGGCGCCTCGCCCCGCGCGACCCTCCACCTGGTCCGGGCGGCCCGGGCGCGCGCCGCGCTCGAACGCCGGCCCTACGTGCTGCCCGACGACGTCGCCGCGCTCGCGGCCTCCGTCCTCACCCACCGTCTGCTGCTGTCGCCCGACGCCGTCGTCGCCGGCTGGCAGGCCGCCGACGTCGTACGCGAGATCCTCGCCGAGGTCCGCGTGCCCGAGCCCGGACGATGACGTGCGCGGCACCCTGGGCTCCCTGACCACGCGAGGACGGGGATTCCTCGCCGGTGGGGCCACGGTGGGTCTCGGCGGCGTGTTCCTCGGGCTCGACATCCTCGTCCGGCTGGGGGCCCTCGCGCTGGCGCTCCCCCTCCTGTCCGTGCTCGTGGTCGCGCACGGTCGCAGCCAGGTCGGCACCACCCGCACCGTCTCGCCGACGCGGACGTCAGCCGGCGGCGAGGTCGAGGTGTCGCTCGAGGTCACCGGCGGCGGTCGCGGCAGCGGCGGCACGCTCCTGCTGGAGGACCAGCTCCCGGACGCTCTCGGCGGCGGGCGCCGCTTCGCCGTCGAGGCCAGCGGACGACGCTGGCGCAGTGCGGCCCGCTACCGCCTGACCGCACGACGTCGCGGGATCTACGCGCTGGGCCCGCTCGCGGTCCGGATCGGCGACCCCTTCGGGTTCCTCTCGGTCCGCAAGACGTTCCACACGACGACTCCGCTCGTCGTCACGCCCACCGTCCACCGGCTCGGCCGCCTCTGGGCCGGCGGCGTCGGGAGCGCGGCGGGCGAGCACCGGGTCCGTCTGGGGTCCACCGGACGCGCCGACGACACGTCGGTGCGCGAGTACCGCGTGGGTGACGACCTCCGCCGCATCCACTGGCGCACCACCGCCCGCACCGGCGAGCTCATGGTCCGCCGCGAGGAGGAGGGCCGCCACGCCGACGTGACGATCTACCTCGACACGCGCCGCGACGTCCACCGCCGCGGCGCCGACGGCACCTTCGAGTGGGCCGTGTCGGCCGCTGCCTCGGTCGCGGCGCACTTCGCCGGCAACGGTCTCGACGTCCGCCTCGTCACCGACGTGACCGACTCGCACGACTCGGCCCCGGACTCGCTCGGCCTGATCCTCGACGAGCTCGCCGCCGTCGGCCCCTCGATCCGCCGGACCAGCGGACACGTACCCGCCGACGTCCTCACCTCCCGCGGGATCGTCGTCGCGCTGGTGAGCGGTTCCGACCCGGAGAGCCTCGACCAGGTCGACCTGTGCTCGACGACCGCCGGGCGGCGGCTGGCGGTCGTGCTCGACAGCGACCACTGGTTGCACGGTGAGCACGGCGGCTCCGGTGGTGCCCTGGACCTGGCCACGTCCGCCCGGGCACGCGGCTGGGGGGCCGTCGCCGTCGGTGGTGGCGACACGATCAGCGAGGCGTGGCAGGCGCTCGCCCTGCAGTCGACGAAGGATGCGGTCGGATGAACGCCCGCATGCTGCACCCGTTCTGGGTGGCGACCTGGGTCTGGCTGCTGGCGGTCGCCGTCGGGGCCACCTACGCCCCGCTGGCCCTCGAACCCGACTTCCTGCGCGAAGGCGCCCTGGGCGCCGCGGTCGTCCTCGTCACCGGGGCGGTGGCGCGCGCCGCCCAGGCCACGCGCACGATCGTGATGACCCTCGAAGGCGTCGTGGCGGTCGGCTGGCTGACGGCCTCGTACGGCGGTGCGACGGGCATCTTCGGCGTGGTTCCGACTCCCGCGACCCTGGAGCGGGCGCAGGCGGTCGCCGCGGCGACGTACGACCACGCGCAGCGCTATGCGGCGCCGGTGCCCGACCTGGGTGCCCTCACGGCCACGCTCGCCACGCTCGTGGTCGTGCTGGCCCTGGCGATCGACGTCCTCGCCACCGAGCTCCGCTGGACGCCGGCCCTCGGACTGGTCCTGCTCGCCGTCATGATGATCCCGGCCACCCTCCTGGCCGGCGACGTCTCGCCGGGCGTCTTCGTGATCGGGGCCGCTGCGTACGCCGGTCTGCTGGCGGTGACCCGCGGGGACGAGGCACGGTCCTGGGGTCCCCGGGTGCCCGGCGTCGGGGTGGGGCGCGCCGACCCGATCGACACCGCGGCAGCGCACCTCCGCGGCGCCGTCCCGGCCGTCGGCATCGCCGGTGGCGCGATCGCCGTCGCCCTCGTCGTCCCGCTGCTCGCGCCGGCAGCCTCGCAGGACCTGTTCTCCGGTGGCGGTGACGGGAGCGGCACCGGCAACGGCAACGGCCTCGCGAACCCGATCCTCGACATGCGGCGCAACCTCCGCGGTCAGAGCAACGACGTGATGCTCACGGTTCAGGCCGAGCCCGGGTCGCCACGGCCGCGCTACCTTCGCATGGCGTCCCTGCAGACGGTGGGCCAGCGCGGCTGGTCGCTCGGCGACCGCGTCGGGGCCGGTCAGCAGCTCACCGACGAGCTCCCCGCGATCCCCGGCCTGAACCCGGGCGTGCAGACCAGCACGCTCCGGTACGCGGCGGCGGTGGCGCCCGGCTTCGACACCCTGTGGCTCCCCCACATCTACGCCCCGACAGCGGTCCGTCTCGAGGACCCCGAGGGCGTGGAGGTCAACCGGAGCATGCTCGACATCACCCGGTCCGAGAGCATCGGCTCGTTCGCCGGGGAGACCTACGGGTTCGACTCGCTGCTCGCGAGGCCCACCGAGAGCGAGCTGCGCATCGCCCCGGCGTCGACGCTCACGATGTCGTCGTTCGTCGAACTTCCGCCGGAGACCCCCGACGTCGTCCAGGAGCGCGCCGAGGAGGTCACTGCCGGGACGAGCAACGACTTCGACCGGGCCGAGGCGCTCCAGCGGTGGTTCCGCCGTGACGGCGGGTTCGAGTACTCCCTCGAGGCGGGCTCCGGCTCCGGCATGGAGACCATCGAGCGTTTCCTGACCGACGAGCGCATCGGCTACTGCGAGCAGTTCGCGACCGCGATGGCGATGATGGCGCGCTCGCTCGGCATCCCGTCCCGGGTGTCGATCGGCTTCCTGTCCGGCGAGCCGGGGCGCGCCCCGAGGTCGTGGCAGTTCAGAGGGACTGACATGCACGCCTGGCCGGAGCTCTACTTCGCTGGCATCGGGTGGGTGGGCTTCGAGCCGACCCCGGGCGGACGGGGGTACACACCACCGCAGTTCGCCGAGGGCTCGGTCGAGGAGCAGGCCGTCCCCCTCCCCTCGGCGGTCCCCACCACCCGCGCGACTGAGTCCCCGTCGGGCGCCGCGGCGCGTGACGATGCGACCGGCTCGGCCGACGAGACGGGGAGCACGACGTCGTGGCGGCCCATCGCTCTCGTCCTCGCGGGACTGGTCCTCATCGGGCTCGTCGTCCCGAGCGCGATCCGAGGAGTACGCCGTCGCCGCCGCAGCGCACCGCACGACGAACCCGCCGATGCCGTCGAGGACGCGTGGGCCGAGGTTCGCGACACCGCCGCGGACTTCGGGATCGGCTGGACGGAGGGCGCGTCGCCACGGTCGGCGACGGCGCCGCTGCGAGCGCGCCTCGGCGACGACACCACAGCGCTCGACGCCCTCGACACCCTGGTCGGCGCGGTCGAGCTCTCGCGCTACGCCCCGGCCTTCGAGCCGGAGGACCTGTCGAGCGCGGTCGACACGCTGAGCGCGGCGATGTCCGCCAGCGTCTCGCGCCGTGGTCGGATCGTGGCGCGGGTAATGCCGCGGTCGGTGCTGGTGCCGGTCGAGCGCCGGACCGCGGCGCACGACGACGAGGTGCTCACACTGCAGGAGTAGCAGCCGCCGCCGAGGCCGGTGGGCGGGGTGCTCAGGAGCTGGGGCGGCGGGTGCTCAGGAGCCGGAGTCGCGGCGACGCTTCCAGCGCTCTTCCATGCGGTGCATGAAGGAGTCGGAGGACGCGGTGCGGCTCGACGGGCTCGGGCCCGCTGTCGACGGCCGCTGGGGCTGTTCGGCGGGGCCTTCGGCGTCCCGCGAGCGCCACGTCGTGAGGAAGAAGTAGGAGCCGGCGACCATCAGGGCGAACCCGACGACGCCCACTGGGGTGGAGGCCGTGATGACTCCGGTCATCAGCAGCGCGAGGCCCGCTGCGAAGCCGACGCACGCCAGCACGATGATGCGGCGAGCGCGCGCCCGAAGCTTGGAGCCTCGCAGAGTCGACGCCAGACGCGGGTCTTCGGCAGCAAGGGCCTGCTCGAGCTGCTCGAGCAACCTCTGCTCTTCCTCTGAGAGCGGCACGACGGGCCTCCCTGAACTCGACCGACGGTGTGTCGGACCTTGGGTACCCAGTCTAGGCAGGCGCACTCGCGTACGCCACAGCACGGGCTATTGTTTGTCCGCACGGGGCGTCGAGCCCTCGATTCCTTACTCGGGAAGGACCCGGATGCTTCGCTCCACCGCCCTCCTCTGCTCTGCGGGGCTCGTCCTCGCAGGCGTCGTCGCGATGGGTGGGACGGCCTCCGCCGCACCTGCAGCCACCGACGTCGCCGCATCGCCGACGAGTGCCACGGCGCGCACCGCCGAGGCTCGCAAGACCACGACGCGCCTCTACCGCGCGACGACGCGTCCCGGTGATCGCGACAGCTCGGTCCACTCGATCAAGCACGTGCGCGAGCTCCAGTACCGCCTCCGCTGGGCGGGAGTGTTCAAGGGCTCGGTGAACGGGACCTACGGGCCGCAGACCAAGAAGGCCGTCAAGAAGTTCCAGAAGCGCCATGGCCTCAAGCGCTCCGGCGTCGCGACCACGGCGACCTGGCGGGTCCTTCTCGCGAAGACGGTCCGCGGCAAGGCCAAGATGCCGAAGCGCTGCAAGTCCTCCGGCTGGAACGCCTGCTACGACCGTTCACGCCACCAGGTGGTCCTCTACAAGAGCGGCAAGCTGTGGAACACCTGGCTCGTCCGGGGTGGAGCCTCGTACGCGAAGACGCGCACCGGCAAGTTCTCGGTGTTCTGGCGCAGCAAGGACCACGTCAGCTCGATCTACGAGGCCCGGATGCCGTACGCGCAGTTCTTCTCCGGCGGCCAGGCTCTCCACGCGTCGTACCTGATGATGGACCCGTTCGTCGGCCACAGCCACGGCTGCGTCAACTTCTACATCCCCGACGCCAAGCAGCTGTGGGCCCTCACGGCCAAGAAGCCGCTCAAGGTGACCGTCTACGGCGCCTGGGACTGATCACCCTGGAGCGGGCCGTCCACGACGCGGGCTGACCTCCGGCCGGAGTACGGTCAGCGCGTGGACACCAGCCATCCCCAGATCCAGAAGGTCGTCGCGGCGCTCGCCGAGCACGGGGTCGTCGACGAGGTCGTCCGTGTCCTTCCGGACTCGGCGCGGACGGCGCGCGAGGCCGCCGACGCCCTCGGCGTGGAGGTCGGCGCGATCGCCAACAGCCTCGTGTTCGACGCCGACGGCGAGGTGGTTCTCGTCCTCACCAGCGGCGCGCACCGCGTCGACACCGTCGCGCTCGCCGCAGCACACGGTCTGCCCGCTCTCGAGCGTGCGCGTCCCGAGCTGGTGCGCGCGGCGACCGGTCAGGCGATCGGCGGGGTCGCACCGGTCGGGCACCCGGCGCGGCTGCGGACCTTCGTCGACGTCGAGCTCGCGGAGCACCCGGTGGTGTGGGCGGCGGCCGGGCACCCGCACGCCGTCTTCGCGACGTCGTTCGACCAGCTCGTCGACCTCACTGGAGGCACTGCGACGAAGGTCGCCTGACGACAGCACGCTGCCCGGCCGGCTCGACCCCCGACGCGAGCCGGACGGGCAGCGTCATCTCCAGTGTGGACGGCGGCGTGGCCGCACACCATGAGTCCTTCTACTCAGATCTCGCTGAGTACTGGCCCGAGGCGACTCGCTAGCCTGGCTGCGTGACCGATGTGGTGGTGGTGGGCGGCGGGTTCGCAGGCATCTCGGCCGCTGTCCGCATCGCGAAGATGCGTCACCGCGTCGTCCTGCTCGAGGCTGACGACCGGCTCGGCGGCCAGCTCAGGCCGTACGAGGTGGACGGATGGTCGTTCGACCGCGGGTGGTCCGAGCTCACGCTGCCTGCGACGCTGCGCGACCTGTTCAAGAAGTCGGGACGCCCGATCGACCGCGTGCTCGAGCTGACCTCCTTGCCCGTTGCCCGACGTCACGTCTTCGACCGCGGCATGGTGCTCGACCTGCCGGCAGGCAGCCGCGGCGCCCAGACCGAGGCGGTCGACGAGGTCCTCGGCAGCGGGGCGGGGTCGCGATGGACCCGGTGGGTCGACGAGTTCGACCCGGTCTGGGAGGTGCTGCGCCGGGCGGCGCTCGGCGGGCCGCTGGTGGGGCGTGCGTCGTTCGACCGGGAGCAGTGGCGCACCCTGCGCCCGCGCGCGTCGCTGGACCGCGCCGTCCGGCGCGGCCTGCGCAACCACCACCTGCGCGCGCTGGTGCTGGACCGGCACCGTCTCGACGGCCAGCACCCGCGCTCCATGCCCGCGTTCCTCGGCGCGTACGAGCTGGTCGAGCGGTCGTTCGGGCGGTGGCGGATCGAGGGCGGCACGACTGCCCTGCTCGAGGCTCTCGAGCGGCGGCTCCAGGAACGTCGCGTCGACGTCCGCCTCGGCGTGCGCGCACACGACGTGGTCGCCGGTGACGTCGTCACGGGGGTGGTGACCGACAACGGGACGGTCCCCGCCGACGTCGTGGTCTGGGCGGCACCCGCCGGCCCCGGAGGCCGTGAGGAGACCGACGCGCTCCCCCGTGTCCCGTCGGCACGCACCTACCTCGGGCTCGGCCCGTACGCTCCGGTGCTCGCGCAGCAGACCGTCGTCCACGGCACCCCCGTACGCATCATGCCGAGCGCGACGCACACCGGCCGCGGCCAGTCGTGGACCGTCGAGCACTCCGGTGCCGAGGATCCCGTCGTGACGTTGCACCGGGTCGGCATCGACGTCGGCGACCACGTCGAGCGTCGCGAGGACGTCGGGCCGGGTGACGCCGTCCGTCGCCACGGAGCACGTGACGGGTGGCAGTGGTCCGGCTGGCGTACGGCACTCACGGTGCCCGGCGTCGGCACTCAGCCGACCGGACTTCTGCGTGTCGGGGTCAACGCCCACCCGGGACCGTCGACGGAGCTCGTCGCGCTGGGCACCGCGGCGGCGTCGGAGACGCTACGGCCGTGACGCAGGACGGTCGTGCGGCTGCGCGTGGGACCACTCCTGCCGGAGACCGCGCAGGATCGAGAGAAGGTAGCGGGGACGCTCGATGCCGTCGTCCTCGACCGTGCAGGCGGCGACGGCGAACGCCGCTGCGACCAGGCCGCTGAGCCACCAGACCACCGCGAGGGTGTCGCCACGGACGCCCTCGGTGAGGTACAGGTAGGCACAGCCGACGAACACGGCGGCCCCGATCATTCCGCCGAGCACCAGCATCCCCCGCTTGCGGTGCTGCTCCCGAGTCACGTCTTCAGGATCGCACCGCCCAGGGTCATGCGCCGGACGTTGTCGGATCCGGGCGTGTCGTACGTCACACCGTGGCGACGGCGAGGCTCTCGAAGATGCGGCGCGTCGCGGACGAGCGGTTCAGCGTGTAGAAGTGCAGCCCCGGCGCGCCGCCCTCGAGCAGCGCGTCGCACAGCTCGGTCGCGATCAGCGTGCCTTCCGCGCGCAAGCCGTCGGGGTCGTCGGCCCACGGCTGGAGGCGGGCGACCACCGACGCGGGCACCGGGTGGCCCGACAGCTCGGCCATCCGGGTGATCTGCCCGAGGTTGGTGATCGGCATGATGCCGGGGACCACCGGGATGTCGCAGCCGCGGGCACGCACCCGCTCGACGAGCCCGAAGTAGTCCTCGGCCAGGAAGAAGAAGTCGGTGACGACGAACTCCGCGCCGGCGCGCGCCTTGGCCACCACGACGTCGGCGTCCGCATCGAGGTCCGCCGCCTCGCGATGACCCAGCGGATAGGCGGCGGCGCCGATGCAGAAGCTGCCGAGGCCGGCGACGAGGGCGACGAGCTCGTCACCGTGGTCGAGGCCCCCCGGGTGGGACGACCACGGTGATCCCGGACCGCCGACGGGATCGCCGCGCAGCGCGAGGATGTTGCGGACACCGGCCGCGGCGTACTGGCCGAGCACCGTCCGGAGCTCGTCGCGGCTCTGCCCGACGCAGGTCAGGTGACCCATCGGACGCAACGTCGTCTCGGTCGCGATGCGCTCGGTGATGCGTACGGTGCGGTCGCGGGTCGAGCCACCGGCCCCGTACGTCACGGAGACGAACGTCGGACGCAGGGGCTCGAGCTGTCGGATCGCGGTCCACAGCGCGCGCTCGCCGACGTCGTTCTTCGGGGGGAAGAACTCGAACGAGAAGCTCGGCGCGGACGCGGCGATGTCCTCGCTGAGACGGCGTGGGGTCGACATGCGGCCCACTCTAGCGAGGCCGGATGCACTCTCCGAGGTGCCGACCGCGTGCCGGGACGTCGGTAGGGTGACGACGTGACTGCCTCTCCCGACTTCGCGACCCGCGTCGGCGCCGACCTCGAGGCCTTCATGGCCGTGCAGCGCGAGCGTCTCGCCCCCCTCGGTCCTCGGCTCGTCCCGTTCCTGGACTCCGCTGCCGAGGCCACCACGGGCGGCAAGCGGCTGCGCGCAGCGTTCTGCCATGCCGGCTGGACGGTCGGTGGCGGCAAGGGAGACGACGCGGCGGTGGTCCGAGCCTCGGCCGCGCTGGAGCTGCTGCAGGCGAGCGCGCTGGTCCACGACGACGTGGTCGACGCCTCGATGACCCGTCGCGGCAAGCCTGCCGCGCACGCAGCCTTCGCGATCGCGCACCGCGGGTCGGGCTGGTCCGGAGACCCCGACGCGTACGGCGTGGGTGCGGCCATCCTGCTCGGCGACCTGCTGCTGTCGTGGTCCGACGAGATGTTCAGGACGTCGGGCTTCTCGCCGGAGGTCGTGGCTCGCGCCACCCCGTACCTCGACGCCTGCAAGACCGAGGTCGTCTCGGGCCAGTTCCTCGACCTCGTCGGCCAGGCGATCGGCGCGAGCTCCGTCGAGGAGGCCATGCGGATCGTGCGCTACAAGGCCGCGAAGTACACGGTCGAGCGTCCGCTCCACCTCGGTGCCGCGCTCGCCGGTGCGGGCCCGGAGACGATCGATGCCCTCAGCGCGTACGCGATCCCGGTCGGCGAGGCGTTCCAGCTGCGCGACGACGTGCTGGGCGTCTTCGGCGACCCTGCCGTCACCGGCAAGCCGGCCGGCGACGACCTGCGGGAGGGCAAGCGCACGGTGCTGGTCGCGCACGCCTACGACCGCGCGACGGTCGAGCAGCGTGCCGCGCTCGACCTCGGACTCGGCGATCCCGACCTCACGCCGGCGGCGGTCGACCGGCTCCGCGACGTCATCCACGACACCGGTGCGCTGGCGCTCCTCGAGGACGACATCGCCGCGCTGGAGGACCAGGCCGCGAGCGCGCTCGCCCTGGCGCCGCTGGCCCCGTGGGTCGACGTGCTGTCCGACCTCGCCAACCGCGCCGTACGCCGCAACGCCTGAGCGGCGCCCCGGCGGACGCTCAGAACGTCAGCGACTGCGCGCGGCGGCGCACCTCGCGCCCGCGTCCCTCGCGGAGCGCGTCGATCGGGCGGCCGGGAAGCGTGTCGTCCGCGGTGAAGAGCCAGACGGCCGCCTCGTCGTCGGTGTAGCGCGCATCACCCAGCAGGACGAGCGTCCCGCGCAGACCGTCGACGGGCAGACCGTCGACGAACAGCAGAGCAGGCACCCGGGGCTGCGAGGACGCCGCGCTCTTGACGGCGAGCAGGTCCCGCTCGCGCACCTTCTGGCGCACCCGGCTCACGGTCGTGCCGAGCAGCTCAGCCGCCTCGTCGAGCGACAGCCACTCCTCCACGAGCTCGTCGAGCTGCGCTCGCGTCGTCGATGCCGGTGCCGTGTCGTCAGCCATGGGACAAGACTCCCACGACCGCGCGGTCCCGCCTCCCTCGGTCGGCACGGACGCTCACCTACACTGATGCGGGGCCGTTCCGCCCGTGCTGGCCTGCCTGCACGGTCGCCGACCCCGACGACGTACGAGGAGGTGACCGTGACGACGCGCGACGACGATCTGGTGGGGCGGGTCCTCGACGGTCGCTACTACCTCCGCAAGATCCTCGCCCGGGGCGGCATGGGCACGGTGTTCCTGGCCACCGACACCCGCCTCGACCGGACGGTCGCCGTCAAGGTGATGCAGGGCGGCGACGCCGACATCGACTTCAACGAGCGCCTCAGCGCGGAGGCCCGCGCCGCGGCGCGGCTCAGCCACCCGAACGTGGTCGCGGTCTTCGACCAGGGCGACGACGCCGGGGTGCTCTACCTCGTGATGGAGTACGTCCCCGGCCACACGCTGCGCGACGTCATCAGCCGCGAGGCCCCGCTCCCGCCGCGCCGCGTGCTGTCGCTGATCGACCCGCTTCTCGTCGCGCTCTCCGCCGCCCACGACGCGCGCATCATCCACCGCGACGTCAAGCCGGAGAACGTCCTCATCACGCCGAGCGGTCAGCTCAAGGTGGCCGACTTCGGGCTCGCCCGCGCGATCACGTCGACGTCGCAGGCGACCACCGGTGTCCTCATCGGGTCCGTCTCCTACCTCGCGCCCGAGCTCGTCCTCAACGAGGGCGCCGACGCACGCTGCGACGTGTACGCCGTGGGCGCCGTGATGTTCGAGCTGCTGACCGGCCAGAAGCCGCACACCGGCGAGACGCCGATCCAGGTCGCCTACCAGCACGTCCACGCCGACGTGCCCGCGCCGTCGACCCTCGTCGCCGGCATCCCGCCGTACGTCGACGCCCTCGTCGCGCGCGCCACGGCCCGCGACCGCGACCAGCGCTCGGCGGACGCCCGGGTGCTCCTGCACCAGCTGCGACGCGTGCGGTCCGCACTCGAGGCAGAGCTGGTCGACGACGTCGAGCTCACCCAGGACCTCCAGCTCCACCGCGTCGCCGCGGCGATGGCAGGCTCCGACGGCTGGCCCGGTCCCGACACGGCACCCGGTGCCGACGACTGGTCGACGGGCGTCGGAGAGTGGTCCGGCGGCGACGGCGGTCCGGCCGCCGCGACGGCGGTCGCAGCGGCGTCGGCCTCATCGGTATATGGCGACACGGCGACCCCCGAGGACTCGACCGCGCTCTACCGACCGGGCCCGCCCGAGGCGTACGACTCCGGCTACGAAGCGACGCGTGCCGTGACTCGCGACGCCGCCGGCATCCCGGCTCCCCCTCTCGCGCACACGCGCGCCGCCACCCGCTACGACGACAAGCACCGGCGGGGCCGCCGCATGCTCGTCACCGTGCTGGTCCTGGCGCTGCTGGCCGCCGGCCTCGGCTGGTGGTTCGGCGTCGCACGGTACGACTCCGCCCCCGACCTCCTCGGCATGCCGGTCGCGCAGGCGCGTGCCGAGGGTCAGCGCGCGGGCTACACCGTCGACGACGGGGACGAGGCCTTCAGCGAGACCGTCCCGCGCGGCTCGGTGGTCTCGACCGACCCGGGGCCCGGCGACCGGATCCTCCCCGAGGGCACGATGACGCTGACGGTCTCGAAGGGTCGGGAGCGCTATGCGGCGCCCGACGTCGAGGGCATGTCCGAGGAGGAGGCAGAGGCTGCTCTCGCCGAGGTGAAGGCGGTCGTGGGAGAGGTCGAGCGCAAGTACAGCGACACCGTCGACTCGGGGGACGTGATCTCGACGTCGTTGCCGGTCGGGCGGATGATCCGGCCCGACACCGAGGTCGACCTCGTCGTCAGCAAGGGTCGCAAGCCCGTGACGGTGAAGGACTACACCGGCAAGCCGGTCGACGGCGCCCAGGCGAAGCTCGAGAAGGCGGGCTTCGAGGTGGACGTCGAGCGGGTCTACGACGACAAGGTCCCGAGGGACCAGATCATGGCGCAGGACCCGGCGAGCGGCACCGCCTACAAGGGCGACACCGTGACGCTGACGGTGTCCGACGGCCGGGAGCCGATCGAGGTGCCTGGCGTGATCGGCAAGAACGTCGACGATGCCCGCGCGATCCTGGAGGCGGCCGGCTTCAAGGTCGAGGTCGAGAAGGAACGCATCCACTTCGGCAGCAACCTGGTGTCGCGTCAGTCGCCCGGTGGCGGCGACGAGGCGCCCCCCGGGTCGACGATCCTGCTTCGGATCGTCTGACTCCTACCGTCTGGACGGTAGGTAGGATGCTCCGGTGCCCTCCTCCCCCGCGTCCGGCCCCGTGACGCACGCCCGCAACCCCATCGGGTCCCACGTCCCGGTCGGCCCGGGACTCGCACGCGGTGCGTTCCCCGCGATGCGGCACATCGGCGCCGACACGCTGCAGGTCTTCGTCGGCAACCCCCGCGGCTGGGCGGCGTCCCCGGGCGATCCCGCGCAGGACGCGCAGTTCCGCGCGCTGTGCTCCGCCGACGCCGTGCCGGCCTTCGTCCACACCCCGTACCTCGTGAACCTCGGCAGTCCCAACCCGGCGACGTACGAGAAGTCGGTGGCGACCGTCGCCCACAACCTCGCCCGCGCGGCGGCGATCGGCGCGCGCGGGGTCGTCGTGCACACCGGGTCCTGCGTCGACGACGGCGCGTACGACACCGCCCTCGCGCAGGTGCGTCAGGGGCTGCTCCCGCTGCTCGACGTGCTTCCGGAGGACGGGCCCAGCCTCCTCCTCGAACCGACCGCCGGGCAGGGCCGCTCCCTGTGCGCGCGGATCGACGACCTCGAGCCGTACCTCGAAGCGCTGGACCACCACCCTCGGATCGGCATCTGCCTCGACACCTGCCACGCGTTCGCCGCCGGTGAGCCGCTCGATCAGCCCGACGGCGTCGCGGCCACCCTCGACCGGCTCGTGGAGATCGGTGGCGAGGGACGCCTCCAGCTCGTCCACGCCAACGACTCCGAGGACCTGCGCGGCAGCTTCAAGGACCGCCACGAACGGATCGGCAAGGGCCACATCGGTGTGGAGGCGTTCGCGGCGATGTTCGCGCACCCGGCCACCGCGGGCGTGCCGTTCGTCCTCGAGACGCCCGGCAGCAGCCAGGCCTGGGCGGAGGACGTCGCGCTGCTGGCCGGCCTGCGCGACCGCGGAGCGACGTCGTGAGCGGGGACGCACCGGTGCAGACCCGCCCGTACGGCCTGCTGGCCGCGGCAGCGCTGCTGAGCGTCACCGCCGCGTGGGGATCGACGTTCTTCCTGATCAAGGACCTCGTCGAGGTCGTCCCGCCGCTCGACTTCCTCGCCGTCCGGTTCGCGATCGCCGCGGCGGCGCTGTTCCTCATCCGCCCGCGCGCCGTGCTCGCCCTCTCCCGCGAGAGCCTCGTACGCGGCGTGGTGCTCGGTGTCGTCTACGGCGGCGCACAGATCCTCCAGACCGTCGGCCTCGAGCACACCGACGCGAGCGTGTCGGGGTTCGTCACCGGGATGTACGTGGTCTTCACGCCGATCCTCGCCGCGCTCGTCCTCCGGCAGCGCGTCGGCGGTCCCGTCTGGATCGCGGTGGTCGTCGCGACAGTGGGGCTCGCGTTCCTGTCGCTCGACGGCTTCTCCGTCGGGTTCGGAGAGGGCATCACGCTGCTGTCGGCTGTGCTCTACGCCCTGCACATCGTCATGCTCAGCGCGTGGACGTCGGCGCGCGAGGCGTACGCGCTCGCCGTCGTCCAGATGGCCGTCATCTCGCTGATGTGCCTCGTGCTGACCGCCCCGAACGGCGTCGTGCTCCCGCAGACCGGTGGGCAGTGGACGAGCATGGTCTACATGGCGCTCGTCGCCGGGGCGTTCGCGATGCTCGCGCAGACCTGGGCGCAGGCTCACCTGCCGGCGACGCGGGCGGCGATCATCATGTCGATGGAGCCGGTGTTCGCGGCGGCGTTCGCGATCGGCTTCACGGACGAGACACTGACGACGAGGACGCTGGTCGGCGGCGCGATGGTGCTGGCGGCGATGCTGCTCGCCGAGGCGGCGCCACGCAGGCACATCGAGGCCGAGGTCCCTCACCTCTCCCAGTAGGCCCGCGAACGGTCAGCGGAGGCGGTCGACGACGAACTCGAGCGGCGGGTCTGCGATGACGTCCTGAGCCGCGACGACCTCCATCTCGCCGGCACCCGTACGGCGGGTGTGGTCCAGGATGCCGAAGATCGACGACGCCACCTTCGCCAGCGCGTCGGGGACGTCCATCCCGGACTGCAGCAGCCGTCCGAGGAACATCGACGTCGTCGCGTCGCCGGAGCCCGCGACCACGTTCATCTCGAGCTTCGGCGTCGTGACGACGTACGCGCCCGTATCGTCGACCGCGACCATGGAGATCGTCTGCTCGCTCGGGTCGAGCACCTCGACCGACGTGACCAGGACGATTCGTGGGCCCCGCGCCCGCAGCGCGTCGACGGCCGCGAGCAGAGCCTCGAGCGTGCCGACCTCGGCGCCGGTGAGCAGCTCGAGCTCGAACTGGTTCGGGGTGGTGATGTCGGCGGACGGGATGATCCGGTCGCGCATCAGCTCGGCGATGCCCGGCCTGACGTAGACGCCGCGACCGCGGTCGCCGATCACCGGGTCGGCGCAGTACAGCGCCTGCGGGTTCGCGGCCTTCACCTTCGCGACCGCGTCGAGGATCACCTCGGCGATCTCGGGCGCGCCCTGATAGCCGGAGAGCACCGCGTCGAGGTAGGGGAAGACGCCACGCTCCCCGACGCCCGTGATGACGTCGGCGACCTGCTGCGCCTCGAAGACGGTGCCGCGCCACACCCCGTAGCCGGAGTGGTTCGAGAACGCGACCGTGTTGACGGGCCACGTGTCGACGCCGAGCCGCTGGAGCGGGAAGACGGCCGAGCTGTTGCCGGCATGGCCGTACGCGACGGAGGACTGGATCGAGAGCACCTGCACGCTGCTCAGCGTACGGCCTGGCGTAGGTTCGCAGCGTGCCGACCGACACCGACAGCCACTTCTACGAGCCGCGCGACGGGCACGGCCTCCCCCACGACCCGTTCAACGCGATCGTCGCCCCCCGCCCGATCGGCTGGGTCTCGACCCGCGGAGAGGACGGCGTCGTCAACCTGGCGCCGTACAGCTTCTTCAACGCCTTCGCCTACTCGCCGCCGATCATCGGCTTCGCGAGCACCAGCCGCAAGGACAGCGTCACGAACGCCGAGGCGACGGGAGCGTTCTGCTGGAACCTCGTCACCGAGGATCTGGCCGAGGCCATGAACTCCACCTCGGCGATGGTGCCGCCCGACGTCGACGAGATCGTCCTTGCGGGCCTCACTTCGACGCCGGGGCGCGTCGTGGACGTTCCGTACGTCGCCGAGAGCCCGGTCGCGTTCGAGTGCCGGACCTCGCAGGTGATCCGGCTGACCGCTGCGGACGGCGCACCCGCACAGAGCTGGCTCACGCTCGGCGAGGTCGTCGGGGTGCACATCGCCCGCGACCTGCTGGTCGACGGCGTGTACGACACCGCCGCCGCGCGTCCGTTGCTGCGCGGGGGCGGACCGACGGCCTACTTCGGGATCCGGCCGGAGCAACGGCTGGACATGCGCCGCCCGGGCTGACGGACGCTCAGCGCTGGCGCAGCATCTCCGCGACGAGGAAGGCGAGCTCCAGCGACTGCGCGCGGTTGAGGCGGGGGTCGCACAGCGTCTCGTAGCGGTGAGCGAGGTCGGCCGCCACCAGCTTGCTGCCGCCGCCGACGCACTCGGTCACGTCGTCGCCTGTCAACTCGACGTGCACCCCACCGGGCCACGTGCCGAGGGAGCGGTGCACCTCGAAGAAGCCTCGGACCTCGTCGATCACGTCGTCGAACTCACGGGTCTTGTAGCCGTTGTCGGTCGCGAAGGTGTTGCCGTGCATCGGGTCGGTGATCCAGGCGACCTGCACGCCGGCAGCGTGGACCTTCTCGACGAGCTCGGGCAGCAGGTCGCGGATCTTGCCGGCGCCGAAGCGCGTCACGAACGTGAGCTTGCCGGGCACGTTGTCCGGGTTGAGCTTGCGGGCGTACGCCAGGGCGTCGTCCGGAGTCGTCGTGGGGCCGAGCTTGATGCCGACGGGGTTGGCGATGCGGCTCAGCAGCTCGACGTGGGCGCCGTCGATCTGGCGGGTGCGCTCGCCGATCCACAGGAAGTGACCGGACACGTCGTAGAGGCTGCCCGTGCGCGAGTCGACGCGGGTCAGGGCCTGCTCGTACTCCAGCAGCAGCGCCTCGTGGGACGAGTAGAAGTCGACCGTGTGGAACTCGTCGGGGTCGATGCCGATCGCGTCCATGAACGCGAGCGCCTTGTCGATCTCGGCGCCGACCGACTCGTACTTCGCTCCGACCGGGCTGTTGCGGACGAAGTCGGAGTTCCAGGCGTGCATCTTGCGGAGGTCGGCGTAGCCGCCCTGCGTGAACGCGCGAGCGAGGTTCAGCGTCGCCGCGGACGCGTGGTAGACCTCGAGCAGCCGCTGCGGGTCGTGCGCGCGGGACTCGGGGGTGAAGTCGAAACCGTTGACGGCGTCGCCGCGGTAGGCCGGCAGCGTCACGCCGTCGCGGGTCTCGGAGTCGCTCGAGCGCGGCTTGGCGTACTGGCCGGCGATGCGTCCGATCTTGACCACCGGCACGCTCGCCGCGTACGTCAGGACGACCGCCATCGACAGCAGCACACGGAGCTTGTTGCGGATGTTGTCGGCGTTGACGCCGTCGAACGTCTCCGCGCAGTCTCCGCCCTGGAGGACGAACGCCTCACCACGGGCCACCGCACCGAGCTTCTCGCGCAGCTGGTCGGCCTCGCCGGCGAACACGAGCGGCGGCATCTGGCGCAGACGGGCCACGGCAGCGTCACGGGCGGCGGGGTCGGTGTACGTCGGCTGCTGCGCGGCGCCGAGCGCGCGCAGCTCCTCGAGGGTCGGGATGCTCACCGTCCCAGCGTACGCCGCGGGGCCGCCGCGCCCGTGCGCTGCCCGTTCGGCGGACAACGGCTCAGCCGAGCAGCGCCTGGACCTCGGCGTACTGCTCGGGCGGCACTGTCTTGAGCCTGCCGACACCGTCGGCGAGCGGCACACGGGCGATCTCGTCGCCCCGCAGCGCCACCATCGACCCCCACGCTCCGGCGCGCACGGCGTCGACGGCATGCAGGCCGAAGCGCGTCCCGAGGACCCGGTCGTACGCCGTCGGCGTGCCGCCGCGCTGCAGGTGACCGAGCACGACGGCGCGGGTCGAGACGCCGGTCGCCTGGCCGATCTCGGCGGCCACGTGGTCGCCGACCCCGCCGAGCTGGACGTGCCCGAAGGCGTCGGTGCCGGCCCGGGTCAGAACCTCCTCGCCGCCCTGCGGCACGGCCCCCTCGGCGACCACCACGATCGGCGCACGGCCCTGTGCGGTGACGCGGGCGCAGCGCGCCACGACCTCCTCGACGTCGAAGGCCTGCTCGGGGATCAGGATGGCGTCGGCGCCGCCAGCCAGCCCCGCTCGGAGCGCGATCCAACCCGCGTGGCGCCCCATCACCTCCACGACGATGGCCCGGTGGTGCGACTCTGCCGTCGAGCGGACCCGGTCGACTGCCTCGGTAGCGATCGCCACGGCGGTGTCGTGCCCGATCGTCACGTCGGTGGCCGAGAGGTCGTTGTCGATGGTCTTGGGGATCCCGACGACGGCGACCCCCTCCGCGGCGAGCGCGTGGGCGACGCCGAGCGTGTCCTCGCCGCCGATCGCGATCAGCGCGTCGCACCCCGCGGACACCAGGCCTGCCTTGACGCGGTCGATGCCGTCGTCCATGCCCACCGGGTTCGTGCGCGACGACCCGAGGAGAGTGCCGCCGCGGTCGAGCACGTCCAGCACGTCGTCCGGACCGAGCGGTCGGGCGTCGGAGTCGAGGGGGCCTCGCCACCCGTCGCGGAAGCCGAGGACCTCCATCGGAGTGTCGTGCTGGGCGGCGCGGACGATGGCCCGCAGTGCCGCGTTGAGTCCGGGGCAGTCTCCGCCGCCGGTCAGGACGCCGACTCGCATTCGTTCCTCCGTCTCGCGGGCGCCAGGGGGCGCGGGCGTGGTCGCGTGATGAGTCCTGGCCGGCACCGGGTCGTGGCTAGTCGTCGAGCCCGCGCTCGATGGCGTAGCGGACCAGCTCGACCCGGTTGTGCAGCTGCAGCTTGCGCAACGTGTTCTGGACGTGGTTCTGGACGGTGCGGTGGCTCAGCACCAGGCGCTCCGCGATCTGCTTGTAGGTGAGGCCCTTGGCGACCAGGCGCAGCACCTCCGTCTCGCGGTCGGTCAGCCGCGGCGCGTCGGGCTCGTCGGTCGGTGGCGCCTCCGACAGGCGGCGGTACTCGCCGAGGACGAGCCCGGCGAGGCCCGGCGTGAAGACGGACTCGCCGCGCGCCACAGCCTGCACGGCGTCGAGAAGCGCCTCGCGCGACGCGCTCTTGACGAGGTAGCCGCTCGCGCCCGCCTTCACGGCGTCGAGGACGTCCTGCTGCTCGCCGGAGGCGCTGAGGACCAGCACCTTCGTGTCGAGCCCGCGCTGCGTGAGGGTGGCCGTCACCTCGACGCCGTCGGGCGCGGGGATGTTGAGGTCGAGGAGAAGGACCTCGGGGCGGGTGGCGAGGACGCGGTTGATGGCCTCCGTGCCGTTGGCTGCGGTCGCCACGACCTCGAGACCGGCCTCGGTCAAGTCACGTGCGACGCCTTCGCGCCACAACGGGTGGTCGTCGACGACCATCACGCGCACCATGCGCGAAGACTATCGCTTCGCGGTGGCAGGAGGCACCTGCGCGAGCGGGACGCAGAGCTCCCACTCGCACCCCTGCCCGGCCGTGTCGATCAGCTCGGCGGTGCCACCGAGGTCGCGCAGGCGCCCCTTGATCGAGTTGGCGACACCGAGCCGGCCCTCGGACTCGGCCTGCTCGAGGCGGCCCGGCGGGATGCCCGGGCCGTCGTCGCGCACGCTGACGACCAGCCGGCCGTCGCCCGTCTCGAGCAGGATCCATGCCGAGGTCTCGGCTCCTCCGTGGACGAGCGAGTTCGAGAGGCAGGCCCGTACAGCGTCCACGATCTCGCCGGCGACGTCGGGCGGCAGCAGCAGCGGCCGACTCGGCGTGGCGACGCTGACCTGCGGCCCCGCCAGCTGGTCGAGTGCCCGGCCGAGATCGGCGAGCTCGCCGTCGGTCGAGACCTCCTCGCGGGCCCGGGACTGGATGAGGTTGCGCAGCGCGAGCTCCTGCTCCCCGGCGAGCCGACCCAGCTCGGCGGCGTCTCCCCCGATCTCGGCGCCGCGACGCTGGACCAGCGCCAGCACCTGCAGGACCCCGTCGTGGACGGCGCGCGCGAGGCGCTCACGCTCGGCCGCGGTCGCGGCGATGCGCTCCGCCTCGACCCTCTGCACGGCGGCGACGCGCAGCGCGTGCGCGCAGTAGCCGACCAGCATCGCGGCGAGCACCATCAGGAAGATGTTGCCGACGGTCGACGAGTTCACCGAGGGACGCATCGTGACGTCGACGCTCTGCACGATCGCGGTGGCGAGGAGTCCACCCGTGACGCCCCAGCGCACGGCCCAGCAGAGCACGACGGTGGTCACCCAGTACGTCGTCAGCGTGAACGTGTGCGCGGCGAGCATCTCGTCGGTGTGCGTGTACTCGGTCGCCCGCAGCAGCGTCAGCGTGATCACCATGTCGACGATGAACACCCAC